>JBPCQM010000245.1:0-53429 GCA_050998115.1 Pseudolabrys sp. | reverse complement strand
GTGGTCTATCATCCAGCGGGCAACGTCCTGAAATCTCGACGAAAAGCCGTCGAATTCCGACTTGAGCCGCGCTGTCAGGCCGCCTTGCATGCGCGGGAGTTTAACGGCCGAATGCCGGGCTTGCAACAAACGTTTCACGCCAACAATTCTGGCACGTCCGTTTCAGATTTTGCTTACGTTGCGTTTCGAACTCGCCGGCGCTGAAGAACGACTTAGCGGCTGTTCGATTTTCGCCAAGCCTTGAAGTCGACGGCAGTCTGCTCGTCGGTCGGCGGGTAGAGTCCGAAGGTCGAGCGGCCTTTCTGCACTTGCTCGGCAACGAAATCTTCAAACGCAGTCATCTCGAACGTTTCGCTGGCGATGTCGTCGGCGATGCCCGCCGGAATGACGATAACGCCGTCGCCGTCGCCCACAACAATGTCGCCCGGAAACACCGGCGCATCGCCGCAAGCGATCGGCTCGTTGAGCGCGATGGCGTGATGCAGCGTCAAGTTGGTCGGCGCGCTCGGCCGCTGGTGGTAGGCGGCAAATTTCAGCGCGGCGATCTCCTCGGCGTCACGAAAGCCGCCGTCGGTGACGACGCCGGCGACCCCGCGCTGCTGCAGCCGCGCCACCAGAATCGCGCCGGCCGAGGCGGCGCGCGCGTCCTTGCGGCTGTCCATCACGAGAACGCTGCCGGCTGGACAAGTTTCAACACCCTTCCGTTGCGGATGCGAGCGGTCGGTGAACACCGTAATCGGATTAAGATCCTCGCGCGCCGGAATATAGCGCAGCGTGAAAGCCTCGCCGAGCAGCTTCGGCTGGTTCGGGCCAACCGGACGAACGCCCTGGATGCATTGGACGCGAAGCCCGCGCTTGAACAGCGCAGTGGACACCGTTGCAACGCTGACGGTTTTCAATTTTTCCCGGGTTTCAGTTTTCATCGGCATGATTCGCGCTCGCTCTATCCTAGTGGGCGGCTTCGCGCTTGGCGCGCGTGACAATCTGGGTCGGATCGACAAATCGCAGCGCGATCAGCAACCAGACCAGCGTGGTACACATATAGACCACCGCCATGGCGTCGATCGACTGGCCGGCTCGAACGCCGGCGGCATAGACCGCATAGTAAAGCGCGACCACCAGCGTCTGGCTGCCGGGGCCGGCGGTGAAGAAGGTCAACTCGACATCGCGATGGTGCGCACCAGAAAAGCGGATCGATGCTGTCTTTTTACCGAGGTCATGCAGCAATCGCGGGCAATTCTTCACCAGTCATCATATGACCTGACGATAGCATAAAGCGGGGCACCGCCAGGGCGCAGTTTATATTATATCGTCGGGCGGTCCGAAGCCGTAGTGACCGGAGACATCAGTGGAATAACCGCAGTCGCTTCAATTTCGACCTTGGCGCGGGGTTCGAGCAGGCCCGCGACCACAAGCAGCGTCATGGCCGGAAAATGCCGCCCGAGCGCACGGCGATAGGCCGCGCCGATCTCGCGTTGGCGCGCGACATATTCAGCCTTGTCGGTCAGATACCAATTCAATCGGACCAGATGGCGCGGCTCGCCGCCGGCGGCGGCCAGCACCTGCACAATATTGCGCAGCGCAGTCTCCACCTGCACGACAAAATCGTCGCTTTCGAATTGGGCCCGCGCATTCCAGCCAATCTGTCCGGCGATGTACACCTGCCGGCCTTGGGCAACGATGCCGTTAGCGTAGCCCCTCGGCGCGGCCCAGCCGTCCGGTTGTAGAAATTCAAAATCGTTTTTGCTCATGGAAACATCTGTTCAATTGAGTTGCCGCAATTTGAAGCGCTGGATTTTGCCAGTCTGCGTTTTCGGCAAGGCATCGACGAACTTTATGGCGCGCGGATATTTGTACGGCGCGATTGTCGCCTTCACATGGTCCTGCAGAACTTTGACGCAGACTTCGTCGCCAATGCCGCCGGCCTTAAGCACGACGAAGGCTGAGACGATCTGCCCGCGTTCGGTGTCGGAAATGCCAACCACCGCGCATTCCGCGACATGTGGATGCGACAGCAGCGCCGCCTCGACCTCCGGGCCCGCGATGTTGTAACCCGCCGAGATAATCATGTCGTCGGCGCGCGCCGCAAAGTGGAATCGGCCCTCGTCATCGCACCTGAATGCATCGCCGGTTAAGTTCCAGCCATCGCAAACGTAAGACGTCTGCCGTTTGTCGGCGAGATAGCGGCATCCGGTCGGGCCCCGCACGGCAAGCCGCCCGACTGTTCCGCGTGAAACCTCATTCATGTCCGCGTCGACAATCTTGGCCTGATAACCCGTAACGGGCCGGCCAGTCGCGCCGGCGCTGGCGTCGGCAATGCGGCCGCTGATAAAAATATGCAGCATTTCGGTGGTGCCGATGCCGTCGAGGATCGGCTTGCCGGTTTTGCGGGTCCACTCCTCAAATACCGGCGCAGGAAGGGTTTCCCCGGCCGAGACGGCAAGACGCAACGAAGAAAGATCGGCGCCCGCGTCCATCGCGGCCATCATGGCGCGATAGGCGGTCGGCGCCGTGAAGGAAATCGTCGCCTTATATGTTTCGATGATTTCGATCATGTTCAGGGGCGAGGCGTTTTCCAGCAGAATCGCGGTCGCGCCGAAACGCAGCGGAAATATCGCGAGACCGCCGAGGCCAAATGTGAAGGCCAGCGGGGGCGAGCCGACAAACACATCGTCGGGCGTTACCTGCAAAACCTCTTTGGCGTAACCATCGGCGATGATCAAAAGATCACGATGAAAGTGCATCGTCGCCTTCGGCTCCCCGGTCGTTCCCGAAGTGAACCCAAGCAATGCCACATCGTCGCGCCCGGTGGGAGCCGCGTCGAACCTCACCGATTTGCCAAGCGCGACACGGTCGAGTTCGGCGTCATGGTTCGAGGTGCCATCGAAATTGACGACCTGCTTGAGAAATTGGCTGGTTTTGGCGCAAGCGACGATTTCGTCGGCGATCCGGCTGTCGGTCAACGCGAAGGCGATTTCCGCTTTGTCGACGATCTTCGCCAGTTCGACGGCGCGCAACATCGGCATGGTGTTGACCACGACCGCGCCGGCTTTTGTCGCCCCGAGCCAGGCGGCAACCAGCGCCGGACTGTTGCCGGATCGAATTAGAATGCGATTACCCGGCTTTATTCCGTAATTCTCGACCAGCGCGTGGGCAAGGCGGTTCGACCAATCGGCGAGTTCCTTGTAGGTACGCTGGCGGCCGTTGCCGATCAGCGCAACCCGGTCGCCGAAGCCGCGCTCCACCATGCGGTCGGTCAGTTCGACTGCGGCGTTCAGGCGCTCCGGGTAATGAAACTCCGGCCGGTCGAGCAGGATGTCCGGCCACTGATCGAACGGCGGAAGATTGTCGCGTGTGAAGGTATCGACATGCGCGGAGGGACCCAATGAGGGAAGTCTTGCCGTCCTGGCCATGCTAATGCCCCGCGGCCGCCGAAAGCACAGATCGCGCGATCACGATCTTCTGGACGTCGGTGGCGCCTTCGTAAATGCGCAGCGCACGAATCTCTCGGTATAGCGCCTCGACCGGATGACCCGAGCGTACCCCGTCGCCTCCATGAATTTGCACGGCCGCATCGATCACTCGCTGGGCCGCTTCGGTGGCGTACAATTTGGCCATCGCAGCTTCCCTGGTTACCCGCGCCGCGCCGTTATCCTTGGTCCAGGCGGCGCGGTAGATCAAGAGCGCCGCCGCGTCGATCTCGACCGCCATGTCGGCGATGTGGCCCTGCACCAACTGCAATTCCGACAGCGGCGCGCCGAACAGCTTGCGGCTGTTGGCGCGTTTGACCGTCTCGGCAAGGGCGCGGCGGGCAAAGCCAAGGGCCGCCGCGCCGACCGTCGTGCGGAACACGTCGAGCGTCGCCATCGCGATCTTGAACCCATCGCCGGCATCGCCGATTAAAGCTTCGGCTCCGAGCTGGCAATTTTTGAATTGCAGACGGGCCAGCGGATGCGGCGCGATCGCTTCGATGCGCTCTGCCACCGATAGTCCCGGATTATCGGCGGTGACGATGAACGCTGAAAGCCCCCGCGCGCCTTCGGCTTCCTCGGTGCGTGCAAACACAATGTAAAAATCGGCGATGCCGCCGTTCGAAATCCACGTTTTCTCGCCGTCGAGCACAAAGCCTTCGGCGCTACGCCGGGCGGCGGTCGTGATATTAGCGACGTCAGAACCCGAAGCCGGCTCCGATAGCGCGAAGGCCGCTATGGCTTGTCCCGCACGCGTTTTCGGCAGCCAGGTGGCACGCTGCGCCGGGGTGCCGAACAGCGATATCGGGCCCGCGCCCAGCCCCTGCATGGCAAAGACAAAGTCAGCAAGGCCGGAATGACGCGCCAATGTTTCGCGAATGAGCGCCAAACTGCGAACATCGATTTTCTCACTGGGCTCGTCGCCGGGGGCCGTGAATTTCAGCCATCCGCCGGAGCCAAGCTGCGTGACCAACGCCCGGCAAGCCGCGTCAATATCGCGGTCATCGAAACCGCCCAAATTTGCCGTCGCCCAGACATCGAGTTGACCGGCGATCGCGCGGTGGCGCTCATCGAAAAACGGCCAGCTGAGGTAACTGCGGTCAAACACGGTCAGTTTCCCGCGAACCGCGGGCTTTCCTTGGCGACGAAGGCGTCGTAGGCGCGTTTGAAATCCCCGGTCTGCATGCAGATCGCTTGGGCCTGTGCCTCCGCTTCGATCGCCTGGTCGAGCGACATCGACCATTCCTGACCCAGCATGGTCTTGGTCATCATGTGCGCGAAGCTTGGGCCTTGCGCCAGCTGGCGCGCGAACGCTACCGCCTCCGCTTCCAGTCTATCGACGGCGACCAGACGGTTGAAGAAGCCCCAGCGTTCGCCCTCATCGGCAGTCATGGTACGGCCTGAGAACAACAGTTCCGAGGCGCGACCCTGGCCGATGACGCGCGGCAACATCGCGCAGGCCCCCATGTCACAACCCGCCAGACCGACCCGGGTGAACAAGAACGCCGTCTTGGCGGCTGGCGTACCGAGCCGGATGTCGCAGAACAACGCGATCATCGCGCCGGCCCCGACGCAAACTCCGTCGACCGCGGCGATCACCGGCTGCGGACAGGCGCGCATCGCCTTCACCAAATCGCCGGTCATCCGGGTGAAGTCGAGCAAGCCTTTCATGTCGCGGTCGAGCAGCGGCCCGATAATGTCGCGCACGTCGCCGCCCGAGCAGAAATTGCCGCCGTTCGAGCCGAATACAACGGCTTTGATGTCATCGGCCTGCGCGAGACTGCGGAAGGCGTCGCGCAACTCTGCATAGGCCTCGAAGGTGATCGGATTTTTTCGCTCCGGCCGCACTAGGCTGATCACGGCGACGCCATCCTCGGCGCGCCAGTTAAAATGCGCCGGCTTGAAATGACTCATGTTCATGCACGCGATCCTCCGTTGCGAATTCGGCTGGCCAGTCCTTCGAGGTGCCCGATCATCATTTCCGCTTCGGTCGCGCCGAAATCCGACAGCAACTTGTCGACCCAGCCCTGGTGCGCCTTGGCCATTGCCGTGAAACGGGTCGCGCCCTTCGCGGTGAGCCGCACGACGATGGCGCGGCGATCTTGCACCGGCGGCGCGCGCATCACCAACCGGTCGGCCACCAGCCGGTCGATGATGCCGGTGACGTTGCCGTTCGACACCATCAAGAAGCGCGACAGCTCGGTCATGGTCATGCCATCCTGCTTCCGATCGAGCGCCGCCATCACGTCAAACTGCGGTAGCGTCACGCTGAACTGGACACGCAGGCGCGCGCGCACCTCTGATTCGATAGTGCGGGCGGTGCGAATGATTCGGATCCACAGCCGCAGCCGCTGCTTGCCGAGCGAGGCCGCGGTCTGGCGCGGCTTTGGCGTAACGGCGGCGGTCATCCAGCACCTCCGGCGATGACGATGGCTTCGCCGTTGACCGCCGCCGCCGCCGGCGAGCACAGCCATAGCACCTTGGCGGCGACTTCCTCCGGCGCGATCAGACGGCCGCCGGCATTGTCCCTGGCGAGCGCGGCGCGCGCCTCGTCCAGGCTGCGGCCGGTTTTGCCGGCAATGGCCGCCGCCGAGGCGGCCAGCAGCGGCGTATCGGTGAAGCCGGGGCACACGGCGTTTACGGTCAGGCCGGTCTTGCCAAGTTCCGCTGCCAAAGCGCGCGCCAGACCGACGACGCCGTGCTTGGCGGCGCAATAGGCCGCCACATAGGGATAACCCTTGAGCCCCGCGGTCGAGGCGGTGAATACGATGCGGCGTGTGCCCCCGCCCTGGCGCGTCACGTCCGCCAACGCCGCTTGCGCCGTGAAAAACGCGCCGGTCAGATTGACGCCGATCATGTGCTGCCAATGTTCCGCCGAGATTTTGGCGGCCGGCGCGCTTTCCGCCACACCGGCGTTGGCGATGACGATATCGATCGGCCCGTGCACATCGCGCGCCGACGCCACCATCGCCGCGCAATCGCTTGCGTTCGTGACGTCCGCAACGATCGCAACGGCCTTCGGCAATTTCCTCGCGATGCGGTCGAGCTGCGCCTTGCGCCGGCCAACCAGCGACACCGCCGCACCCTCCTGCGCCAGCGACAGCGCGATCGCTGCGCCGATGCCGCTGCCGCCGCCGGTGATCAGCGCGTGCAGGCCGTCGAGAGCGCCCATCACACCTTCCCCGTCATCGCGTCGGGCCGTGACTTCAACCGATGCAACTGATCGCGGCCCGGCCAATAAGGCTTCGGCCAGGTCGACCCCTCGTAACCGAGGGCGGCCGCGGCGTGCAGCGTCCAGTACGGATCGGCGAGGTGCGGCCGCGCCAGGCAAACCAGATCGGCACGCCCCGCCATCAGGATCGAATTGACGTGATCGGCGTCGTAGATGTTGCCAACGGCAAGCGTCGCGACGCCGGCCTCGTTGCGGATGCGATCGGAGAACGGCGTCTGGAACATGCGGCCGTAAACCGGCTTCGCGTGTTTGCTGGTCTGCCCGGCCGAGACGTCGATCATGTCGACGCCGGCCTCGGTCAGAATTCGCGCGACCTCGACCGCGTCCTGCGGCGAAATGCCGTCCGGCACCCAGTCGTTGGCGGAAATGCGCACCGAGATCGGCTTGTCGTCCGGCCATACCGCGCGCACTGCGCGGAACACTTCGAGCGGAAACCGCAGACGATTGTCGAGGCTGCCGCCATAGCCGTCGGTGCGCTTGTTGGTGAGCGGCGTAATAAAGGCCGACATCAGGTAGCCGTGCGCGTAGTGCAATTCGAGCCAGTCGAAGCCGGCGCGCGCCGCCATCTGCGCCGAGCGCACGAATTCGTCGCGCACCTTGTTCATGTCGGCTCGCGTCATCTCGCGGGGCGTCTGATTGTCCTTGCTCCAGGCCACCGCCGACGGCGCCATCAGCGCCCAGTTGTCCTTAGGCAGCGGGGCATCCATGGTTTCCCAGCCGAGCTGGGTCGAGCCTTTGGCGCCGGAATGACCGAGCTGAATGGCGATTTTGGCGTCGCTCTCGGCGTGAACAAAGTCGACGATCCGCTTCCACGCCGCTTCGTGCCCGGGCGCGTACAATCCCGTGCAGCCGAGCGTGATGCGGCCTTCCGGCGAGACGCAGGTCATCTCGGTGAAGACCAGCCCCGCCCCGCCTTTGGCCCGTTCGGCGTAATGCACCAGATGCCAGTCGGTCGGCGTGCCGTCGACCGCGCGGTACTGCGCCATCGGCGACACCACGACGCGATTTTTGAGTTCAACGCCGCGCACGCGGAACGGCACGAACATCGGCGCCCGCGTCATCTGCGGCTCGCGCCCGGTAGCCTGCCGCTCAAACCAGCGTTCCGCGTCGCCGAGCCAGATCTCGTCGCGCTCGCGCAGGTTCTCGTGGCTGATGCGCTGCGAGCGCGTCAGCAGCGAATAATTGAACTGCACCGGGTCGAGATTGAGATAACGCTCGACGTTCTCGAACCATTCGGTCGAGTTTCGCGCCGCGCTTTGCAGCCGCAGAACCTCAAACCGCCGTTCATCTTCGTAGCGGCGGAATGCCTGCTCCATTGTCGATTCGGTGCGAAGATATTCCGCCAACGCAATGGCGCTCTCCAGCGCGAGTTTAGAGCCGGAGCCGACCGAAAAATGCGCGGTCGCCGCGGCGTCGCCGAGCAAGACGATGTTGTTGTGGCTCCAGCGCTCGCACAGCACGCGGTTGAAGTTGAGCCAGGCCGAGCCGCGCAAATGCCGGGCGTTCGACATCAATTTGTGGCCGCCGAGATTGCGCGCGAAGATTTTCTCGCAGGCTGCTATCGTTTCGCCGGTGTCCATGCGATCGAAGCCGGCGCGGCGCCAGGTCTCGTCCGAACATTCGACGATGAAGGTCGCGGTATCGCTGTCGAACTGGTAGGCGTGCGCCCAAATCCAGCCGTGCCCGGTCTCTTCGAAAATAAAGGTGAAGGCCTCGTCGAATTTCTGGTGGGTGCCGAGCCAGATATATTTGCAGGCGCGCACGTCGATATCGGGCTTGAACACCTCGGCGTGGGCGCCGCGCACCCGCGAATTGGCGCCGTCGGCGCCGACGATCAAATCGAAATCCGCGTAAGCCGAGACCTCCTTGGCCTCGGTCTCGAATTCGAGCTTGACGCCCAGAGCCCGCGCACGCTGCTGGAGAATGTTCAACAGCCGCTTGCGGCCGATTCCGGAAAAGCCATGGCCGCCCGAGCGTGCCGTCTTGCCGCGGTAATGCACCGCGATGTCATCCCAGTAGACGAACGACTCGCGAACGAGCTTCGCGCTTTCCGGATCATTGGCCTCAAGATTGGCGAGCGTCTCGTCGGACAGCACCACGCCCCAGCCGAACGTGTCGTCCGGCTTGTTGCGCTCCACCACCACGACCTGGTGCGCAGGATCGCGCCGCTTCAGCGAGATCGCGAAATAGAGGCCGCCGGGGCCGCCGCCGAGACAAACCGCGCGCATGAGCCGATCCTTACGCCGCATATTATTATATCCATATAATATTTAAGCCTAAAACAAACAGTGAAATATGTGTTAGCGGGATGACTATGACTGCCGCCGAAACCCATCAAAAATCCATCCAATACCAACCGCTGTTAGGAATAAGACGCCGCCGAGGCCGGCAAACGCACCGGCCGCCAAAAGCCGACCGTCAATGCCAGGCTCTGAAACCACCGTAAACGGCTTTGATGGGTCAAATTTTGGTGTCGGGTCGAGAACGGAGCCTCGCGAAGGCGGCGGCACTGTCGGCGCCGCAGGTTCGTAGCTCACAACGGCTAGCAAGAGCGAAATTGCGAAACATGGAAGAGCAAGAAATAGTCCGATCCTAAAAAACCCGCGTCGTGCGTTCATCTCGACCCCGTATCGTAACTCGGCCGCCCAATCTACAACGGCTCTGAACCCTCTTGTTTGCGAAGGCTGACAAAACAAGTCCAGTTCGTGAAACACGAAAGCTTGCAGACCTGCCGGATTATTATTTGGCCTTGCAGTCCTTGGCGTAGCCGTCGGCATGGTCCGAGAAGATTTTCTCGGTAATCTGCGTCTCGTACTTGCCGTCGGCGCGCTTGGCGACCTTGGTCAGGGAGAAATCCTCAATCGGGTAGCCGTTGACGTTGAACTTGAAGGGCCCGCGCGCCGAGCTAAAGGCCGCCTTCTTGAGCGCGGCGCGCACGGCGTTCTGGTCGGCGAGATTGCCCTTCACCGCGGTCACCGCGCTGTTGATCAGATTGGCGGCGTCATAGGCCTGCATGGCGTAGGACGCCGGCACCGCGTTGTTGGCGGCTTCGTACTCGGCAACGAATTTCTTGTTGGCCGGATTGTCCATGTTCGGCGCCCAGGTCAGCGCGCCATAGATGCCGATCGCATTGTCCTTCAGCACCGGCAGCGTCGCCTCGTCGGCGGTAAATGCGGAGATCACGGGAATCTTGTCCTTCAACCCGGCGCGCACGAAGGTGTTGATGAGATTGATGCCGAGCCCGCCCGGCATGAAGGTGAAGAGAGCGTCGGCCTTCGATGCTCCGAGCTTCGCTACCTCCGGCCCGAAGTCGGTGGTGTTGAGCGGCACCAGCGATTCCTCGACGAGTTCGCCCTTGAAGGCGCGCTTGAACCCGGCAATCGCGTCCTTGCCCGCCGGATAGTTCGGCACCAGAGCGTAGACACGCTTGTAACCGAGCTTGTTGGAGGCCGCCCCTATCGCCTCGTAAATCTGGTCGTTCTGATACGAGGTGACGAAGAAATTGGGGTCACACGCCGCGCCGGCGAAGTTCGAGGTGCCGGCATTGGTGCTGATAAAAATCTTGCCGGCGTCGATCACCGGCTTGTGGATCGCGACCAGGATGTTTGAGAAGATCGGGCCCACCACGAAGTCGACGTGGTCGCGCTCGATCATGCCTTGCGCCTTCTGGATCGCGACATCGGGCTTGAGCTCGTCGTCGGCAACGAACAGTTCGACGTCCTTGCCGCCCATCTTGCCGCCAAGGTCCTTCACCGCCAGCTCGAAGCCGTTCTTCGATTGCTGGCCGAGCGCGGAAGCCGGCCCCGACAGCGTGTAGATCAGGCCGATGCGGATTTTGTCCTGCGCCTGGGCGCCGCTTGCCGCTAAAACGACGGCTGCGGCCGCGATCAGTCCACATTTCGTCATGATGGCCATCACATAACTCCCCGCCTGGAAATGCCCCTCTGCCGAGGCTCGCTGATGCCATTTGGCCGGGTACTACAGCGTTGAGTCAACGGGTTTGGGCGATTACCCTGATGTCCGCCCAGGCGCCGGAAGGCCGGCGCGGCCGCTTAATGCGCGATATTCCTGTCGCCTTGAGGTGTGCGCCTTGAAGGTCATCGTCGTCGGGGGCGGAATTGGCGGTTTGACCGCGGCGCTGATGCTGCATGCGCGCGGCATCGATTGCGAGATCTACGAGCAAGCCGACGCCGTGCGCGAGCTCGGCGTCGGCATCAACACGCTGCCGCACGCGATAAAGGAGCTGGCGGAGCTTGGGCTGCTCGACAGCCTCGACCGGGTTGGAATTCGGACCCACGAACTCTTCTACATGAACCGCACCGGCCAGGAGATCTGGCGCGAGCCGCGCGGAACCGATGCCGGCTTCGAATATCCGCAATTTTCGATTCACCGCGGCCGGCTGCAGGCGGTGATCCACCAGGCGACCTGCGCGCGGCTCGGCGAGTCCCGCGTTCACACCGGGCACCGGCTCGGCGCGTTCACGCAGGATGAAGGCGGCGTCACCTGTTACTTTTTCGATCGCGACGGCTCGCACCGCGCCACCGCGCGTGGCGACGTCCTGGTCGGCGCCGACGGCATCCATTCAACCGTGCGAGAGACGCTCTATCCGGATGAAGGCCCGGCGCGCTGGAACGGCTCGATGCTGTGGCGCGGCGCGATCGACTGGCCGAAATTCCTGACCGGCCGCTCGATGGTGATCGCCGGCGGCATGGCCGGCAAACTGGTGGTTTACCCGATCGGCGAAGGCGCCGCCGAAGACAAGCCGCTGACCAACTGGGCGGTGCTGGTGAAAATCGACGAAGGTGGCGCGTCGCCGCGCAAGGAAGATTGGTCGCGCGCGGGTAAGCCCGAAGACCTGATGCCGCACGTGCAGCGGTTTTCAATTCCCTTCGTCGACGCCAGGTCGCTGATCGAGTCGACGCCGGAGTTCTGGGAATATCCGATGTGCGACCGCGACCCGCTGCCGCACTGGACGCACGGCCGCGTCACCTTGCTCGGCGACGCGGCGCACCCGATGTATCCGGTCGGCTCGAACGGCGCCTCGCAAGCGATCCTCGACGCCCGCTGCCTCGCCGATCGCCTGCGCGAGGCCGACCATGCCGGGCAGGCGCTGTGGGCCTATGAATGCGAGCGGTTGCCAATGACGGCGCAGATCGTGCGCTCGAACCGCTCCGGCGGGCCGGAGGGCGTGATCGACGCGGTCGAAGCGCGCGCGCCCGACGGCTTCGACGATGTCGACAAGGTGCTGTCGTACGAGGAGCGCAAGGCGATCGTGCGCGGCTATGCAGCGAAGGCCGGCTTCGCCAAGGAACAGGTCAACAAGGCGGGTAAGGTGGCGTGACCTTTACCGTTCGTCCCGGCACTCGGGACCGATCTTCGATCGGCCGAGCACAGGCTCCAGCGGGGATCCGGCTTATTAAGAACTGGATTTCCCGCTTACGCGGGAATGAGCGGCGGTATCTGCTGGCGATGCTGATTATCCCGGCGGCGGCAGGAAATTGACTTCGTGCTGCGCCGACAGGGCGACAACGTCCGGCGGATTTTGCTGTTTCATCGAATGGATCGCCCAGAACAGGTTATAGAGCTTGCGGGTCGGCGTGACCCAGAACAGGCATTTGATGACCTGATCGGATTTGTTGAACAGGCCGTGCGGAATGCCCATCGGCAACTTGAGCAGATCGCCCGCCGTGGCGACAAATTCCTTGCCGTCGATTACCGCGTCCATCTTCCCCTCCAGCAAGTAGATAAACTCGTGCTGGGTCGGATGGATGTGCGGCGGCACGAAGGTTTCGGGCGGCAAGGTCGCATGCCACGCAAACGACGCCTCACTCAATTGCTTCGGCACATAAGTTTGCCCGAGGATATTCCAGACGATGCCGTCAAGACCGGAATTGGCCTTGGTGACGCCGGGCGCCATTGCCTGCATGAGCTTCGAACTCCCTAAGATCTTCCCGCAAAATTCGGAGCGGCCAAGTTGCGAGATCGAGGAAAGGCCCCGAGCTTGGTGCCGAACGATCAGGTAAAAAGATATTCCACTAGCTGCTCGCTGGGCGCGATGGCCGGGGCGGGTTTTTGCACGTACCAAGACCACACGATAAAAACCGCCCCGAGAAGCATCAGGATCTTTCGGGTTGTCAGCGGCCAGACTAGAGATCGCGCACTCATGGCTGCAAGAGTACCCGGTTTTAGCCAGGCTTGAAAAGATCGTTAACTATTGGTTAACGCCGAAGAGCCCCCCGTCGGCCATTCATAGCCGAGCAATTGCGGTCGCCGCGCGCCGGCGCGCAGGCCACTTCACCCTCGCGATCAGACGATCATTCCGCCCATCGGCTTTACGGCCTCGCTGCCGGGAAACACCGTGCTCGCCAATACCCGCTCGTCGGCCCGCAGGTGGTCGCGCAACAGGCCCTTCATTACCGCGCGCAGGTCGGTCGTCGGCTTAAGGTCGCGGCCCTGGTACAGCGCGTTTTCCTTGACGCCGGGCCAGTCGGCGATGACGCGGCCGCCCTTGATGGCGCCACCGGCCAGAAGCGCCACCGTCGCGGTGCCGTGGTCGGTGCCTTCGGTGCCATTGATGCGCGCGGTGCGGCCAAACTCGGTGGTGACGACCACCGCGGTTTCCTTCCACGCCTCGCCCATCCCGGTTTCAATCGCGCCGAAGGCGCCGTCGAGCGCGCCAAGCAACGCGGCGAGCCGGCCATGCGCCGCGCCCTCGTCGGCATGGGTGTCCCAGCCGTCGAACGCCAGCGCACCGACTCGCGGACCATCCGGCCGCGCCATGAATTTCGCCGCGGCGCCCGCGGCTTCCGCGAAATAAGCCCGAACCGCCGCGCCGGGAATACCGGGCGTCGCGGCGATTTTGGCGGGCGCCATGCCCGCGCTGTCGCCGCGCGCGATCGCCGCCAGTGCGCCGCGCTCCTCAAGCGCACGGCCGAGCGAGGGGTCGGTGTGCCGGTAAAGATCGAGCAGCCGGCCCATGGTATCGTCGCTCGCCGGTTGCAATTTCGCCGGCGTCCACGACATCACCGGCGCGGGGCCGCGCGCGACCAGCGGCGTGATCGGTCCCACCGCGAAAGCCTGCTTGCCGCCGACCCGCTCGGCCGGCGCCAGCGTATGCCACGCGCGATTGAGCCAGCCGCTGTCGCTCGCGCCCGGATTGACGAGACCGCTTTCCAGGACGTCCTGGCCGTCAAAATGCGAGCGCTCGCGGTAGGGCGTCGCGGCCGCATGAACCACCGCGGCCTGATTGGCGAGATAGAGCCGGTAAAAATTCGGCATCGCCGGATTGAGCGCGAAGAAATTGTCGAGCCTGAGCGCCGCGTTGTCACCGTCGAGCGTCAGCGCCTTGTCGCCGCGCAAGCTAACCCAGCCGGGATCGCCGACCGGCGCGACGGTGGCAAGGCCGTCGAGCGCGCCGCGCAGAAGGATAACGAGAAGGCGCGGGTCGCGGCCCTCGGCTTGCGCGAGGCGAGGCATATAGGCCCAGGCAAACAGCGCGCCGGAGCCCAGCAGCAATTCGCGGCGGGTGGCGAGATGCGGCGTTAAATTGACCATGGCATCACCTGCGTTGAAATTCGGGCGACATCAGAAGCAGCGCGACGGCTTGCGGCCGGCTCTCGGCACGGGCCAGCGTCTCGCGGGTATCGACGGATAGCAGCGGGCCGAAGGCCGCTTCGGCGACACCCTCCGGGTCGATCAGATCGCCGGTGCGGCGGGCGAACCGGTTGGCGATGTCGAGGCGTTGCGCCAGCCCGTCCATCCAGGTCGCGCTGTCGTCGGAAAATCCGTTTGGCGCCGGCGGGCACCACAGCGGCTCGCCGAGCAGGTTCTGTTCCTGCACCAGGGGGCGCACGTCCGACGGGGAAATGCCGGTGGCACGCAATGCGCTTACCAGCCATTCGGCCGGGCGGCGGAGCTTGCCGCGCGGCGCATCCCAGGATTCCGGCGCGGCGATCAGGGTCTTTGAGATTTCCTTGAGATCACCGCCAGTGTCGAGAAACCGTTTGGCCAGCCGGTCGACCAGCGCCTGGGGCGGAACATCGGCGACGAAATGGCGGGCCAGCTTCGTTGCGATATGCCTGGCGGTCGCCGGATCCGCCGCCAGCCGCAGCAGCACCGCGCGGCCCTGCTCGAAGCCGCGATCGTCATAATTGCGATCGACGACGTGTTGCACGCCGGGCTCATGCAGGCGCGGATTGAAATTGAATTCGCCGCCGTGCTCGGGCGCCTGCTTCGGCGGGATTATGCTCCAGCCGGTAATAACTTTGGCGAAATTGGTGACATCTTCCTGCGAATAACCTGTGCGTACGCCGAGCGTATGCAATTCAAGGATTTCGCGAGCGAGATTTTCGTTGAGACCCTTGCCGCGGCGCTTTCCGGCAAAGGAGTTGGGCCCGATCGACCGCGCATTGTCGAGATAGAGCAGCATCGCCGGATGCGATTCGACGGCAACCAGCATGTCGGAGAATTTGCCGCGAATATGCGGGCGGATCGCCTCGCGCTCGAAGGCACCGCATAGCGGTCTCACCTGACCCTTGTCAGCCGACACGCAGAAATGGTTGGACCAGAACCACACCAGCCGCTCTGCAAAGCCGACGTCGGAATTGAGAGCGGCGTCGAGCCGCGCTTTGGCTTCTTCAAGATATATTTGCTGCGGCAATCCAGGCTGCTGCTTGGGCTTGTCCTCCGATTGTGCGGGCGCCGGCTTCGCCATTTGCGGATTCTGGTTCGTCTCGGCGATCGCCGCATTCGCCGCTTCAGGCGCCGGTGGATTATTTTTCGCCGTTTTGCCGGATTCTTGTTCGGCGCGGCGCGCCAGCCGGGCGGCCTTGCGTTCCTGACGAAAATCAAACGCGGCGCGGGCGGCTTCGCCCGAAGTCAGCAGGTCGTCGTTGACGATTTGGCCGGCTGCCGGTTTGTCGAGCTCGGCAAGCAGGGCGCCCTTGGCATCAGCCAAAAAGGCCGCAAGCCCGTTCGGCTTGGGGGCAAATCCAAAGCGATGCAGCGCCGCCGCAGCCTGCAATTTGGGATCCAGAGCCATGGGTCGATCTCGCCGTCACGTCGCCCCATCCCACCCACAACGAAACTCCGCCAATATTGCGGCCACCACCCTGAACAGGCGATGACCAGGCGGTTTACACTTGCCTAACCTGCCGGTAATTTCGACGCGCCCCCGGGAACCCGGAACAACCTGGATCGCGCATATTGCCCTAATTGGCCCTTTCGTCATTTTGAATTCGCCAATAAGCTGGCTCGCAGAACGACGTCTTGCGTCGTAGGAGCGGTGTGGGTCTATGCAAACTAAACTTCGATCAAGAATCGTTGTTTGCGTTACCCTGGCGGCGTCCATGTTGCCGGCGACATCTGCATCGCTTCTCGCCGAGGAAAGCACCGCGGTCCAGCGCGAAGCCTGCAAGCCCGACGTCTACCGCCTGTGCAAGTGGTACATACCCAGTCACGACGGCATCACTTACTGCCTTCACAAAAATATTGATCGTCTTAGCCCCGCCTGCCGTGCCGTCATGGAAGGACGGCTGAGGTAAGACGCCAAATCTCGCGCGATCGGTCTTGCAAGCAAAATTGGTCGTTCAAGACTGGGCATGCCCTGCCGGTAACGCCTCCCGTTCCCTGCTCGCATCGGAACATTGGAGCGTGCCGGGGGTTGCCTCCTCGCATGCAGACTCTTAGACATAGCCCCATGAAAATTCTGGTCTCTGCGGCCTTTGTCCTCGCTGTCTCCGCCGGAACTGCTTTTGCGGTTGATGAACGGCAACCCGAGCCGGGGAATTTTTTTCAAGGAACGCCGCAAGAGCAGGCCGCGTGCAATCCCGACGCGACGAGATATTGCGTCAGCGCCTTGCCGGACACATTCCGTGTCCTTGCCTGTCTGCAGGACCACCGCAAGAAATTGAGAAAAGCCTGCCTGAAGGTGCTGGAAGATCACGGGCAGTAAACGCACAGCCTGCTGAGTCTATTGACTTTGAATGGGACGAGGTTTGTGGCGGCGCGCCCTGAAAAACCGACCGAGGAAGCCGCCGCGCCCGTTTAGCGCGGGCAAATGTGCAACTGGCGCAGTTTCAGATCCAAAAACACCGCGATATTTGATGATCGCCCAAATCACCGGATTCCATCTCCGCCAAACCTTTTCCGCCTCCGATCGCATGAGTCCAGCGACGAGTTCAGGCGGCGGACCAAAGACTTCCGGCATCACGCGAAACAGTTCCATATCCCGCAAGACGTTCCATTTCGAATAGCCGCCCATCAGCGGCGAACTAATTGCGAAAACGACTCGGTTGATTCGTGTTTCCCGAATAGGGAAAGAGCACATCGGGCAAGGCTCGACAGTGGAGTAAAGCGTGCAATTCGACAAATCTTTGCGGCCCAATTTCCTCTGTGCTTCTGAAATCGCGACGAGTTCCGCGTGCCGTGTAACATCGGTATTCTGCGTGACTTGATTGGTGGCCTCGACCACAACCTTATCGCCTGCGCTAATGACAGCGGCAAATGGGAATTCCCCGAGTTTCGCGGACGACGCCGAAAGCTGGATGCATCGCCTCATCATGATCAAATCGATAGCGGATTGATTGACCAGTTCGTTGCCGCTTTCCAAAATTGCCTTCAATTTCCGTTCCTGAAAAAATGGTCTCGCACTCATCTTCGTTTTTTTACAATTACCGGAAGTCCGCCTTTCGGGCGAAGCGTAACCTTCTGCGCCGGCTATGCAATATGACCCGGCGCCAGTTCGAGCCTGAAGTGCCGCATCATTGTCGCAATGACAATCGACGCTTCCTGAATAGCGAACGTCGCGCCGATGCAAATCCGCGGCCCGACGCCGAATGGAAGGTTTGCAAAGCGGTCAATCTTGCGTCGCAAGTCACCGAGAAAACGGTTGGGAGCAAACCGGTCCGGCTTGCACCACAAAGCCCGATGGCGATGAAGCACATAGGGCGCAATAACGACCACGGTACCGGCCTTGATCGGCCGTTCGCCAAGGCCGTTGGCGCCCTCGATCATCGACGCCGAGCAATTCATCACTTCCTTGCGCGCAAACAGCGGTGATAGCGCGCGGCGTTGGATTCGCCATTGATGCGCTTCGGCCGTCAGCAATCCGCAGGTAAGACCCGCCGACAGCACGCGCCTTTGCAGCCAGTCTTTTCGGTAAATTGGCGGCATTTTCGAGCAATACGCGACGGATTGAGATCGGGTCGTTTACAACGGCCACGCGGCCAATCGACAGGCCCCCGATCACGATCGGCTTTTCAAAATGGGCCGTGGTTTTATGCTTCAAGCGAATTTGCTGGCGAGAACGCGCAAAAGCCCGATCGCGCCCAGCGCCTTGGCGCGCGGCACTGGTGCAGGTGGGTGGAATTCCACGGCAGTATCAAGCACATCCGTCTCCGCGACCTGCGCCGGCCGGGGTACTCCGGTCGCTGGCGAGAGCGTCGCCGCAGATATTACGTAATTGGGTTGCAGCAATTACGGAACGTCTGGTTAGTTCAGCCATTGCAGAACATGAACGCTTATCTCAACCGACTTCAGGTGTCTTGTCGCGTGACTCATCCGGCAAATCTAGAATATGGGGCTCGCTGGGTCACCGCCGCGCTTGTCGCGCTGCTGATCGCCTGTATGCCGGCGCGGGCTGACAGCCTCCCCGACCCGACGGGCGATTGGCTGGTCGCCAAACGCATCGCCCGCATCAAGATTGCAAATTGCGGCAACCGGATGTGGGGAGTGGTTGGGTGGGAAACCACGGCCTCCACCGACAAGAAAAATCCGGATCCCAAACTGCGAAATCGCCCCACGTTGGGAATGCCGGTTTTGCTGGGTATGTCGCAGACCAAACCGAATAAATGGGACGGAAAAATCTACAACTCGGAAGACGGGAATACCTACTCCGCCAATATCAGCCTTCTGAATCCGAACACACTGAAGGTGCAAGGCTGCATGTTGGGCTTTCTTTGCGGCGGAGAAAACTGGACCCGCATCGAGCCGGGCAGCCCGGACGATCTGCGCACGCAAAGCGCGTTGCCGCTGGACAGCCGCGCTCAGCAAGCGCAGACCGCGCCGCAGCCACAGAACGGCCGCGCTCAGACGCAAACCACGGGCCGCCAGGCAAATTCGCCCGCGCCGCGGAGCACCGCCCAGGCCGGCAACCAAGCGCAAGCGCCCGACGATGTATGTCTAATGCTCTTCGGTCCCTCGCGGCTTCCCCATTAGCGCCGGCTGAAACAGTACCGCTGCGGCGAGCGTGCACACCAGCGTCAACGCCAGCAATTTGCCCATGCTTGACGTGCCCGGATGCTGCGAAAGCCACAGGCTGCCGAACGCGGTAGCCGTCGTAAGGGCGCTCCACACAACGGCCCGGGTCAAGCTTGATTGCAGCAGTTTTGTATGCCCGGAACGCCACGCCATAATGTAATAAATCTTGAAAGCGACGCCGACGCCCAGCAATAGCGGCAAGGCGATGATGTTGGCGAAATTCAGCGGCATGCCGATCAAGACGCAAATCTCAAGCGACACCACGCCCGCCAGCAGCAACGGCACCAACGTGAGCAGGACATCGCCGAACCGCCGCAATACGATCCAGAGCAGGATCGCAATCGATAGCAGCGCGTACAGCCCTGCTTCGAAAAATGCTCGAACGACGGTCTTGCCTGACTCCAAAATGGAGATCGGGCCGCCTACGGCGTTCGGATAGGCGGCAAGCACCGCTCCCGCGAATGTTCGCAAGACCTCGGTGTCGTTGGAATCGCCTTTCGGCGAAACCTCGACGCGGGCCCGGCCATCGGGCGCCACCCACTGGCGCCGCAGCGATTGCGGCAAATCGTCTTTAGCAACCGGCTGTGCTGCCAAATTTCCGCGCAGCTGGCCGAGGTCGATTTCCAGCGGTTCGATAAACGCTGCTTGCACGCGGTTGCGCAACGATTCATCCGCATTCGCCAATTTTACCGAAGCGGCCGCCAGGCGCTTGGCTTCATTCGCTCCAGGCCCTGACGCGTTCCCGGCAAATTTGTCCAGTTGACTGGCCATGCCGTTCAAAGCAGCGACGTTTTCCGCATCGGTCGGCGGCTTGTTTGTCGGCGGTTTCTCCAAAATAAAGCCGAGGTGTTCATCGAGGTCCCGGATCAAACCAAGCTTTTTATCCTGATCCTGCGGTATCAAATCAACCAAGCTCGTCGCGCCAGACACCTCAGGCAGTTTCCGCAGACGCTCGGCCGCCGCCGACGCTTCCTCGAGTGACGGCGTCACCACGCTGATCAGGTTGACGCCGGCCTGAGAGCCGCCGCCAAGATCGAGCAGCGTGGAAATCGACTCGGTCTTTGTGCTGCGCAAATGAATGGGGTCGAAATCGAAGGTGAGGAAATAGAGTAAGGGCGAGCCGAGAACGGCGAGCGCGAGCGTCCCGACGATGACCGGAACGCGCTGTTCTTCAAGAAAGCGATCAACTCGTGCCAACGCGCGATAGCCGATCGGTTCGGATTCACCGGGCGGGTTGAGCACCGTGATCAACGCGGGCAGCAGGCTAACGCTGGTTACATAGGCAATGAGCATGCCGACACCGGCGATTTCACCCAGTTCGGAAACACCGCGATAGTTGGTCGGCAGGAAAGAAAGGAAGCCGGCCGCGACCGCCGCCGCCGCGAGCGTCAGGGGAACGCCGACCTTTTCGGCAGCTCGTATCAGCGCCGCTCGAAGCTCTGGGATGTCGTGGCGTTCGGCGCGATAGCGGACGGAAAACTGAATGCCGAAATCGACCCCCAAGCCCACAAACAACACGGCGAACGCAACAGAAATCAAATTCAGGGCGCCGACCATCAAAAGACCGAGTGCCGCCGTTACCGTCAGGCCGACGAGTAAATTGATAAATACCGCCAGAATAATCCGCGCGGAGTTAAGGGCCAGCCACAAGATGACAAGCACGATGATGACCGTTCCGATTCCATTGACCAGGGCGCCCTGCTGGACGGTCGCAAACTCTTCGTCGGCCATCGGCACCGACCCGGTCAGCCGGACCCGCGCGTGATATCGTTCCACGAGATGTAGATCTGAGGCCGCCTGCCTGATGGCGCTGCTTGACGCATGCCCTGGCTGCAGGGCGGAAAAGTCCAGAATGGGGCGGATCTCGATGAAGCGCCGCAAGTCCTCCGGCCGCGGCTGCTGGCCGCTCAACATTGTCAGCCACGAAAATGTCGCCGGTCGCCCGGCCAGCGCGGCTTCGACCGTCGTTGCCGCCATCGATAACGGCCGCGCCAGACCGTCAAGCGTGGTCATGCGATTTTGCACGCCGCCGACCAGAACCAGCGATAATGCGCGGGTCAGGCCCCGCAGGCTCGGGTCACTGGCAAGCGTTCCCACCAAGGGCGCGGCCTGGCCGAGTCCGCGAGACAATTGTTTGACATCCGCGGCCGGCTGAAACAGCAATCCGTTGCGAATGAAAAATTCATTGCCGCTCATGTCCTCGATCGAATGAAACAATTCCGGTTTTTGCGCTAAGCGCTTGGCCAGCTCGGCGCTCGCCAGCGACGCGTATTCTGCGGTAGGCGCGTCCACCACCACGAGCGATGACCCGAAATGGCCGGGAAACGCCTTCTCAAAATCGGCTTCGCGCTTCCGCCAATCCAGATCAGGTGAGATAAGCCGGTTGATGTCGGTGTTGATGGCGAAATGCCGGGCCGTATAGAAGCCGGCACCGACCGCCGTGCAGATCGCTATCACAATGATCGGCCACGGGAATCTCGTGCAGAAGCTGACGATTGCGGTGACGGCGAACGCCAGTCCCTGCTGGCCCGGCTCCGAAATTAGCCCCGGCTGTTTGCCACGCCTACCCACCACACACTACGCTTTCTCCGGAACCATTGAGCCCGTTATTGAATTGACGCCGAATACGGCTTTTCTGGCAAAAGCCCATATCCATATAAAGTCAGACCCAGGGGGTAAAATAAAGTGTGCGTAGTTTCGCCAGGCCGAACAGTGTCCCCCGTCCTCGCCCCTATTTGTGAAAGATAGTTGCATGACGGCGACTTCGCGAGAAATCCCGACGAAATCATCATCCAGGCTTCTCGATGGTATTCAGAATCCCGCCGACCTACGAACCATCAACTTACATGATCTGCAGCAAGTTGCCGACGAATTGCGAGCCGAGACAATCGACGCCGTTGCGATAACGGGCGGCCACCTCGGGGCGAGCCTGGGCGTGATCGAGCTGACCGTCGCGCTGCATTATGTTTTCGATACGCCGAATGACAAGCTGATCTGGGATGTCGGTCATCAGGCTTATCCGCACAAGATTCTGACCGGCCGCCGGGATCGTATCCGCACGCTACGCAGCGCCGGCGGGCTGTCCGGGTTCACCAAACGCGCCGAAAGTGAATACGACTGCTTCGGCGCCGCGCATTCCTCAACATCGATATCGGCCGGGTTGGGGATGGCGGTCGCCCGCGATCTCTCCGGACAACGGCACGACGTCGTCTGCGTCATTGGCGATGGCGCCATATCGGCCGGCATGGCCTACGAAGCCATGAACAACGCCGGCGCCATGAACCGGCGCTTGATCGTCATCCTCAACGACAACGAAATGTCGATCGCGCCGCCGGTCGGCGCGATGTCGAACTATCTAGCGCGGCTGCTGTCCAGCAAGATGTACATGTCGTTCCGGGACATGGGAAAGCAATTCGCCGATCATTTGCCAAAATTTTTCAAGGAGAAAGCCGCGCGCGCCGAAGAGCTGGCGCGCGGCTTCGTGGCCGGCGGTACTTTATTCGAAGAGCTTGGCTTCTATTACGTTGGCGTTGTCGACGGCCATGACCTCGGTCAACTCATTCCGGTTCTGCAAAACGTGCGAAAGGCCGACAACGGCCCGTTTCTCGTGCATGTGCGGACTCAAAAGGGCAAAGGCTACGCGCCGGCCGAGTCTTCGAAGGACAAGTACCACGGGGTGGTCAAGTTTGATGTCTCCACCGGCAAGCAGCAGAAGCCGGTTTCGAATGCCCCGTCATACACCAAGGTGTTCGGCGAGAGCCTCGTCAAGGAGGCCGAGAAAGACGATCGGATCGTGGCAATAACGGCGGCGATGCCGTCCGGCACCGGCGTTGATATTTTTGGCAAAGCGTTTCCCGACCGCACGTTCGATGTCGGCATCGCGGAGCAGCACGCCGTCACCTTTGCGGCGGGACTGGCGACGCAAGGGTACAAACCATTCGTCGCGATTTATTCGACGTTTCTACAGCGCGCCTACGATCAGGTTGTTCATGACGTCGCGATCCAACGGTTGCCGGTACGCTTTATTTTAGACCGCGCCGGCCTCGTCGGCGCGGATGGTCCTACCCATGCCGGCTCCTTCGACCTCGCTTATCTCGGCTGCCTGCCCGGCTTCATCATCATGGCCGCCGCCGACGAGGCCGAGCTTGTTCACATGGTGGCCACCTCCGCCGCGATCGACGACCGGCCGTCGGCGTTGCGCTATCCACGCGGCGATGGCGTCGGCGTTGAAATGCCCGCCATCGGCGCGCCGCTCGAGATCGGGCGGGGCCGCATCCTTAAGCAAGGAAGCACCGTCGCCCTGCTTTCGCTGGGCACACGACTGGCGGAGTGTTCGAAAGCTGCGGAAATTCTCGAGGCGCAAGGCATCTCGACCACGGTCGCGGATGCGCGCTTCGCCAAGCCGCTCGATAACGAGCTTGTTCTGCAGCTGGCGCGCCACCACGAATTGCTGGTGACAATCGAAGAAGGCGCTATCGGCGGCTTTGGTTCACACGTGCTGCAGTTTCTTGCCGAACAAAGCATGTTAGAGCGACCCGCCTTTAAAGTCCGCAGCATGATTCTTCCCGATACGTTCGTCGACCACGACAGCCCGACCGCGATGTACGCAAAAAGCGGCCTCGACGCGCATGGCATCGTCGCCAAGGTATTTGACGTCCTCGGATCGCGTCACGCCCGGGAACTGCAGCCGGCAGAGATTGCGTTTCTTGCAGACCGTGCCCAGCACCGCCGCCGATTGGCAGCCAACGGTATCAAAGTGAACGGGGGCGCCGCATGAAGATCATTCTGGCGAAGCCGCGCGGCTTCTGCGCCGGCGTGGTTCGGGCCATTGAAATCGTCGAACGGGCGCTCGAAAAATATGGACCTCCGGTTTACGTGCGTCACGAAATCGTCCACAACAAATGGGTCGTGGATTCCCTGAAAGCCCGGGGCGCCCGGTTCGTAGAAAACCTCACGGAAGTTCCGCCTAGCGCGATAACGGTATTCAGCGCTCACGGCGTGGCCAAAACCGTGGAAACGGAAGCCGCCGACCGCAGCCTTCGGGTTTTGAACGCAACCTGCCCGCTCGTCTCGAAAGTGCATGCTCAAGGCCGCCACTACCTCCGGCAAGGCCGCACCGTTGTCTTGATCGGCCACGCCGGTCATCCAGAGGTCGAGGGCACCCTCGGCCAAATCCCCGGCCCGGTCGTTCTGGTGCAGACCGAAACCGACGTCGAGGCCATTGATCTGCCGCCGGACGCCCCGATTGCCTATGTGACGCAGACAACCCTAAGCGTCGACGATACGCGCGGCATCATTGCGGCGCTGTTCCGTCGTTTCAAGGATGTGGTCGGTCCGGGCACGGAAGATATTTGCTACGCGACACAAAATCGCCAATCCGCCTTGCTAGAACTTACCAAACTGGTTGATGTGATTTTCGTCGTCGGCGCCAAAAATAGTTCCAATTCCAACCGGCTCCGCGAAATCGGTCTCGGTGCGGGGATTCCCACCTACCTGATCGCCAGTGGCGGGGAGCTTCAGCAAGAATGGCTTCACGATGCGGCCGTGGTGGGCATAACCGCGGGCGCATCAGCTCCCGAGGTAATGGTGTGCGACGTGATCAATGCGTTGCGACGATTTGCTTCGCCAATCGAGGTATTTACGCTGCCGGGCCAGGATGAACACATCGAATTCCGGGTGCCGGTCGAGTTGCTGGATGTCATAAGCCCCAACAAAATAGCCAAGGATGGCAACTTTGAGCATTCCCCTTCTTCAGAAACTGCTGGTCGGTAGCTACGTCGTTCGGCAACGCGTGACCGGCCGAAAACGCTATCCGTTGGTCCTGATGTTGGAGCCGCTATTCCGGTGCAATCTTGCTTGCGCCGGCTGCGGTAAAATTGATTATCCCGATCCGATTTTGCACCAGAACCTGTCCGTTGAGGACGCGCTTCACGCCGTCGATGAGTGCGGCGCGCCGGTCGTATCAATCGCAGGCGGTGAGCCGTTGCTACACAAGCAACTGCCGGAAATCGTTCGCGGCATTATCGCGCGGCGCAAATTCGTATATTTGTGCACCAACGCTCTGTTGATGGACAAGAAGCTGTCGCAATACGAACCGAGCACTTTTTTCACGTGGTCGGTGCATCTTGACGGCGACAAAGAAATGCATGACGCGTCGGTCTGCCAGACCGGCGTTTATGACCGGGCCGTGAAGGCGATCAAACGCGCCAAAGAACGGGGCTTCCGCGTCAACATCAATTGCACATTATTCAACAACGCTCAGCCCCAAAGAGTTGCTGAATTTTTCGATACCGTTACAGCGATGGGAATCGACGGGATCACGGTGTCGCCAGGCTACGCCTATGAACGCGCACCCGACCAACAACACTTTCTGAACCGCGATCGTACCAAGCAACTGTTCCGCGATATCTTCCGGCGCGGCCGCGGCGGGAAAGAATGGGCGTTCAGCCAATCGACGCTGTTTCTCGATTTCCTGGCTGGCAACCAGCAATATCACTGCACGCCATGGGGCAACCCGACGCGGACGATCTTCGGCTGGCAAAAGCCGTGCTATCTCGTCGGCGAAGGCTACGTCAAAACTTTCAAGGAGCTGATGGAAGGCACCGATTGGGACTCCTATGGCACCGGCAACTACGAGAAATGCGCCGACTGCATGGTGCACTGCGGATATGAAGCGACGGCTGTTACCGACGCGATAGCCCATCCTCTGAAGGCGCTCGCCGTCAGCCTGCGCGGCGTTCGCACCGCAGGCGCCATGGTCCCCGAAATCGCGCTCGATAAACAACGGCCGGCGCAATTCGTTTTCTCGCGGCACGTCGAGCAAAAGCTGCACGACATTCAGGCGGCGAAACCGAAGCACCAAGAATTGGCTGCGGCCAAATAGCCGGGGGCCTCTGATCAGCGCGCCGTAACATGTGGCGGTCTGTAGGGAACTCGGTCCCGCGCGTTATCGTTGTAGCAGCGGCCTGCCGGCCGTTCCTAAAGCGACTAGCGGAGGCCGTCGATGCGCGGACGCCTTGTCATACTCGCTGCGGTTTTCGCCGCCACTAGCGCCCTGCCCGTCTCAGCTCACGCACAATTCTCGCCGCAAGGAGTTATCGGAGCCGTCACCCGCGCGGTGATTGGCCGATTCGGTCATGTTCGCCATCACCGGCCGGCCATATCACAACACAGGGTCGGCGTGGCGACCGCGGCCGGTTCCGCCGCAACAGCTGCGGTTATTCGGCCCAACGAGGGCTCCGCCGCGAGCGAAACCGGTCTCGGCTGGGCAGGTCCAACCGCCTGGCGCAATGCCTACGGGCAAATGATCGGCTTTACATTCTGGCCAGATGAATTTGGCCCACGCTTGCGCGGCCATGGCTTCAATGTGATTGCCGACAGCATTACCGGACATTTCCAGCGGCCGCGTGAGGTGGCTCGAGCTGCAATGACGGGTGCGGCGGTTCAAGACGATTCCAACCCCAGTGTATCCGGCCAAAGCTGTAACGATACGGTCAAGACCGCAGACAATTGGCTGACGAAGCAGGTCGAACAAACATCACAACTTTCGCGGCCGCAACGCGACGCGCTGCAGAAGCTGCAAGCGGCGATGGATCATTCAATCCAGGGCATCAAATCGAACTGCCGCGACGCCAGCGCGCTTGCGCCGCCTGATCGGCTGCAGAATTTGGTGGATGCGCTGTGGGCATCCCGCGATGCGGCGATCCAGCTGCGTGAGCCGCTCAAGGCATTCTATGACATGCTGACGCCTCAGCAGAAAAACAGCTTTGTCCCGCGAAAGCCGCAGACCATTTCCCAGCCCGGCGGCAAAACGGCAAGCGCTGACATGGACAGGCAATACCGGGCCTGCGCGCCGCAAAATGCGGAAGCTGCCGAGCGCCTGATCAAAAAGATCGAGATGAGCGTGCGCCCGACCGAGGCACAGGCCGCGAGCCTGGAAAACCTGCACAAAACATCGTCTTCGATGGCGAAGCTTTTGATTGCGTCGTGTGCGCAGCCCCCTCCGAGCGACCGCTGGCGCGACTCGATGCCGCGAGCGATCAACTCGCAGGTTGCGTTCAACGATTTTTACCAGCGCCTCGACGATAACCAGAAGATCCGTTTTGACGGCCTGGAGCGCTGACGCCTACATGCCAAACCGCACTTGCGTGCGGTTGCTTGCCTTCAAGTTTCGGTAGCGCGCCAGGGCCCATAGCGGAAAGTACTGTCGATATCCGTGGTAGCGCAGATAAAACACCCGCGGAAATCCCGTCGCGGTAAAGCGTTCTTCATTCCAAATCCCGCGGTCTGTTTTTGTTTGCATCAGGTACTGCGCCCCGCGTTTGACCGCCGGATGGCTGACCTGGCCGCAGGCCATCAGGCCCAGCAACGCCCAGGCTGTCTGTGACGCGGTGCTCGCGGCTTGCTCATGCCCGGAATAATCGAGCTTGTAGCTCGCGCCGTCCTCCCCCCAGCCACCATCCGCATTTTGGATGGAGATCAGCCAACTCGCCGCTTTGCGGACTTGCGGCGACTCAGGAGAAACATCACACGCGTTAAGAGCGCAAAGCACCGACCACGTGCCGTAGATATAATTGAGGCCCCAGCGCCCGTACCAACTGCCCTCCCCGGTTTGCGTGCCAAAGAGATAGGCGACACCGCGTGCCAGCGCCGGACTCTGCTCCAGTGTTTCACCGAGTTGCGCCAGCATGGATAGACATCGCGCCGTGACGTCTTCGGTAGGCGGATCGGTCAACGCTCCGTGGTCAGCGAAAGGAATATTGTTTAGATAGCCGTGCAGATTGTCGACATCGAATGCCGCCCAACCGCCGTTGCGGCTTTGCATGCCTCGTACCCATTCGGCGCCGCGCTCAATTGCTTGGTCATAACGGTCGCCGGCGCCGGCACGGCGGGCACGATCCATCGCCATGACCACAACAGCGGTATCATCGAGATCGGGATAATGCGGATTGGCGTATTGAAACGCCCAGCCGCCGGCGCGGGCGTGCGGACGTCTGGCAATCCAGTCGCCGGCAACATCCAGCACCTGTCGAGGCAGTAGCCAGTCGAGCCCGCGGCACGCGCTCGCTACCGCATCTTTGCTGCCGATTTCCAATAGAGCGTGGCTGGCCAGCGCCGTGTCCCACACCGGCGAAACGCAAGGCTGGCAATAGGCTTCGGCCGCTCCGACGATTAAAAGTTTTTCGATCGAGTCGCGCGCGACCGCGGCATTACTCTTATTGCCCAGCACGTCGAACATCAAAACCGAATTAGCCATAGCTGGAAAAATCGCGCCGAGCCCGTCGACTCCGTTGAGCCGTTCGGTCACGAAAGCCACCGCGCGATCAATGGCGGCTTGCCGAAAGCGCCGTGGAAAAAACCGCACGCTCGGCCGAAGAATCGCGTCGATGCCCCGAAACAGCGAAAACCAGATCCAGCTTTGATGCGGGGCTTTCGCCGCTGAACCGGCCGCCTTCGGCGATCCGATAAACAGTTCGTTGATGATGACGCCGAGAGGATTTTTTGCGCGCGGCCGCAACGCGAGCAGCACAAGCAATGGAACCATCACCGTGCGCGCCCAATACGAAACTTTTGAAAGATGAAATGGAAACCACTGCGGCAGCAGCACAATCTCGACCGGCATTGCTGGAACGCTACGCCACGGCAATACGCCGTAAAGCGACAGCAATATGCGGGTAAATACGTTCGAATAAGTCGCGCCGCCGTGCGCCAAAATTGCTTGGCGCGCCTCGCGCATGTGCGGCAGTTCGATGCCGTGGCCAATCATCTTCAGCGCGAAATAGGCTTTCACGCTGGCACTCATGTCGAACGGGCCGCCGTGATACAGCGGCCAGCCGCCGTGCTCGCCCTGGATCCGGCAGAGATAATTGGCGATCTTGCGTTCAAGCGCTTGGTCGACCGGCTCGCCCCGGAAATGTCGCAGCAGCACATATTCGGCGGGAATCGTGGCGTCGGCCTCGAGCTCGAAGGCCCAATGCCCGTCGACTCGCTGCGATTCGATCAGCACCCGCATCGCGTCGTTGAGCGCGGGCTCCAGGCCAACGTCCTGTGCCGGCAGATGCGGCTTCGCCCCGAAGATGGTCGTCATGCGGCCGCTCGTGCTCGATTGCTGGCGAGATCGGCCGCGCGATTGCCCGACCGGACGGCGCCTTCGAGGGTTGCCGGTAACCCGGTCGCGGTCCAATCGCCGGCCAGGAACAGATTATGCCACGCAGTTTCGGCGGCGGGGCGCAGCGCGTTCTGCTCCGGCGTGGCTGCGAACGTTGCTCTTCGCTCGCGAATGATCTGCCAGAGCGGCAGCGCGGCCGGCAGACCGGCGATCGCCGCGACTTCGCCCCACAGCAGTTCGGCGACCTGTTTTCGCGGGGCGTCGAACAGACGGTCTGCGTCACTGACCGTCACAGCCATCCGGCCCGGCAGTGAAAATATCCATTCGCAGGTGCCGTTGGTGACGCCGAGCATCGGCGGCATATGGGCAGGCGGATCGACGCGGAAATGCGCATTCAATATCCCGCGAAACGCCGCTGGCGTCCGCAGGCCCGGCAGCAAATTCGCAGCGATATACGGCGGAACGGCAAGAATGACCGTATCGTTTTCGGCCAGATTGGTGCGCGCGTTGCTGAAGACAAGTTGCGTTGCGCGTTGATTGGAGAAATCGATCCCGACCAGTTCATTCTGAAAGATTACCGATGCGCCGTGCTCGCGCAGATAAGACAGCGCGGGATCGACAAATACCGTGCCGATGCCATCACGAGCTAATAGTGGCCGGCAGCTCTGACCGCCCAGCGCAATCGTCTCGCGGATAACCGCGCCTGCGAGCCTTGCCGAGCCCTGATGCGGCGCGATATTGAGCGCCGCAAGCAAAAATGGCTCCAGCAGACGCCGGTATGCCGGCCCCGAGCAATTCACCATTTGGCCCCCCGGCTTGTCGGCCGAGGGGAGCGCCAAACGCGCTAACGCCAGATAATCAGCGATCCCAGTTTCGGGCACCCTGCGAGCCTTGTCGAAAATCCACCAGGGAAAGCGACTGTCGCCCGGACCAAACGTCCATCGCGTTTTATCTTTCAGGTCGACAAACGGAAATTCGGTGTCCGCCGCGCTCAGAAGGCCCGATATTGAACCGATTGTCTTCGCGAAGGCGAGCGCCGCGTGGTTTCCCGACAGCACGATGTGGGTGCCGTTGTCGATCGTCATGCCGGTCGCGTGGTCGTAATAGGAACGGCAACGGCCGCCGGCCACCATGCCCCCTTCGTGAAGGGCGATCTTGCGGTTCGAACCAGCCAAACGCACCGCAGCCGCGAGGCCCGCAAGACCCGCGCCGATCACATGAATTGCGCCGGCTTCAGCCGAACGCATATCGCGCCGCTATCCAGAGAAGCTGGGGCTTGCTGACGCGAACCTCAGGGCGCGGATGGGCCCAGCCGCGCTTGGCCAAGCGACCCAAAATCCGCCGATAGACCTCCGCCATGACTTTGGGCGCCCGTACGGTCCGCCTCGAACAGCGGGACATAACTTCGTCGGCCTTTGTGTAGTGCTCGCGGGCCCGATCGGCCAGATAAATGCAGGCGACGCTGAGCCGGGGATCTGAAATGACAGCCTGCGGATCCGTCTCGTCGATGTTCGCGAGTTGCAGCGCCTCGCGCGGCAAATACAGGCGTCCGAGAGCAGCGTCTTCGTCGATGTCGCGCAATATATTCGTGAACTGAAGCGCCAAACCGAGATGGTGGGCCAAGGCCTGCCCCGCGGCATCGGTCATTCCAAACACACGCACGGAAAGCCGGCCGACCGCGCAGGCGACGCGGTCGCAATAAAGCTCAAGCTCCTCGAAAACCGGGCGCCGAATGTCGCCCCGCGCATCCATTTCCATGCCCTCAATCAGGGCAAGAAAATCCTCTTTTCGGAGCGCAAAGCGATTGATGGCGGTGGCGAGTCGGTCGCGGCCCGCTGGAATGCCTCCGGAATAAAGCGCATCGACATCCCGGCGGCACTGCGTCAATTGCGACAGCCGTCGCGCACGCGGCGCGTCGCCGTCGGCAATATCATCAACTTCGCGACAAAACGCATAGATCTGGAACATCGCGTCACGCTGGTCACGCTTGAGAATGCGCATCGCGAAATAGAAGGAGCTCCGGCCGCCGCGGCTCGCGGCTGGTGGACCGGCTTGTTCTGTTACGGTCAGTAATTCGCTCATGGCGCCTGATACCGGTGCGTTGTTCCCATCCGCGAAACACGCCGCAGCAAACTACGTGCACCGCCGCCGGCCGCCGCCGCTATCGCGCCCGCCTTTGTCAGATGAACGGCTTCGCTTAAAGGATCACGCGTCCGCAGGATAGCAACTAACCGCCCAGCCAGCGACTGAATGACGGAAATCTCCAGGGCCAACCGTGCATCGATTACACTTGCCTCCAGCCCGCGGCTTGCCTGCAATAAAGTCGCCGTGCGCGAGACCACCGCGGTGAGGCATTCTTTCAGCGCCGGACTTGCCGGGCCCTTGCCGAGCGCTTCGACGCCGATTTTTCTCGCCGCTAACATATCGAGCGGAATATAGACCCGGTCGAGAAGCCGATAGTCTGCGGCGCAATCCTGCAGATGATTGATGATCTGCAACGCCGCGCAAAGCGCATCCGACGCCGGCCACGTTGCGTTGGTCTCGCCGTGCACCTCCAGCACGAAGCGTCCGACCGGCATGGCCGAAAGCGAACAGTAGGCAATCAACTCGTCCCAGTCGGCATAGCGGCTTTTCACCACGTCCTGCCGGAACGCCCGCAACAAATCCTGCGCGTGGCGCGTTGAAAGACCTCGACCGGCTAACGCCGCGCCAAGTCTCAGCGCTTCTGCTTCGTCGCCACGGCCAAGCAGACTCGCCTCCAGACCATCAAGCCGGGACAGCTTTTCGGCGCGATCAAGACCGGGGTGGTCCGCGATATCGTCGGCGATCCGCACAAATTCGTAGAAGGCGCGTATAACCGGCCGATGCCGCCGTTTGATCAGCCAGGACGCCACCGGAAAATTCTCGTCCCGCGCCGTCTTGCCGGATCGCAGTTTCGCACTCCCGGTCATTGCAGGTTCGGCTCTTTGAGATGAACGCGCTCCTTCCACATCCCACCTCGTCCTCGCAAATGCCGATAAGCAGATACCATCGTATGAATCAGATAAAACAACGCGATCCCCGGAAGCGCGACGCTCCACAACGGCGAAAGCCGATAAAACCGCAGCATCGGCACGAATGACAAGGCCATCGCCAACCAGGCGACCATTCCCAGATATCGCGGCAGACCTTCGGCGAAGATTGCGAGAAACGGCGGCGCAAAAAAAGTAAACGTCATTCCGATAACGACCAGAAGCAACAGCAGCGGCGAATAGCGCAGCTGCGCGTAGGCCGAGCGGGAAATCATCTGCGCAACATCGGCGAGTGTTTCGTAGGGACGAATGCTGCTAATCCGGTCGGTCAGGCCCAACCAGATAGGGCCCATCGCCTTTAGCCGCGCTGCAAGCGAGCAATCGTCGATCAAGGCATTGCGGATGCAGGCGATCCCGCCAATACGTCGAAGTAGGTCCGCACGGACTAACATGCAGCCCCCTGCCGCGGCTGCCGTTCGAGACTGAGGCGAAGCGACCCAATTGAACGGGAAGACCATCTGAAAAAAATAGACGAAGGCTGGAACGTGACTGCGCTCGGCAAAGCTGCTGCAACGCAATTTGGCCATCAGGGACGTCAAGGCGTATCCCCCGGATATTGACCGTGCCACCAGCGAACTGACGGTGTCGTGCGCGTGCACGATATCGGCGTCCGTCAACAGAATGTAATCAGGGGCCGCCTGTTCGCTCGCGGCAATGCCTTGACTAAGGGCCCAAAGCTTCCCGGTCCATCCCACAGGTGGGCTGCTTCCTCTGATTGCCGTCACCGGGCGGCCGCGATTTGTTTCGGACGCCTGCAACACAACCTTGGCGGTATCGTCGTTGCTGTTGTCATCGACTACAATGATGGTCAATGAACCGCGATAGTCCTGCCGGACGAGCGATTGCACGCTGCTGCCGATGAACGCCGCCTCGTTTCGCGCCGGAATAATGACTGCAACCGACGGCCAGTCTGCGGGCCATGCCGGCAAATGAGCCACGTCGCGCACCGGCCCGCGCCAAAATTGGCCGCGCCCGGCGAGCAAATAGAGCCAAATGGCCACACACGCAGCTGCGAAAAAGCCGCTGATGAGCGCAAAGTTTTGGATCACCGTTATCCTTTGGACCGAATATAAAAAAGACGAAGTTCTTTTTGGAACACTATCCAGACGGGCGATAGAACCGCGAACCAACCAGGCCGCGCAACCGTCCTGCGACACGGATGCGACAATAGGGGGAACACGAAGCCGGTGGTTTTTTCCGGTGGAATTCAAGCGCCCGGGCGCGGCTTCGACGGCGACAAATATTTTTGATTGGCCTAGAAGCTAATGCTAGGGTGAACACGTGGAGACACCGTGATCGTTGTCGTAGGTCTAGCGTTTGAGGCCCGAATTGCTGCCGGGCCGGGGATGAACGTCATTTGCGCGGGTGACGGCCGGGAGTTGGCGGCTACGATCGCGCGCGCGATCACGCAAGATTGCAAAGGCCTCATCAGCTTCGGCGTCGCCGGGGGGCTGCACCCCGGGCTGAAGCCCGGCGCGTGTGTCGTTGCCTCGGAGGTAATGGCGGGAAGTAACCGTATTGCGACCTGCAACCAGTGGTCGCAGAAACTTCTACAGACAATTCCGAACGTAATCCACGGAATGGTTCTGGGGGTACCGGCCCTGGTTTCCGATCCACGGGCGAAGCTCGCGCTTTACGCCAAGACCGGCGCAGTCGCGCTCGATATGGAATCGCATATCGTTGCCAAGCTCGCTGCGGCGCGCGGATTGCCGATGGCCGTCATCCGCGTGGTGACTGATCCGGCCCAGCACGCGATCCCCAAGGCAGCCCTCGCGGCCGTGCGATCCGACGGAACAATCGACGCGCTCGCCGCCACCCGCTCGCTGCTCAAAAGACCCAGTGACATTGTGCAATTGATGCGGCTTGCGCTTGATACGCGCGCGGCACGCGCCACCTTGCGACAAAGCCGCCGGCTGTTGGGGCCAGGGCTAGGCCTCCCCGAATTCAGAGTTCCTGAAATCGCGCCGCATAGCCATCAAAACTTAGGCGGTAGTTGGCGCGTGACCGGTGCGAATGTTGACCTCAGGCCGCTGGCAGCAACGGTAACGCCTCTCCAGGGCGCCGAGTAAAAGCGCCTGTCATTCGAGGCTGACGAAAATTCGATGAAATCCGAGGACACGCGCGCGAACCCGGACATCGGCGCGGTGTTCGCCGAGCGCGAGCGCGGCCGCTACGCCGCCTACGCGGCTCATCTGAACGAACAAATGGTGCGCGTGCTGCGGACCATCGGCTACGACGTCGGTTTCTGTCGCGGCAACGGCCAGTACCTGTTCGATCGCGAGGGCGTCCGCTATCTCGACCTGCTCAGCGGTTTCGGAGTGTTCGCGATCGGCCGCAATCATCCGAGTCTGCGTCAAGCATTGAAGAGCGTGCTCGACAGCGATCTCCCGAATCTCGTGCAACTGGATGTGTCGACGCTCGCCGGGGTGCTTGCCGAGCGGCTGCTGGCGTACGTGCCCTATTTGGACAAGGCGTTCTTCGCAAACTCAGGCTCCGAGGCCGTCGAAGCTGCCTTGAAATTTGCGCGCGTCGCGACGGGCCGCGCCGGTATTATTTATTGCCAGCATGCGTTTCACGGACTGACGTACGGCGCGCTGTCGGTGAACGGCGACGCGATCTTTCGCGATGGCTTCGATCCGTTGTTGCCTGATTGTATTGCCGTCCCGTTCGACGACCTGGCGGCGCTCGAGCAGGCGCTGTCCTCGAGGACCGCCGCCGCATTCATCATTGAGCCAATTCAGGGCAAAGGCGTGAACATGCCGTCCGGCGGCTATCTGAAAGCTGCGGCGGATCTCTGCCGCCGGCACGGCAGCTTGTTCATCGCCGATGAAATTCAGACCGGGCTTGGACGCACCGGCCGCTTTCTCGCGGTCGAGCATTGGGGCGTCGAGCCGGACATGGTGCTGCTTGCCAAGGGGCTATCCGGAGGTCACGTGCCGAGCGGCGCGGTGCTAACCCGCAAATGGATACACGATAAGGTGTTCAGCCGCATGGACCGGGCAATGGTTCATGGCTCTACGTTCGGCAAAAATGACATGGCGATGGCAGCGGGGATCGCCACACTTGATGTGCTCGAATCCGAGCAGTTGATCGCGAATGCCGCGCGGCTGGGAGATCGCCTGCTGCGCGAACTCAACGCTATGGTCCCGCATTTTGAACTGCTCAAGGCAGTGCGCGGCAAAGGCTTGATGATCGGAATCGAATTCGGCCCGCCGGATTCATTCAAGCTGAAAGCCTCGTGGAATGTCGTCGAAACCGCTAGCAAAGGGCTATTCTGCCAGCTTATTACCATTCCATTGTTCAAGGATCACAAGATTCTTTGCCAGGTGGCGGGACACGCCAGCCACACGATCAAGATTCTGCCGCCGCTCGTCATATCGGACGCTGATTGCGACTGGATTCTGAAAGCATTTAATTCGGCTATTGAGAACGGGCACCGCGTGCCGGGTGCTGTCTGGTCGCTCGGCAAGACACTGGTCGATCATGCGGTGCGCGGCCGCGCCGCCCGTTAGCCCTTTGGCCGAAGCGCCTTTTTGGCTCGCAGCCCCGTCGAGCCATCAACGCCGGCTTATGACCACGGACCATTTTTGAGGACAACGAACACCATCTGTCCGAGCGCGATAACGAAAAAACCCGCCGCCAACGTCCTACGCTGAGAATTAGTCAACTGGCTGTTAAGCATCAGACCAGCCGTGCCGGCTGCCACGATCAGAGCCGGGATCGCCGGATAGGCCAATCGATCGACGATCCATCCGACACAGGTATAAAAACCGAGAGCGGCAAGCCCAACATAGAGCGCCGCGAACACGATCCGCCATCTCGGGTCGTGGCGAAGAAACGCTAGGCGAAAACGCAACGCGACGAATGCTAACCACACGATCGTCACCGCCAGCGGGATCGCCTGCGGTGCGGCAAAGCCCAATAATTCCCCCAGGTTCCCGAACCAGGCGGCGAGAAATGGTCCCAACCCTTGGGCCCAGGCCTTGGCCATCCACACAACATGACCCTGCGCCACCTCGAACTGGAAAAACGCGCCCGTCGTCATCCGGACGTAGGCATACCAGAGCAACGAGGGAAAGATGCTCAGCACGATCAACGCAGCCAGATGCGTCGCGGCGCGGGCCCCGTCCTCGCGCTGCTTGATCATCGCCCAAATTGCCGGCGGAATGGCGCACGCGGTGACGGGCGCAAAAAACGGATAGGCAGTTATACCGAGGCCGATGGCAACGCCAAGCCCGAGGATAAAAGGTCGGTTGAACAACGCGCCCTCCATCAGGCGCAACGTGACGTAAAGCGAAAGGATCGGCACCAGGATGTTGAACATCTGCGTGTGCGGCGACCAGACAAATGCCTTGGTTACGTCATTCGCCACCACCAAAAATCCGGTCGAAAGAACGACAAGCGCCCCGGTTGAATCGAAGACAGGCCTATCAGGCCAGCATTCCATGATTCGCCGCACCAGGAAGAAGCTCATCAACAGGGCGCCGATATTGAGCGCGATGTAAGCGAGATAGGCCGGCAGATTATTTTCAAATGACACTACGATCGCCGCCGTATCATCGGTTCCTTGGCCGATCGGCTGCGGTGGTCCTCCATAGGGCACAACGAGCGATATTGGCGCCTGCAATATTGCCGCAGCGATGATAAGACCCGGCCGCGCCTGGCGCGGACTGTTTTTTGCAAGAAGACCGGAGAGGTCTCGTGCCAGCCACATGAATTCTGGCGAGTCGCAATTAAGGCTAAATCCAAAAGGACCGCGAAGGTCGACGTTTCCGACACAAACTAATTTTTGATACTCGGCAGGCACGCGCGGGCCGATCAGAAATCCGGATATCAGGAAAACAAAACCAATCAGGAAGCCAACCCAGACCCCATCAATGGCCACGGTCCTTCGTCGCATCCTCGTCTCCAATTTCGCCGGGCGCTGACGGAGCAAGGTTAAGCCGGGAACCGGGATTACGCGATCGGCCCCGGCGGTGTCCGACAATACGCTTGCCCTGGATCGGGGCCTGTTGCCGTCAATGCGACCTAATGAAAATGAAAATGCCTGTGGCCGACGCGGTCGCGTAGAATTAGCCCTTTACTATGTCTCAGACACCGCAAACCCCGGGGCGACCGGGTCATTGTGAACACCAGCCGTGGAGACTTTGGGCAAACGGATTTCTCGTGATATCCTTGCGTGGTGCCAGCGTGGAATTGAACGCCAAAACAATATGTGCCTCCGTACTAAATCGTGAAACTACATCAAATATATGCGATTGGCCCTCAGTTCCGCGGGCGAAGCGAATCGAAGCCGCGCCTGGGGCCTTGCGCTACCGCGCTTGTGCTTTCGCTGTTAGGCCTTCCCGCGGCGGCCTTGGCGCAAGACCCGGCGGCGCAGCAGCAGCAACTTTACGACCGGATGGTCCGCCAGCCGACGAATTACAACGTCACGCTGGAATACGTGAGGCTGGCGACCGATCGCAACGACTATGAAGCCGCCATCGGGGCGCTGGAGCGCCTGCTGTATTACAATCCAAGCTTGGGCCAGGTGAAGTATCAGCTGGGCACGCTGTATTATCGATTGCGGGCATTTGAGATGGCCCGGCGCTACTTCCAAGAGGCGCTGGCTTCGCCGGATACCGATGCCGGCTCGCGCGCCAGCATCGCCGGTTATCTGGCGGACATGGAAAGCCAGACCAAGCCCAGCCGCTTCTCGGGCTTTGCGCAAGTCGGGCTGCGTTACCAGACAAACGGCAACTTCGCTCCGGCCGGCGACATCATTCGCTTTGGCGCACAGAACCTGCTGCTGCCCACGACGTCGGCGCGACGCCCCGACACCAACGTGTTTGGCCTCGTGGCCCTCAACCACGATTGGGATCTCGAGAACCAGCGGGGCGACGTCATCGAAACCCGGTTCGCGGGGTACCTAACCGATCAATTCCACTTCACCGACCTCAATGTCGCGCTCTACGAGTTGAGCATCGGACCACGCATGGCCATCGCGCCGGAGCTGCTGCCGGGCGCGACCATAAAGCCTTATCTGCTTGGCGGGCAGACCTGGGTCGGTGGCGCGACATACCAGAACAGCGCCGGCGCCGGTTTCGTCACTCAATTTCCAATCGGCGTCAATTTCACCTTCGGGCCGACATTTGAATGGCGGCATGTCGACTTCAACCTGCAAGAGACGGTCCCCACCTCGGTCTTCAACTCGGGCGACTGGTACACCACCGGGCTCGCCGCGTCGGCGGCTCTCGGCCCCGGCGCGCGGGCGGACGCGCGCGGATTCTACCGGCGCGGCCGTGCCAGCCTTGCGTTTCAAACGTTCAAGCAATGGATCGTTGAAACCGCGCTGACGTTCGACGTTACCTCGCCGTTCGTTTCGGTCGCGCAAAATGTTTCAATTTCGCCTTATGTTCGCTATATCAAGACCGATTTTGATACGCCCGATCCGTTCATAGATCCGGCGATAGCCCGCGCCGACGACCAGTGGGTTTTCGGCACCAAGATCGACATGGCGTTCACGAAAACCTTCGGCCTTTCCGCAACTGTCCAATACGATCATACCGCGTCTTCGCTGCCCAACTACCGGCAGAACAATCTGTCGGTTCTGGCTGGGCCGACCGTCCGCTTCTGAGGAATCGACATGGAGCGCGGCCACCGAGTTTTCACCCGACTGCTGACGCTGCTGCTGTCGACGGTAACGCCATTGGCGAACGTCGCCGCGCAAAACTACGGCAAGGTTGGAGCGGTCAATCCGGATGCGACCGGCACGCCGTCAGGCGGCGCCACCCGCACGCTGACCGTCGGCGCCAACGTCGTTCGCAACGAGCGCATCCAGACGTCGGCGAGCGGGTCGGCGCAAATCCAGTTCCCCGACCAGTCGACGCTCAACGTCGGCAGCAATAGCAACATTGTCATCGATGAGTTCGTCTACAATCCCAATGAGCGCACCGGCACGATGGTGGCCTCGGCGGTCAAGGGCGCTTTTCGTTATGTCGGCGGCCAGATCAGCCACACCGCCGGCGCGACGATCAACACGCCACTCGCCAGCCTCGGCGTGCGCGGCGGCATTGTGACGCTCCTGCTTCCCGTTCCGGCCAACGTCGTCGCATCCGATCCGCGGCTCGCGGGTCAAGGTCAATTGGTGATCTCGCACCACGGCACCGTCACCATTCATAATGGCGTCAGTACGATTACGTTGCGGCCGGGCTTTGCCGTCATTATCAATTCGGCAAATCAACCGATCCAGCAGCCATTCCGGCTCAGTGACGCTACGCTTCAGTTGATTGTGCAGACGCTGCGCAGCCGGCCGGGCCAGAGCGGCGGCATCGGCAGCGCCCGCATACCGACCAACCGCACCTTCGCCGGCCCGCAGCCCCCGCTCGGCACGCCACCGCCGGGCGCCAACCAGGCCGGTGGACCCGGCGGCGGACCGGGCTCCGATCCGCTCGGCTATACGTCCATTTTCAGTGGCGGCAATTCAGCCGCGACCGGCAAGGCACAATCGACACAAACGCCGCAAATGCCGCCACGCCCGCCGGCCTACCCGTAAAGTTTCCGCTCCGCCGCGGCGGCTAAACGATTACGTTCGTAGCAACTCAAGGCAGCGCGATTCCCATCGGGCTTTCGGATCGCTGTCAGCCAGAATTGCGCGATGGAGATGCCCGCTTTCCTCGGCCCGGGCAAGCATCCGGCGATCCGCCAGCAAGTCGTCGATGAGACTCGGCGAGATCCCGACCGCCGGGTCGTAGGTCCGAATGACTCGGCCAACACCGGCGCGTTGCAAAGCTTCGCCATTAAGGTCCTGCTCAATGTGCCAGCTCAGGATCAATTGTGGCACGCCGGCCGCCAGCGCTTCGGCGGCGACACCGCTCCCGCCGGTGTGAATCGCCAGCCGGCTTGTCGACAGCATCGCAGCCAGCTCAACCGGCTCGGCATGAATGTTGGCGCGTGCCGCCGCGAGCATCTCACGCCCGGACGCCGGCATTCCTGGCGCGTAAATATGCACCCGGCCGCCGAACACCGCTAACGCAGGAATCAGTGTCCGCGCCACCGGATAGCCGCCGGACAGATAAACAAAAATATTATCGCCATCGCCGATCCGCGCAACTGCTGCGCGCTCGAAGATAGGCCCGTCCAACGGCTCGGTGCGCTGAAGATCGTAAGGGTCAAGCAATGCAAAAGTCTGGACCGAGCGCGCATCGGCGGCAAACAGTTGAGGCAAATATTGCAGCGGCGGACGCCCAGCCTCGCGAAGCACGTCGTTGACCGCCGACAGCGTTTCTTCTTCGTTCCATTGCGGGTCGGCTAGACGATGAAGCGGAGGGAAACGCCGCATCGCAGCAGGCGGCAGGGTATAGCCATTCCCGACCAGCAAGAGCGGTATCCGACCGCGGGCTGCGAGCGAGGCGGCCGGCGCCAAATCGCCGACGATGAGATCCGGTTCGATTTGGTTGAAGATGCGATCCCATGCCGCCAGCAACCGCTTCATCAAAGCGCGGTCGGCCAAGCCGCGCGCCGAAAGAATGTCGTTCAAGGTCGCCGATGATGTAGCGGGCCCCGGGCCGGAATGTTGAACGCCCGGCCGCCAAGGCGGGGTCGCAATGATCTCGTCGCAGGTGCCGCCAAGAGCCCCGCTTAACGCAACATCGGGGATTGCCGCCACTATTCGGCAGCCGTGGCGCTTCAAGCATGCCGCCTGGCGGCGTATATTTGTCAGATGGCCGGAGCCGTGCCCGAGTTCCCAACAAAAGAGGACAGTTGGCGATTGCATGCCCTTCAGGCCATCAAGCAAGCGTGTGGACGCGGACGACGGAAGTCCGGCCTCTTGATATGACGCGCCAACATATTTCTCCGCACCGGCAGGAAACGGCGCGCGCCTTTTGGGCCGGACCGAAGCTGAGCCCCTATGAAGAACTCTCGTTGCTCAGTTTCGTGGCGTCTGGCGCGCGCGTGATGCTCTATTCGCCGGATCGCAGCCTCCAGATACCGGATGGTGTCGAACTCGTCGACGTTCATGAATTGCTGCCGGAACCGGTGCACAAATACGTTTATGACGACGGCGACCCCTGCCTGACGGTGCACTCGGATCTGTTCCGTTATCAAGCCGTACAACGCCACGGCGGCTGGTATTTCGATCTCGATATTATTTTCATCGGCAAGCATCTGCCCACCGACAAGATTTTCATCGCACGTGAGAACGACAATCTTGTAAATGCGGCAATCATGAAATTCCCGGCCGGATCATCCTTTTTGACCGCCGCACTGGAGGAAGCGCGTAAGCTGCTGCCGAAAGCGGGACGCCTCGATATTGGTCCCGACCTGGTCACCAGGCTCGCCGGCGAATACGCGCTCGACCATGTCATTCAGCCGCGCTCCCGCGCCTATGAGGTCCGCACCACCGAAGTGCTGGATATGTTCGATCCGGCCAGGCGCGATGCGCTTGACGAGCGCGTGGCGGGCGGCGATTTCGTCCATCTCTGGAACGAGATATGGCGCCGTATCCGGATTCCCAAGAATTATGGTCCGCCAGAAGGAAGCTTCCTCGACGGCCTGTTTCGCCGATATGGCATGACATTTACGCCGGAGGCGCGGCTCTCGCTCGACGCCGTAGAGAGCTGGATACACGAGCGCAATCGCATGGCCTGGCAACCGCCCCCGCCACGGCGTCCTTCAATCTGGCGCGCCGACCGCAAACATCGCGAGCAAATCCAGGCCGCCACAACGCCGCAGACGGTCCGCACATTTTGGCATGGCGAGCGGATCGGTCCCTACCAACAAATGTGCCTGAAAAGCTTTGCGGACCGTGGCCACCGCGTCGAGGTCTTCAGCTACGGCCGACAATTGGCACTGCCGCAATGGTTGATCCGCCGGGATGCAACCGAGATCCTCGATCCGGATCGCACGCTGCGGTACATGCCCGCCGACGAACAATTCGCCATTAATGCAAACCTTTTCCGTTACGCTTTGCTGCACAAGCTCGGCGGCTGGTGGATCGATCCGGACGTCGCGTTGCTGGGCCCCGAATTGCCGGGGGGCGAGTTTTTCATCGCCTCCGGAGGGACAGAGGACGAGGTGGCAACCGCCGCCATCAGACTGCCGCCGAACCACCCGTTGATGCTGAACGCGCTGCAGCGCAGCAGTGAATTGGAAGAGAACGTGACGGACTGGGATCGCACCGGGCCTGACTTCCTGGCGCAATCCGTAAAGCAGTACAGCCTTTCAAGGCGGCTCGTTCCTCCGGCCTTGCTCAGTTCGGTAAGCCGGCTCGAAGTTGGAATTCTGTTCGACCCGGCACAATGTCATGACGTTGTTCTGCGCTGCGAAGGCAAGCCTTTCCTTGATCTTCACACTGATGTTTGGCTGCGCGCCGGTATTCCCGACTATCTAGGCCCACCGGAGGGATGCTATCTCGACAAGCTGCTGCAGGAGCACCAGATCGGCACGCCATTTCCGGCACGAATGGAATTCTCTAACGTGAAGCGATGGCTCGGCCATATGTACATCGCGGAGCAATCGCACCGCTCCGCCGAACTTGGTGGTGCCTAACACCGGCAGGGGCTGCGTGGCGGGAGCAGGCCGATACCCATAAGAGGTGGCCAAGGGCAAAGAGGCGTAACTTGGGACTACTGCCTGGTCCAGTGCTCGGTGCCCATCTGGGTGCCGCCGGCATAGGTCCACACCCCGGTCCAGTTATCGTTTTGCGCACCATAGAGGGCGAGCCCGGTATTGCTGCCGGATTTGTAGGACACCGCGATGAAGTTCCTGTCACCGATACCGGTGCCGACATAACGGGCGCCGCCCACGATCCAGGTGACACGATAGGTGTCGCCGGTCTTTTCGACCGTGACGGTGCCACGGTACTGGCCGCCGCTTCCGGGATTGGCCCCTTCGATATTGTACCGGCCGACCGGGTCGCCCAACGCGGCTGTTATGCCGAACAACAGCGCGGCGGCGACTGCGAACAACTTGCGCAAGGTCGGCATCATGCGTTTGATCTCCCGGCTACCGATAAAAATCCATAATCCGCCCGCGATCGCAAGTTCATGTGCTACTCGCCGAGAAGATCCTGCCGCCGCTGCTCGAGTTCATCAGCATAGCGACGCAGCGCGTAGGATTCCGTCAACAACCCGATAACTTCGCGGTTATCCGTCGCCTCGACCACCGCCAAGGCTTCGGCCTCCGCCTTGTCGAACAAAATGACGGCTTCCTTCACCGTCATGGTCGGCAACAGCGCGGAGCAGGTAAAATGCAGGATGTCGCGCACAGCGATTGTTTCGTCGAGCTCGGGATTATGCGCCTCGGCAACCGAAACGATGCCGGCATAATGCTTGTCCTCGTCGAGCGCCACCACTTGCACGATCGAGCCGAGCGGAAACACCAGACGAAAACGCGACACCGTGGTGTGGGCGGGCACCGTGCGCACGTCGGCCCGCATCATCCGGCGTACCGTGAGCTCTCGAATCCAGCCGACATCGGCGGCGCTGCGGATGCTCTCACCGCGCAAATGAAAGCGCCAGGTCGCGAAGGAATAACCGAAGCCTTCGCGCGTTACCTGTGCCGCGACAATGATGGCGATCAGCACGGTGGTGGTGAGCCAGAAATCGCCGGTGGTTTCCAGCGCGATGAAGGTCATCGTCAACGGCCCGCCGATCACCGCCACCGAAAGCGCGCCCATGCCAACGATGGTGTAGACGTGAGGATCAAGGGCGCCGGTTGGCCATAGCAATGTCGCTGCTTCCGCAAACAGCCGGCCGCCAAGCGAGCCGATCAACAACGACGCGAAAAACAATCCGCCGCGAAATCCGGTGCCGAGCGAAATGATCGACGCCACAGACTTCAGCACAAATAGCAATATGATCGCTGACATTGGACCGGCCAGCATCGTCGAAATGCGAAGCGCGCCGTGGCCGGAGGAAAGAATTTCCGGCGTTACGATCGCCATGGCGCCGACGATCAGCCCGCCGAGCGTCGGGCGAAGGACGGGGCGAATCCGCAGCCAGTTCAGGAATTCCTCGCACATCGCCACGCCGCGCATGAGCACGATGCCCAGTCCGGCGGCGGCGACGCCGACCACTGCGGCGACCGCGAGATCGGTACTGCGAATATCTGAGGCAAATAGCGATCCGAGGCCGAATGCCGGCTGCTCGAACACGCCGGCGACCAGATATCCGACCAGCGCCGCTACCCCGACCGCCGCCAGGTTGGCGACCGAGTAGCTCGCGATCACCAGTTCGAAGGCGTAAAATGCGCCGGCCAGCGGCGCGCCAAACGCGCCCGCGATCGCGCCAGCGGCGCCGCAACCGACCAGCACCCGCAGATCGCGGCGGCGCAGGCGGAACGCCTGGCCAAGCCACGACGCTACGCCGCTGGCAAGTTGGGTGTAGCCGGCTTCGAGCCCGACCGATGCGCCTACCCCGCTCGACCAGACGGTTTGCAGGGCGACAATGAGACTGCCGCGAAACGACATGCGCCCGCCGTGCAGCGCATTGGCTTCGATTGGATCGATCTCGCGTCCGGGCCGCCAGCGCAGCAGCGCCCATAGCGCCAGTCCGAACCCTAGCCCGCCGAGCGTTGGCACCGTAACGGCGATCCACGGATCGAGCCGGCGCATCGCCGACAGCCGTTCGCCGTGCTCGACGCCGAACAGCGTGGCGTGCAGGAGCATGACGGCATGACTCATCGCGGCCACAACCAGCCCCGAAAGCGCCCCGATCAGCGCGCCGAGCACGATCAGCCCGGATTCGCGCGCGCGCACCAGTGCACGCAACGCTTGCGGTATTTCCAACCTCGGGAGCAGCCGCTGAGCGCGGCTGCCGGATCCTAGAGGAGATAGCATCGATGGCTTTTCGCGGATCAGCTTCCTGCTACGCCACAATCCGCGCGTCGTATACCCTCGTTAAGCGACAGCAATCGGGCGGATTGCGCCCTTCCCATTGGCGCTCTGCGTTGCTACATACCGCCTCGACGGACGCGCAGCCGCAGCGGCGCCAAACTTGAACACAGATCGCTCAAACTCAGTTTTAGGAATTATCGCGGGGTGGAGCAGCCCGGTAGCTCGTCAGGCTCATAACCTGAAGGTCACAGGTTCAAATCCTGTCCCCGCAACCAAATTAAGCCAATTAACCCAATGGCTTAGACAAACGCCCCGGATCATCGATCCGGGGCGTTTCGTTTTGCCTCGCCAATACCTCGCCAAATTTCATGTGCCCTAGACGGCAGCGAGTTCTCTGGACCGGATGCGTCCCAGTGGCTTGGCCACCGCCGCATCTACCAAGGCTTCAATCACCGCTTTCATGACGGGCGGGCACACCGCATTCCCGATCAGACGAATTCGGTCGCGCCGCGATCCTTGATCCATCTTGAAACTCTGTGGAAACCCCATTGCCCGCCTCAACTCAGGGACTTGAAGCATCCGCAGCGTCGCCTGTTTCCCGGTCCCGGAGATCAGTCCAAAACGGTCGAGCGTCGTTAGTGTTCGCAGCGGCCGATCCAGCGGTTGCCATCCTCCCGCAGCATCAGAGCCGTAGTAGACGATTATGAAGTCCTCGGTCTCAGGCACGGTCTTTCGGCCCCGCTTTATCCGCTCGATCGTAGCTGCGGCCAGGGGTCGGGATCGACCGTAAACTGGCCTCGCCAAATACGTGCCAGCGGGATCAAGTACTTCTGCGGCGGTTCGTACCTTCCGGGCTCCGGGGTCGATCTCAAGGGGCGGGATGGCCTCGCGCGACGCCAATAAGAACATTCGGCGCCGCGCCTGCGGAACACCAAAGTGCTGGGCATCCAGAATGACCACAGCATGTCGATAGCGGGCCTTGGTGAGTTCTCGGAGAAAACTGTGCCATCCATCCCAACGCTGCATTCTGGAGACGTTCTCCAGAACTAGGAACCGCGGCTTCCAGGCGCGAATGAAAGGCAACACATACAAACCCGAGTCAAGGCTAGCCGTGTCGATCGCCCGCGCGCCCCGCGCAACCGAATGGTTAGTGCACTCTGGCGACGCAAGTACAAGATCGACCCTGCCGACATCACCGAGCAGCCGGACGCCGTTGTTGTCGTCAAGGCGTCCCAGAACCACTTTGGCCTTCGGGAAATTGTCCTCATACGTCGCGACTGCAAGCGGATCGGAATCGATTGCCCCGACAATCTGCGCCCCCGCCATACGAGCGCCGATGCTGGAGCCGCCTGCCCCGCAGAAGAGATCGACCGTCCTCAGTGCCAAAATCTGCCCCCAACGCAATAGTCGAATCACTCATAGTCCGGACGCTGGCGTCTCCGCCAGGTCCAATCGTGCGGCCCGTACCGACTTGAGTACCCGCTCCCGGCATAGGTCGGGGTTGCGGTCCAGGTGGAAGTCCCAACAACGGATAACGGTCCAGCCCTTGCGGCGGAGTGCCCGGTGATTGCGCCGGTCGCGGTTCCGATTTCCCTCGATCTTGATTTCCCACTGCTCGCTCAGCTTGTGGCGCCAAGCCGGAAACCGCCAGCCATGCCAGAAGGCACCGTCCACGAAGATGGCAATCCGGTGCTCTCTGAGGACGAAATCGGGCCTGCCGGGGAGATCGCGGGCCTGCGCCTCAACCATCAATCCGGTATTGGCCAGCAACTCAGCCATGGCGCGCTCCGGCCCGGTATCCCGCCCCCGAATTCGGGACATGACCCGGGAGCGCGTCGCCGCGTCCATGATGTCGCCGCGATGGTCACGTTCGCGAATTATGGCGGTACCACTCAATTGGCTGTATTCTCGACAGGGTTGCAATTCCGACTCGGGGTCACCATCGCAAACAGGATACCAGTGTGCCAGGGGTAAATGGGGGCGCCGACGGGCTCGAAACCGGGCGATCAGGCATCGAACTTCCTCCCGTCGCATCGATGCTCATGCAGTCGTTGCGGTCCGTCGGGTATTCGACGGCGGCAGCACTTGCAGATCTCGTCGATAACAGCATAACCGCGAACGCAGGAACCGTCCGCATCTCGGTGGCGATGACGCCGCGTCCGTTCGTGGCCGTCTCGGACGATGGCTGCGGCATGGACGAGACGACGCTGCGGTCGGCAATGCGCTTTGGAAGTCGCGATCCTCGCGACATTCGCGAGGGCGCCGACCTCGGACGGTTCGGACTCGGCTTGAAGACAGCGTCCCTATCACAATGCCGCAGGTTGACGGTGGCGACCCTGAAGGGCGGACAGCTGTCGATCGCTCGATGGGATCTCGACGAGTGCGACCGCCGCGGCTCGTGGTGGCTGGAGCGGCCCAGTCGGGACGAGCTGCCGAAAGAACCACTCGGGCTTCTCGTGGAACAAGGTCACGGGACATCGGTCATTTGGGAGGACCTTGATCGGCTTGAGGCGGCTGGCGGTGACCGGGCCGTATTGGACGCGGCGGACCATCTGACCCTCGTGTTTCATCGTTTCCTGGCCGGAGAAGTTGTCGGTCCTTTCAACATCCTTCTCAACGAGCGGCCACTGGAAGTGGTTGATCCGTTCCTTGAAGGGCACACGCGCGGGCAGGCGCTGCACGCCGAATCCGTACCCGTGGATGGTCATGCGATAACGGTGTCGCCATTCGTGCTGCCGTATCCGTCACGCCTGAAGCCAACCGATCTCGAACGAGCCGGCGGCCGGGAAAGTCTCAAGACCGCCCACGGCTTCTACATCTATCGGGGTGGGCGCCTAGTCGTCCCTGGAGGCTGGTTCCGGATCGTTCCTGCCGATGATCTGATTCGGCTGGCACGCATCCGAGTCGATATCCCGGTCGAACTGGATCACCTCTGGAAGATCGACATTCGCAAAGCGATTGCCGAGCCGCCTTTGGCACTGCGCCCACACCTGAAGAGGATTGTTGGTGCCGTCGCGACGCGCAGTCGCAAAGTATACACGCACAAGGGCATTCCCGCAGATGATCGGGAGCGCGTGCCGCTTTGGCAGCGGCATGACATGCGAGACGCCGGAGCAGCTTGGCGGATCAATCGGAATCATCCGGCAGTAACACTGCTTCTCTCCGGCCCCGCTGCCGAAGAGGCGGAAGCTCTGCTTAGACTTTTGGACGATAATCTTCCTATCCATGACATCCACATCCACACCGCCAATGACCAGCCGGTGGCCGAGCCGGCATTGCCGGACGAGGAGGAGTTGGAGGGAATTGCTCGGCGAATAGTGGAGGCATTCTCGGATCAGCCCGACATTACGTCGAGGATTCTTGAAAAACTCCCCGTGACCGAGCCCTTCAATCGCAATCCGGAGGCGGCGCTTCGAATTGCAGAAAGGTTGCGCATATGAACTTTGACGCCTCCGCCGAAAACATGGCGCGGATGGCCGCGCAAGGACTTCGTCTGGACCCTCCGCCGACCGAAATGGAAATTGACGAGATTCTGGCGCGCTTGGCGGGCGCGTTCGGTGCCAAGCCGGACCAAGTCCTGGAAGCTCGGAGGCTCCTCCATGCCCGGTTCTCGATCCGGATGGAGATGGGACAGACGATCAAGGTCGAACACGTTCCGTGGGTTGGTTCCCGTCGCGCCAGCATCGACCCGTTCTACTGGAATCGATACCGGGAGCTGTTGCTGCGGAGCGGTTGGCCTCCCCTTGTCGCTGGCACGCTCGATCGTTCCATGGACGAACTGTTGGACCTCCTCGGCGATCCGACAGCCGACGGATCGTGGAAACGACGCGGACTCGTGGTTGGTGACGTGCAGTCGGGCAAGACCGCATCTTACGCTGCGCTGATCTGCAAGGCCGCCGACGCTGGATACCGCATGGTGATTCTCCTCGCTGGCACATTGGAGAACGTGCGGCGGCAGACACAGGAGCGGCTGGATGCAGCATTTGTTGGTCTCGACAGCCGCGACTTCCTGGCCAGGGACCAGCTCAAGCACAAGACGCATATCGGTGTTGGTCACATCGATAGCCGGCGGGACGGCATCGTGTTCACATCCCGCGACAGGGACTTCAGGGCCGCGATTGCCTCCGCACTGAGCATTTCGCTCAACTCCGTGAAGGAACCTGTGTTGGTCGTGGCCAAGAAGAACAAGGGAGTCCTCTCGAATCTCGCCACTTGGCTGCGGACCATGAATGCGGACCGGGAGGGTCGCATCGATGTCCCGCTGCTGCTGATCGATGACGAGGCCGACAACGCTTCAATCAACACGCGTCTAAGTCCGAATGAGACGACCGCAATCAACAAGGCCATTCGCGACCTCCTGGCACTGTTCAGGAGGTCGAGCTACGTCGGATTCACCGCGACTCCGTTCGCCAACATCTTCATTGACCCCACTTCGACCGACGAAATGCTCGGCGACGATCTGTTCCCGAGCGACTTCATACACCTGCTTGAAGCGCCGACGAACTATGTCGGCATGGATGGGGTCTTTCCGCCGATGGACCCAGAGCAGCCCGAAGCCGGGGAGGCGGAGGCTTGGGCTGCGGGAATCCGCACTATCGAGGACGCAGATGACTGGTTGCCGGTAGATCACAAATCGGACGCGGTGCCGGGACCTATCCCCGATTCGTTGCTCAACGGTCTGCGTCACTTTCTGCTGACGTGCGCGCTGCGGGACCTGCGGGTCAAGAATCGCCTCGATGGACACGAGAAAGGCATTCATCGCTCGATGCTTGTGAACGTGTCCCGCTTCACGGCTATCCAGAATCAGGTGGCCGACCAGATACACGTGGAGCTGGATCGAATCAGGGATCAGGTCCGATTGTATGGCAGGCTGAAGGCAAGTGAATCCGCGGTGCGATCACCGGAGATTGCGACGCTTCAGCGTGTCTTCGAGGAGGAGTTCGCGCAGGCTGGCTTCGAATGGACCGAGGTGCTGGCCTTCGTTCACGAAGCGATCTCGCCGATACGGGTCCAACCGGTCAATCAAGGGACCGGTGCCGCAAGCCTTGACTACAGCGTGGCTAAAGAGTCCCCCGGCGTCAGGGTCATCGCGGTTGGAGGCAATAGTCTCTCACGCGGGTTAACGCTCGAAGGACTCTGCGTCAGCTACTTTCTGCGGAATTCGAAGGCCTACGATACCCTTCTACAGATGAGCCGATGGTTCGGTTACCGCGATGGTTACTCCGATCTATGCCGAATCTGGCTCACTGCGGATGCTGAAGGGTGGTACCGGCATGTCGCGGACGCCACTAACGAGCTGAAGCGCGACTTCTCCAGAATGCGTCGACAAAGAGCAACGCCGGCCGAATTCGGGCTCCGGGTCCGCACCCACCCAGACACCCTGCTCATCACGGCGCGCAACAAAATGGCGACCGGGATCAACGTTGTTGGCGAGGTCAGAGACATCTCTCTGGCCGGGCGCGGAATAGAGACGGCAAGGCTCTATGCCGACCAGCCGCGCAATGAGGAGAATCTCAAGGTTGTCGATCGGTTCCTCTCCGATCTGACGGACGTGAGCGGTGCTCCGGGTGAATCCCCCAACGGGAACGCCGCGCTTTGGCGCGACATTCCAGCTGATGCAATCGCAAAATTGCTTCGCGAGTTCCTGGTCCACCCGTTGAACCACGATTTCCAGGGCGATGCGATCGCCGATTTCCTCGTTGCGGCCGCCCAACGCGGTGATCCCCCGCTCTCGCTCTGGACTGTTGCGCTTCCGACGAACGGCACCGAAGGCCCGATAGCGCCGCCGCTGAGCTCGGGTCTTGCCGTTGAGGCGAAGAGGCGGCTGGTTCTCTTGCGTCAAACCCCTCCGCAGTCGCTGCTCGTCTCCGGAAAGAAAGCGCGCGTGGGCGGACGCGAGGATGTGTTGCACGGATTGTCGTTTGAGCAAGCGGAGATCGTAAAGGCGGCCGAAAGGAAGGCGAATCCGGATATCAAGAACATTCCCGAAGATGCATTTCGAGCGGCGATGCAGACGCCCCTGCTCGTCGTCTATTTGCTTCGTGGAATCGAGCGGCAACCCGCGGGTGGCGAAATGCCATACAAGCGAGGCTTGGTACTCCCCGCTCTCGGACTTCACTTTCCGGGCATCAGAGACCCGAATGCGCCGAAGCGTTATGTCAGCTACCGCCTCAACCGAGTCGCCCAGGGCGAACTGGAATTGGACGGTGACGATCTCGGCGACGATGACAATGAAGATTGAAGATCTCTGGAACTCGCTTCGGCATGAAACCGTCGATGCGCAGCGGCGGGTGGATGCTGCCCATCCGCTCGACCTCTACGCCGATTTCGAGCAGCCTGATCGACCGGGCCTGATTCTATTCTGCGATGAGCGTCCAAACGATGTCCCTCCACTGAAGGCGATCGCGACAGATCGTCGGCAACGCCAGGACGGGCGATGGTCAATGCGCATTTACCTTGAGGAGCCTCGCCTCCTCCCGGTTTTCGCGGAACTGTGTCGCGATATCGTTGAATTCACTCGGTACAATGCGCGCAGCGCGCTGCCGAGCGGATTGGTGCTTTCGAGAATCGAGCGCTGGCGAAGCTTGATGCAGCCGCAGCCGGCGGGATTGAGCGGTGCCCAGTTGAGAGGGCTTATCGGGGAGCTGTTGGTCCTCGAAAGGGAGCTGCTTCCCATGCTCGGGTCCGACAAAGCCGTTTCCGCGTGGACCGGACCTCTTGGTACGAGCCAGGACTTCCGCCTGCCGGACGGCCGGAAACTCGAAGTGAAAGCAATCGATCGTCATGCAGACCGGGTGCAGATCAACGGGCTGGACCAGTTGGACAGCGGTGGTGACCCGTTGGAACTCGTTGTGGTTAGGCTGGAGGACACCGGGATCGACGCCGAAGGCGCCGTCACGGCCGCTCGGCTGGTTGAAGAGTTGAGAGCCCGGCTGAGCCAAGCACCTGCCGCTCTGCAAACATTTGAAATGCTGCTTCGCTTCGTCGGCTGGGACGATGGAGCCGAAACCGATTCTTCCATCACAGTCCGGCTGGAACGAATCGATCGATATAAGGTGGATGAAGGCTTCCCTCGTCTCACGGCTGCGACCGTTCCGGCCGCCGTCGCTGAGGCAGCCTACAAGATTGTGCTCCCACCACATGTAGCGATTCCATGACCGAGGAAGAATTCCGCGCCGACCTGCTCGCCGCAGTCGCCTCACGGGCCGAGGTCCAGGCCTGCGGATCGAGGGAAGCCTTCGCCCTGGAGATGTTGGAACGGCTCTCCGAATCGGGCGAAGTACCAGATGCCGAATCGTGTGTTGAGGCCCTCACGGGCCACCGCGGCCGGAAGCTGGAGATCGATGCCTGGGCGATCGACGACGCCGACGGTTCGGTTCACCTGTTTGTCGTTATCTTGGATGGTGGAGAGAAATATCCTCCGAGCATCAGCCTCACCGATGCCAGAGAGCAGGGATTCAACCGGGTCCTCGGAGTTTTCGAGCAGTCCCGCGACGGCTGGTTGACTGAAAACATAGAGGAGAGCCGCCCACTCTGGGCGCTCGCGCGCCGTATCCGGTCGGCGCCGCTACCGATAGCATTGCGCGTTCACGTCCTCACGGATCGACCGATCAGTGAGAGACTGCGAGAAATCCCCGGTGAGCGGACCCGCGAAAACGTGCCGGTCACGTTTCAGATCTGGGACGTGACGCGGTTGAAACGCATCCATGATGCGCTCAGCGTTCGAGACGATTTGGTGGTGGACTTCTCCCATGTGGAGGGAGGGGGTCTTCCTATGCTGCCTGCATCGGTCGGATCGGGTGAGTACGACGGGTATTTGGCCGTTATCCCAGGCGAGGTTCTGGCCGCCATCTACATTCGGCACGGCAGTCGTCTGCTGGAAGGCAATGTCAGGACGTTTCTTGGCCGAGGCGGAAAGGTGAACAAGGGAATTGCGGCGACCGTCGCAAAGGAGCCTGCCAAGTTCTTCGCCTACAACAATGGGATTGCGGCAACGGCATCGGAAGTGACCACCGTTCGGCGGGGCGACGGATCGATCATTTTCACTTCCGCCACCGACCTGCAGATCGTCAACGGTGCCCAAACCACGGCATCGCTGGCATCCGCCGCGCGCGACAAGACGCTCGCAGGCGGGACCGTATTCGTCCCGATGAAATTATCCGTCGTCACCCCGACCGTGGCTTCGGACCTGATCCCCTTGATATCCCGGTTCGCCAACAGCCAGAACGGTGTGCGGGCGAGCGATTTCTTTGCCAATCACGCGTTTCACCGGCGCATTGAGGAGGTTTCCCGGCGCGTACTCGCGCCCGCAGTGGTCGGCTCACAGGTGCAAACCCACTGGTATTATGAACGCGCGCGAGGCCAGTACCTGAACGACCAGGCAGGACTCACCGCGGCGAAACGAAACCAGTTCCTGCTCATCAATCCGCGGCGGCAGGTGATCACCAAGACCGACCTTGCGAAAGTTGAATGC
>JBPCQM010000240.1:0-15400 GCA_050998115.1 Pseudolabrys sp. | reverse complement strand
GTGCGGCAGCACGCGCAGTAACCCGCTGACGCCCGGCGCAAGTGCTGCTTGAGATATTCGCGTGCCCTGCCGGGCGCTTGCTGGATACCCGCCTTCGCCGGTATGAGCGGGGCTACAACCGGCGCCTTCCGGCCAAAAGGAACTTCGATGAACGTCTCGCCGACCCCCAACTCCTTCCGCAACGGCCCGGACGAGACCGGCCATTTCGGTCGCTTCGGCGGACGCTTCGTCGCCGAAACCTTGATGCCGCTGATTCTCGAGCTGGAGCAGGCCTACAAGGACGCCAAGGCAGACCCTGCCTTCAAGCGCGAAATGAATTACCACCTCGCGCACTTTGTCGGCCGTCCTTCGCCGCTGTACTTCGCCGAACGCATGACCGAGGCTCTCGGCGGCGCAAAAATTTATCTCAAGCGCGAAGACCTCAACCACACCGGCGCGCACAAGGTGAACAACGTGCTCGGCCAGATCATGCTGGCGCGCCGCATGGGCAAGAAGCGCATCATCGCCGAGACCGGCGCCGGCATGCACGGCGTCGCCACCGCAACGCTGTGCGCGCGGTTCGGGCTCGAGTGCGTCGTCTACATGGGCGAGGTCGACGTCGAGCGGCAGAAACCGAACGTGTTCCGCATGAAGATGCTGGGCGCCGAGGTGCGACCGGTGGTGTCGGGCTCGAAGAAGCTCAAGGACGCGATGAACGAAGCTTTGCGTGACTGGGTCACCAATGTCGCCGACACGTTTTACTGCATTGGCACGGTGGCGGGTCCGCACCCCTATCCGGCGATGGTGCGCGACTTCCAGTGCGTGATTGGGCGCGAAACCCGCGAGCAGATGCAGGCCGCCGAGGGCCGTCTGCCGGATTCGCTGATCGCCTGTATCGGCGGCGGCTCCAATGCGATGGGGCTGTTTCATCCGTTCCTCGACGACAAGGACATCGAAATTTTCGGTGTCGAGGCGGCCGGCCACGGCATTCCGAGCGGCCAGCACGCCGCTTCGATCGCCGGCGGCAAGCCCGGCGTGCTGCACGGCAATCGCACGTATCTCTTAATGGATGACGATGGGCAGATCGAAGAGGCGCATTCGATATCCGCCGGGCTCGATTACCCGGGCATCGGTCCCGAGCACGCCTGGCTCAACGACATGGGGCGGCTGCAATTTCTTTCCGCGACCGACGACGAAGCTGTTGGCGCGCTCGAGCTTTGCAGCCGCCTTGAAGGCATCATTCCGGCGCTGGAGCCGGCCCACGCGCTGGCGCGCGTGATCGATCTGGCGCCGAAAAGGCCGAAGGATCATCTGATGGTGATCAATATCTCCGGCCGCGGCGACAAGGATCTTGATTCGGTCGCTCGCTATCTGGAGAGCAAATCCGGGCACAAGTCCGGGAACTTGGCCCAATGACCACGCGCATCGACCGCCGGTTTGCCGATCTCAAGCAGGAAGGCCGCGCCGCGCTGGTGACCTTCATGATGGCGGGCGATCCCGATTACGACACCTCGCTGGCGTTGACCACGGCGCTGCCGAAAGCCGGCGCCGACGTGATCGAACTCGGCATGCCGTTCACCGACCCGATGGCCGACGGCCCAGCGATCCAGGCGGCGGGCCTGCGCGCCCTCAAGGGCGGGCAGAACATGAACAAAACGCTGGCGTTGGTGCGGGAATTCCGCAAAGGCGATGATGCCACCCCGCTCGTGCTGATGGGCTATTACAATCCGATTTATATCTACGGCGTCGATCGTTTTCTCGCCGACGCGAAGGGCGCCGGTATCGACGGCCTGATCGTGGTCGACCTGCCTCCGGAGGAAGACGAGGAGCTCTGCCTGCCGGCGCTCAAGGCGGGCTTGAACTTCATCCGGCTGGCGACGCCGACCACCGACGACAGACGGTTGCCGGCGGTGCTCGCCAACACCTCGGGCTTTGTCTATTACGTGTCGATCACCGGCATCACCGGATCAGCAACGCCCGATGCCGGCAAGGTCGGCGCCGCGGTCGGCCGCATCAAGCGCCACACAAAATTGCCGGTGGCGGTCGGGTTCGGCGTGAGAACCGCCGCCAACGCCAAGGCCATCGCCGAACATGCCGATGGCGTGGTGGTCGGCTCGGCGCTGATTGATGCGCTGCAGGGCACCCTGAAAAGCGGCAAGGCCGGCCCCGGCTCGGTAAAAGCCGTGACCAACCTTGTATCCTCGCTCGCCGACGGCGTGCGCTCGGCGGCCAAGATGCCAGCAGGATAATCAGCGCGGCGGAATCTGGATCAACTCTGCAAGCTGTTCCTTGGTCAGCGGCGCGGCGGTGAACTTCAGGTCCACGGCGTCCTTCACGATCTGATCGAGCCCGGTGATCTTGTCAGGATTGATCGCATTGCCGGGAAAGAAATCGTCGCGGGTGCGCCTGGCCTTCGCCTCGCTGATGTTGAGCCACTCGGCGTAGGCCTTCAGCCCCGCGTCCTTGTACATGTAGTCGATCGTCTCCCGGTATGCCTTCATATACCGGTCAACGACATCCTTGTGGGCCTTGAGAAAATTGGCATTGACGATGTCAAGACGCACGGTCTGACCCTTGAACGCCGCCGCGTCGTTGCCGGTGGCGACGATGCGAATTTCTTTCTTGTCGAGTTGGTCGAGGCCGAACGGCGGCGCCGCCCAGCCAACATCGATCTGGCCCGACATCACGGCGGTCAGGTTCGCGGCAGGTCCGCCCATCGCGGTCGGCTTGGCCTTAAGGTCGTATTGCTTCATGAATGCGGTGACGATGCCGTGCGTCGACGAGCCGTTGGTCGAATAGGCGAGGACCTTGCCCTCGGTATCCTTGAGCGACTTGATCGGCGAATCCGCCTTGACGTACCAGTACAGATCGCTGGCGCCGGTGGTCTCGGCGCCGATCACCCGCACCGGCGCGCCTTTCGAATAAGCGCTGAGAACGCCCATTACACCGGCCGCGATGCCGATATCGACGCTGCCGGAAATCATCGCCTGTTGCGTCTCGCCGGCGCCGTTGTTGTAGACGATCTCCAGCACCAGCCCGTGCTTCTTGAAGATGCCGGCACGCTGGCCGACTTCCGACACCGAGGTGTCCCAGTTGCCGCGCTGGCCGACCGCCAGCTTCAGGGCATCCTCCGCGGATGCCGGAGCGGTTGCTCCGATAAGCGTCAGCGCCAAAGCCGCGCATGCGATTGTCTTTGCCTTCATTGTCATCCTCCCAGTGTTTGCGTTTTCGATTATCTTGTTATTTCGCGGCAACGGTTTGTCGCGCCGCGCGCTCCTGGCGAGCTTCGCTACCGCCGCCGAGGCTACGCCAATTGGTCGTTTTCGGCACCACGCCTTCGTAAGAACTGATGCTGGCATGCGAAATATGCGGCTCGCCGGTGCCGATCGCCGGTTCACCGTTTTTCATCGCCTGCGCGGCCTCGACCATCAGGCGGCGGAACGCCACCACGGCGACGTCGCTGGCGCCGATGCGCTCTTTTGAGCGGTCGCTGATCGGTCCCATGCCTTCCCACATCGCGATGTCTTGGCTGGGAATGCCTTTGATACCGGTGAAATTTCCCGCCTTCATCGCTTCGCGGTCTTGCAGGTAGTTATTTTCTCGCGTGCGCAAGCCGTTGAAATCTTTGTCAACGTCGGTGCCCCACTGGAGCACGTTGAACTTGCGCCAGGCGTCGGCCTCGATGCCGGCCTTGTCGGACCCGTTCCAGGCGATGAAGTAAAAAATCGTGGTGGTGTCGTCCTCCGGCGTCAGCAAGGTAGCTACGTTGTGCACGTTGTTGGGCGGAATGAGCGCAGTAAACGGCGCGACATAGACCGTGGTGCGAATATAATCGTGGGTCGCTTCATTTTTGATCGGTCGCCGGATCGCCGCGTATCGGAAACCATACGACGTGCGCTCGATCTGAAAACGCGGCGCTTTGTCGGTCGAAGGACGCAGCCAGTTCGCCTCGGTCGCTTCCGCTCCCTCGACTAGCGCCGGCACCATATCGGAGGAATGCAAACTGGATGAGTGTGCCGAATCGATCTGGCCTTCCAGAATTTGGGCCCAGTTGCAGTGCACGCGCACTTTGGTGGCGCTTACCCGCGCGTCCGGCGTCGGGGCAAAGGCGGGCGCCTCAAACTCGCGCATGTCCTCCAACGGGCCCATGTAGCACCACACGAAGCCGCCGGCCTCGCACACGGGATAAGCCTTGTGTTTGACACGAGCCGGAATGGTACTGCCGGGCGGCTCCGACGCCATTTCGAGAATGTTGCCCTCGACGTCGAATTTCCAGCCGTGATAGAGACAACGCAGCCCGCATTCCTCGTTCCGCGCAAACACCAGCGAGGCGCGACGGTGCGAACAATATTCGTCGAGCACGCCGACCCGCCCCTTGCTGTCGCGAAACACCACCAGATCTTCGCCGAGCAAGCGCACCTTGACCGGCGCGCCATCAGGGTCGGCGACCTCCTCGGACAGGCAGGCGGCGATCCAATGGCGGCGCATGATCTTGCCCATCGGGGCGTCGTCCACCACGCGGCACAACAGGTCGTTTTCCTCAGGGGTCATGGCGCGCTCTCCCGTTCCGGCGATTTTTACGCGTTCTATCTTAGATATCTAAGATAGAATAAGGAAACCGGGGTTGTCGAGGTGACAAAGTCCTTGAACGACGGGGCGAAACGTAGGCTCAGGGTTGGCGTCGCGGGGCTGGGACGCGGCTTCACGGTCATGCTGCCGACATTGGCACAGGATCCGCGCATTGCGTTGGTGGCAGCCGCGGACCTGCGCCCGCAGGCGCGCGAGCGCTTTGCCCAAGACTATTCCGCAACGGCTTACGAGACCGTCGAACAGCTGTGTGCCGATCCCGCGGTTGAAGTGGTGTATGTGGCGACGCCGCATCAACACCACGCGGCGCATGCCGCGTTGGCTGCCAGCTGCGGCAAGCATCTGCTGATCGAGAAGCCGCTGGCGCTGACGCTGGATGACTGCGCCGCCATAATCGAGGCGTCGCACCGCGCTCGGGTGCAACTGGTCGTCGGCCACAGCCATTCGTTCGACGGGCCAATCGCGCGTACGCGCGAATTGATCAAAACCGGTGAATTCGGCGAGTTGCGGATGATCACCGCATTCAACTACACGGATTTTCTCTATCGTCTGCGCCGGCCGGAAGAACTCGATACTGCTCAGGGCGGCGGCGCGATCTTCAGTCAGGCCGCGCACCAGATCGACATCGTGCGGTTGCTCGGTGGTGGCTGTGCAAAAACCGTGCGTGCGATCACCGGCGCCTGGGATCGGAACCGGCCGACCGAGGGCGCCTATTCGGCGATATTGACCTTCGAAGGGGGCGCCGCTGCGACGCTGACCTACAATGGCTATGGCCATTTCGATTCCGACGAATTTCAGGGATGGATCGGTGAGATGGGTCAAGCCAAGCAACCCGGATCGGCGAGGACGCGTCCGAAATTTTCCACGCCTGCGCAGGAGGCCGCCTTCAAGGATGCGCGCAACTATGGCGGCGCAAATTACCAGCCTTCCCCAACCAAGGGCCTGCTCCATCAGCATTTCGGCCCGCTTATCGTCAGTTGCGATCGTGCCGATTTTCGGCCTTTGCCGAACGGCGTGATGATCTACCAGAACGGCGCAGGGCGGCTCGATGCGCTGTCGCCGCCGGCCGTGACACGCGCCGAAGTGATCGACGAGCTTTACGAGGCGGTCGTTGGTGGCCACGCCCCGCTGCACAGCGGCGCTTGGGCAATGGCGAACCTCGAAGTCTGCCTCGCCATGTTGCGCTCGGCCCGCGAGGGCCGCGATATAGAGCTCCAACAGCAAGTCGCCGCGCCGTGAAGAAACGCGGTCTCGACTCGCAAGCGATCCTCCGCCACTGGCGAGAGGCTGTGCCGAACGATCGCCTCGCCCATCTCGTCAAGGACGCGACGCGCGCGCTGGTGCGTGCGCTTCAGATCCGGCTTGCCGAGCATCATGTTTCGTTCGGACACTGGACTCTTCTGCGCACCCTCTGGGAAGCCGGCGGCATCACGCAGCGCGAATTGAGCGATCGGGCCGGGGTCATGGAGCCGACCACCTTTTCGGCGCTCAAGGCAATGGAGCGGCTCGGCTATATTATCCGCCGGCGGATCGCCGGCGACCGCAAGAAAGTTTATGTGTTCTTGACGCCGAAGGGCAGGGCGCTGAAAAATCGGCTGGTGCCGCTCGCCGAAGACGTTAATCGAATAGCGGTTTGCGGTTTGAGGCCGGCCGATGTCGCCGTCGCACGGGCGACGCTCCTCGCTATCATCGAAAATCTCGCGCGCGACGAAAGCATGCAGGACAAACCGATGCCGTCCACGCGCGTGCTGGCGAGGCTTACGGCCAAACGTCGCGTCCGGAACACTGCCTGAGACTGGCCGGTTTCCGGGCCTCTTCTGGTCGACCCAAGGTAGTGGATTTGTCGCTTGTTCGGCCTTACATCGGAGGTCAGATCGAAGGAATCATGAACTGGATTTCAAACCTTGTGCGGCCGAAGATCCGCAGCTTCCTGCGCCGCGAGGTGCCGGAGAACCTCTGGATCAAGGATCCCGAGACCGGCCATCTCGTGTTCTACAAGGACGTCGAGGCCAACCAGTTCGTCATTCCGGCCTCGAATTACCACATGCGCATGAGCGCGACCGCGCGGCTCAAGTCACTGTTCGACGGCGGCGAGTTCGAAGACATCGCGGTGCGCGAAGTCGCGCACGATCCGCTGAAGTTTCGCGACGAGCGCCGTTACGCCGATCGCCTTAAAGACGCGCGCACCAAGACCGGCATGCCTGACGCGGTGAAGCTCGGCTTCGGCAAGCTCGACGGCCTGCCGGTGACGGCGGCGGTGCAGGATTTCGATTTCATGGGCGGCTCGCTCGGCATGGCGGCTGGCGAAGCGGTGATCTGCGGCATGGAAACCGCGGTGTCGCGCGAGACGCCATTCATCATGTTCGCAGCGTCCGGCGGCGCCCGCATGCAGGAAGGCATCCTGTCTCTGATGCAATTGCCCCGCACCACCGCCGCGGTGCTGTCGTTGCGCGATGCGAATTTGCCTTACATCGTCGTGCTGACCAACCCGACCACCGGGGGCGTTACCGCGTCCTACGCGATGCTGGGTGACGTGCATATCGCCGAGCCCGGCGCGCTGATAGGATTCGCCGGGCCGCGCGTCATCGAGCAGACCATCCGGGAGAAACTGCCGGAAGGCTTCCAGCGCGCCGAATATCTGGAGAAGCACGGCATGGTCGACATGGTGGTGCACCGCCACCAGTTGCGGGCCACGCTGTCCGACCTCTGCCGCGTGCTGACCAAGGCGCCGGCCGCGCCCGCGGCGCCGGCGCAACTGCCGGTGCCGGCCCACGCCTCCACTCCCTGAACGTGAGCCCGGTCGATTCCATCGTCGCACGGCTGCTCGCGCTGCATCCCAAGCGCATCGACCTGTCACTTGAGCGGATCGAGCGCTTGCTTGGTGCGCTCAACCATCCAGAACTCAGATTGCCTCCCGTCATTCATGTGGCCGGCACCAACGGCAAGGGTTCGACCATCGCGTTCCTGCGCGCGATGCTCGAAGCCGCGGGCCATCACGTTCACGTCTATACCTCTCCGCATCTGGTGCGTTTCAACGAAAGGTTTCGGCTGGCCAAGGCGGGGGAGGGTCAGCTCATCTCGGACGAGGAACTCTCGACGGCGCTCGAAGAGTGCGAGAAGGCGAACGCAGGTAAGCCGATTACGGTGTTCGAGATCACCACGGCGGCCGCCTTCCTGCTGTTCTCCCGCCATCCCGCCGACGTGCTGCTGCTGGAGGTCGGCCTCGGCGGCCGGCTCGACGCCACCAATGTGGTGGAGCATCCGCTCGCCACGGTGATTACACCGATCGCAATCGATCACATCGAATTTCTCGGCGACAGCATTGAGAAAATCGCCGCGGAGAAGGCCGGCATCATCAAGCGCAATGCGCCAGTCATCGTGGCCGCGCAGCAGCGTGATGCGTTGGCGGTGGTCGAGCGCCAGGCGGGGCGGCTTGGCGCCCCGATAAAAATTGCCGGCGAAGATTGGACCGCGACCGAAGAGCGCGGCCGGCTGGTCTATCAGGACGAGGCCGGACTGATCGATCTGCCGGCGCCGAAGCTTTACGGCCGCCACCAGTTCGAGAATGCCGGGCTGGCGATCGCCGCCCTGCGCGCCGTCCCGATGCTAAAAATCCAGCCGTCTGCCTTCGAAGCCGGGGTAATCAAGGCGGACTGGCCGGCGCGGCTGCAACGCCTGACCCAGGGCCGCTTGCTTGAACTCGCTCCTCCCGGCTGCGAGCTGTGGCTCGACGGCGGGCATAATCCGGGCGGCGGCCGCGCCATCGCCGCGGCGCTGGCCGATCTCGAGGAGCGCGTGTCGCGTCCGCTCGTCTTGATCGCCGGAATGCTCTCGACCAAAGACAATGCGGGTTTCCTGCGCAATTTTACCGGGCTGGCGAAGCGGCTGATCACGGTGCCGGTCCCGGATGCCGACAAGGGCGTGCCGGCTGAGGCGTTGTCGGGCATCGCGCGCCAGATCGGGCTGGCTGCCACCAGCCGCGACGATATTGAAAGTGCGCTCGCGGCGGCAGCAAAGCTCGAGCTCGACCCACCGCCGCGCATTCTAATTACCGGCTCGCTCTATCTCGCCGGCGAGGTGCTCAAGGCCAATGGGACACCGCCGCAATAATCATTTGAGCAGCTTCATCAGGTCGGCTTTCTTCTGCGCGACCTGATCGATCGTGCATTGTTTCGGCGGCTTGTCCGGACGCCAGCGCAGCAGCCGGGTGCCATGACGAAACCGTCCGCCGGAGAAATGGTCGTAGCAGACCTCGACCACTAATTCCGGCTTCAGCGGCTGCCACTCCGATGAACGCTTGGTCGACCAGCGGCTTGGCCCGCCCGGTTTGTCACCGGTGAAGCCGGGCGCCGCGATCAGTGGTTTTAGCCTGGTGGTCAGTGCCTTCTTCTCGGCGGCCTTCAGCGAGGAGGTGAAGCCAACATGATCGAGCAGGCCTTGCTGATTGTAGAACCCGAGCAGCAGTGAGCCGGCCACCTTGGTGCCTTCGTTGTAGCGGAAGCCGCCGACCACGCAGTCGGCCGAGCGGTAATTCTTGATCTTGCGCATGCCGTCGCGGTTGCCGCTCTGGTAGGCCATGTCGCGGCGCTTGGCGATGATGCCGTCGAGCGTCGCGCCGACCTGCTTGAGCCATTTCCTGGCGTCAGCGAGCCGCGTTGTGGCCGGTGACAGCCGAAAAGTTTTTCTTCCGCGCAGACATTTGCGCGCGAAGGCTTCCAGCCGCTTGCGGCGGGCTTCGAGCGGCTGCGCGACAAGCGGCTTGCCGTCCTTGGCGAGCAAGTCGAACACGATTAGCAGCGCGGGAGTTTCGGCGGACAATTTTTTCACCCGGCTTTGCGCCGGATGGATACGCTGGAGAAGATCGTCGAATGAGAATGCCCGGCCGTGCGGCACCACGATCTCGCCGTCGAGCGCGAAGTCGTTCGTCTTCACGTGGAGCGCCGCGGCGACGATTTCCGGGAAATAGCGCGTCAGCGATTGCCCGGACTTCGATTGCAACTCGACCTTACCGCTGTCACGGAACAGCAGGCAACGGAAGCCGTCCCATTTCGGCTCGTATTGCCACTGCTTGCCCGTTGGAATTTCATTTACGGACAGCGCTTCCATGGGCGGGTAGGGGCGGCGCAGCGTATTGCTCATCTGACATCTTAACGCACACGGCCGGCCTTCCGGCCAGCCGTGTTTAGCTTTTCGTCTGACCGGAAGAGGGCCCTGTGCTCGGGCCAGCGCAGCCGGACCCGAGTGCGGGGCCTGACGGATTTGATTTCAAACCGCGCCGGAAATCCATTGCTGGAGTTTCTGCTTCGGCGCAGCGCCGACCTGGCGCGAGGCGATCTCGCCGTTCTTGAACATCATCAAGGTCGGGATCGACATGATGCCGTACTTCGCCGCGACCTGCGGATTCTCGTCGACGTTGAGCTTGACGATCTTCACCTTGTCGCCGAGCGCGCCGGAAATCTCCTCCAGCGCCGGCGCGATCATGCGGCAGGGGCCGCACCATTCCGCCCAGAAGTCCACCACCACCGGCCCGGCCGATTTCAGCACGTCCGCCTCGAAGCTCGCGTCAGATGTTTTGCCGACGGCCATGGAATACCTCGTTTGTTGGTGGAGCCGGTGCGCGGCTCAATCGGAAGGCCGTGAAACTATGAATGTGGTCCCGGAGCGTCAAGGCGAGGTCACGCGCAGGTGACAGTCAGAACTGCCTCGAGCGCGTGGTTAGAAATCTCCATCAAATCAGGTACTTCGGTCCAGAGCAGCGCGGCGCGGATTTTGTGCTGCGGGTAGAGCCTGGCAAGCACGGCGCGGTAGAGCGCGAGCTGGCGGATATAGGCCGGCGGCACGTCGGCGATTCGCGCGGGCGCGGGGCGGTTGGTCTTGTAGTCGGCGATCAGCACCTCTGTTTCAGTCACCGCGAGCCGGTCGATCTGGCCGGCCACCAGCAGCGGTGAACCCGATTTGCTCTCAAGCTTGCCCGCGATGGAAACTTCGGCGCGGCTGCCCGGTGCGAACAGCGGCGCGAAACGCGTATCGTTCAGCACGCCGAACGCGCGGCCTGCCATTTCCTGCCGCGCCGTGTCGTCGAGTTTCTTGCCGGCTCGGGCGAGATAGCGCCGCGCCGACTCGGCGCGATGCTCGGGCGCAATATCGGGCAGCGATTGCATCAGCCGGTGGATCAACGTGCCGCGCAGCAGCGCCGCCTCGCGGTCGCCGCTGCCGGCGAAACGATGCGCGTCGTCCTGATCGGCGTCCGAGGGGCGCACCACGCGAAACGCCGGGCGTTCAACTTTTAGAGTTTGCTTGAGCCACGCCGGCGCCGAACTCCCATCGGGCTGAGCCGGCGCGGGCGTCGTGGCCGCTCCCAGCACATGCGGCTTGTCGATGTAGAAGCGCTTCACCTCGCCATCGTCGATATCGGCAGGCTCCGTCACCGCATGCGGCGCCAGCGCATCGATCACCAATTGATACCAGCAGCCTTCTGGAATCTGGTTGACCCCGCGCGCGCCGCACACGACGAGCCGCTCGATCGCGCGGGTCAGGCCGACATACAGCAGCCGCCGGTATTCATCGGTAGCGGTTCGCAGCGCTTCACTCCGCGCGTTCGCCATCGGCCCGACATCGTTGGCCTTGGCGGTGGTCCAAATGAACGGCGCAGCGTCGCGCTTTATCAGCGGGAACAGGCGCGGCGGCCGCGGGCCTTCCGGCTTGGTCGTGGTGTCGGCGAGGATGACGTGACGCGCCTCGAGACCCTTGGCGCCATGCACGGTCATGACCCGCACCTCATCGCGCGCCATTTCCATGTCGCGCTTGACCTCGGCATTGGCGCCCCGCAGCCACGACACGAAGCCTTGCAGCGACGGCGTCTCGCGCCGCTCGTAGTCGAGTGCCAGATTGAGGAATTCGTCGAGCGCGTCGGCCGCTTCGTAGCCGAGCCGGGCGAGGAACTTGGCGCGGCCTTTGAGCGCGCCGAGCACATGCGCGTAGAAGGCAAAAGGCGACATCGCGCGCGCGGCGACGCCGAGGTCGTCGAGCAGGCCGTCGATCGCGCCGAACAATGGCTCTTCGCCCGCCTTGGCGCGCAACGCGGCGCGCAGCGAACCCTTACGTTCCCAGGCGAGTTCGAACAAATGCTCGTCGTTGAGGCCGAACAACGGGCTTTTCAGCACCGTCGCCAGCGCCAGATCATCCTCCGGCAACAGCAGCGTATCGGCCAGCACCAGCAGGTCCATCACCGCGATGTGCTCGATCAGCTTAAGCCGGTCGGCGCCGGCCACCGGAATCTGGGCATCCTTCAAAGCGCGGATGATCGCTTCGAACAGCGAGCCGCGTTGTCGCACCAGCACCAGTACCTCGCCGGGCCGCGTGCCGCGCGCGGTCCAAGCCTTCACTGTGGCGGCGATCCGGCGCGCCAGCACAATGCGCGGATTCTTCTCGCCGGCAGTGTCGAATGGCGCGTCCCAGCCCTCCATCTCCCGTTTCGGGTCGGGTTCGATCAGATCCCAGATTTCGACGACGCCCGGCACCGCGCCGGGCAAGGATTCATGCGCGGTGCCTGCTCTGTCGGCGGACAGGCCGCGGAACGCCTGCTCGCGACTGAACACCTTGTCGACCGCGCCCAGCACATCGGGCCCGGAGCGGAACGACGCCTTGAACTCAAGCGCGGTGAAGGCGCCCTGCAACTCCGCGAACAGCCGCTCAAAATAATGCCGGTTGGCGGCGAAGGCATCCGGCGCCGCGCCCTGGAACGAGAAGATCGACTGTTTCTCGTCGCCGACCGCGAACAGCGTGCGGTGCGTGAATTGCCGCGACGAGCCGGGCACGAATTCCGAAGCGATGGTCTTGATGATCTCCCACTGCTTCGGGCTGGTGTCCTGCGCTTCGTCGATCAGCATGTGGTCGATGCCAAGATCGAGCTTGTAGCGCACCCAGGCGGCGGAGGTGTTGCGGAACAGCGCCATCGTCTTGTCGATCAGGTCGTCGTAGTCGAGCAGCGCCTGGCGGTCTTTCTCCTTGCGGTAACGGTTGATCACTTCGGTGGCGATGGTGAGCAACGCCGCGGTGCGGTCGCGGCTGGTGGCGGCAGTGAGGTGCTCGCGTAGCGCCGTGACGCGCAGGGCTTCGTCGGTGAACCGTTTGGCGAGGTCTGGATGTTTCCTGCCCAGCGCGCCTGTGATGACGTTCTTGCGCAAACTTCCTTCGCCGGTGAAGAACACCGACAGGAAAGTCTTGACGCGCATCGCGCCTTTGGCCGCCGCCGCGTCACGCAGCCGCTTGCACTGGGTCTGGTCGCTGGCCGAGCTTTCCGCGCATAGTTTCGCGGCGCCTTCCCATTCGGACGAGGGCAGATACGGGCCCTCGGTGATCTGGCGTTCGAGTGCCTCGACCGTCTCGATAGGCTCGATGCCAAGCTGCGACGACAGCTCGGCGATCGCCTGCGTCAGCCCCCCGGCGCGGGTAATCCAGGCCTCCAGCGCATCGCGCTTGAAGATCGCCTCGTTAATCATCTCCTTGAAGGTCTGGTCGGCGGCCGAGACGATGGCGATCGCCAGTGCCTTGCCGAGGGCACTGTCCGGTTGCGCCGAGGCTTGCAGCAGCACTTCCAGCGTCAGCCGTTCCAGCAATTGCGAGGTCGAGGCGTCGTCCAGCACATTGAAGCGCGCGGCGACGTCGGCCTCGAACGGGAACTGGTGCAATAGGCGCGTGCAGAACGCGTGAATGGTCTGCACCTTCAGCTCGCCCGGCGTGTCGAGCGCCGAGGCGAACAGCCGCCGCGCCAGCGCGCGGGTCGCGGCGTCCGGCGCGCGGCCGCTGCTCTCGATGATCTGCTTGTCGAGCGCGGCGTCATCCAGCGTGGTCCATTCCGCCAGCCGCTGGAACACGCGGGTCGCCATGTTGGCGGCGGCGGCCTTGGTGAAGGTGATGCAGAGAATCTTGGCCGGATCGACGCCGCCCAGCAGCAGGTTGATGACGCGTTGCGTCAGCACATGGGTCTTGCCGGAGCCGGCATTGGCCGAGACGAACACCGAATGGCCGGGATCGGCGGCCCTGGCCTGCAAGTCACGCACAGTATCGGGGATGTCGCGCGCGGCGCTCACCACTCGTCCTCCTCGCCGCGGGCCGACCATTCCTTGACGCGGGCGAGATGGTCGTAGTCGCCGTAATGTGTCGTCCACATCGGATGCACCAGCGACTGATACGCCGTCGTCTCGTCCTCGAATTTCGTCACCACCCCGGTGAGCCGCTTGAGCGCGTATTCCGCCTGCGAATCCGGCGTGCCCTCGATGAATTTCACCGGCTTCGGATCGCCCGGCGGATTGGTGCCCTTGAGCGTGATGTAGGTGATTTCGCTGACCGGCCCCGCCGGCACGGTCTCGAAGCCGCCGTGGATCAGGATGGCGGATTCCAATGTGAGTTGCGGCGCCAGCCCGGTACGCACCTGCGGCTCGGTGCGATGCGACCCGGTCTTGTAGTCGACCACGACATACGTGCCGTCGCGGCGCCGTTCGATTCGGTCGGCCCGCGCCGACAGCGTGAATATGCGCTCGCCCAGTGCAATTTTATGCGTGCCGTTGATCTCGCCATACACCTTTTCCAGTTGCGGCCGCCGCTCGCGCTCCCAGCTTGCGAACCAGTTGGCGATGCGCTTGAAGCGCGGCCACCAGAATGCCTTGGCTTCCGGATAATCCGACAGCGGTGCAAAACTGGTCTCGCCAAGCGCGATCAGCTCGCGCTCGGGATCGGCGGGCAATTCCGCCGCGAATCTCTCGGTGAAATCGCCGATCGCTTTGTGAATAACGCTGCCGCGGTCGGCGGCGCCGGGCAGGGTGTCGACCGCGTCGAGCGGCCGCAGCCGCAGCACGTGCTTGGCGTAGATCGTGTAAGGATCGCGCAGCCAGTTCTCGATATCGGTGACCGACAGGCGCTGCGGCCGTGCGGCGCGTGGCGGCTTCGGCTGCGGGCGCGGCGCCGGCTCGACCTTCGCCGGATGATCGATCGTGTGCGACCACGCGACATAGTGCTGGCCGCGCGCGAGCGCGTTGTTCCATTGGTCCTTGCCGGCCAGTGCGGCAAGCCGCTGCACGAAGCGCGAGCTGACGGTCGGCGCGCCGGCGACTTTCGCCGCGCGGGTGAGGATCACCTCGCTGGCGCCAAGCGCCTGCGCGAAGTCATGCGCGGTCAGGCCGATCCGCAATTCCGGCAGATTAAGGCCGAGTTGGCGGCGCATCGGCCGGCTCAGCCACGGGTCGCTGCGCGTTTCCGGCGGCCAGGTGCCTTCGTTGAGGGAGCCCAGCACTACGCGGTCGATACTCTGCAGGCGCGCTTCGAGCGGGCCGAAAATCCTGATGCGGACATTAGGTTGCTCGCGCATGCGCACCGCGCCGCTCGCCGCGAGGGTCTCGAATACTTCCGCATAGTCGGCGGTGGGAACCGCGATGTCTTTTGCCGCTGGGGTTTCGTCCGCTAAATTGGTGAACAGCGTTTCCAGCCGTGTGCCGTCATTGCCGGTAAAGGCTGCGCTCTGTTTTGCCTCGCGCGACAATGCCGCCACCACGTCACGATGGCGCTCCGCCAGCGCTGCCAGATTGTGCTGGCTGGCCGGCAGCGTTTCCAATGGATCGAATGCCGCGGTCAACGCCGCGACAAATTCGCGTGCGGCGGCGCGGTCGCTCTCGTTCACCCATTTGCGCTGATCGGTGCTGCGCACTGTGTCGCGGGTCGTCTCGAAACTTGTCAACGCGTGCGCCAGTCCGGCGCTACCCGGCTTTGGCCGCGGCCCGCGCAAGATCAGACGCTCGAGCGCCGCGATGGCGCGCCGGTGGGCGTTCGCCTCGGCATC
>JBPCQM010000210.1:0-3671 GCA_050998115.1 Pseudolabrys sp. | reverse complement strand
AGGCAAATCGGCGAGATCGAGCGGAAGGCGATGGACGCGAAGACCGACGCGCTGGCCGCGCGCACATCGATCCTCGCCGGCAAAATCGCGCGCAACGTCACGCCGGGCTTCAACGACCTTCAATCGCTGAAGGAACAGCAGGCCAAGCTTGCGTCGGCGCTGAACGATCCTCTGGCCCGTCAGAAGGTCGCCGATCTCCGGCAGGTCGAGGACGCCTATAACGCCGTCTCGCGCGCCGTCACGAGCTGGCTCGATCCGGCGGAAAAGGCGCGGCGTCTCAACGAGCTTGACATCCAGGCGCTCAACGCGAAGACGCCGGCCCAGAAGGCGGCCATCGCTGAGGAGCGCCGGCGCCTCGAATTGTCGGGACAGACGGTCACGGCCGCGACCGCCGAGGCCGAAATCACGCGCGCCGGGACCAAGGCGCGCGCCGAGGCGACCCACGCGATTGCGGAACAGTCGCTCGCGCTCACGGTCAACGCGCGCGCCTCGCTCGATGTCGCCAACGCCTATCTCAAGGGTGCGGCGGCGGCCCAGGAGGCCGAGGCAAGGCGAAAGGCGCTCACCGAGACGATCCGCAACGGCGTCGATGTCGAGACGCGCATGCGGCAAATCCTCGCCGACGAGATCGCACAGACCGCGGCGCAATCCGCGAAGTCAGCCAGCGATACCACGGCGCAAGCCGCGGCGCAGAAGCGTCTCAACGACGCCATCGCGTCGGGTTCGCTGACGATTGAGCAGGCGCGCCGCCAAATGCAGATCGAGCAGGCGCTTCGTCCGCTGCTCGTGGCGCAGTCCCTGGCCGAAGGGGACGCGAAAGCCACTCTCACCCGCATCATCGACGCGCTGCGCGGCGCCTATCGCGGCCTGAATGCCGAGGAGGCCCGCAACGCAGCTCTCGGCCAAATCGAAACGCAGAAAAACCAGATCGCGCTTCTTCAGAGGCAGATCGAACTCGCCGGCACGAACGAGTCCCTCGCCGCCATCGAGATCGCACAGCTTCAGGCCAAGCAGCAGCTCGTTCAGCAAGGCATCAATCTCGGGTCCAAGGAAGCGCAAGTCATTATCGCCAACGCCGGCGCAATCGAACGGCTGAACCAATCGCTCTCGCTCGCGCGCTCCTCGACGCAGGAACTTGTCAGCCTCACCGACACCACGTTCGCCCATTTCGCCGACCTGATCGCCCAGGGCAAGACCGACTGGAAGTCCTGGGCGGATGCCGGGCGCGCCGCGATCCTCGACATCAATAAGGAACTGATCAAGCTCGCTCTCCTCAATCCGCTCAAGAATCTTCTCTTCGGCACCAACCTGCCGACTTTTTCGTCGGTCGGCGGCATCATCGGATCGCTTCTGAAGGGCTTGAAATTCCACGAGGGCGGCGTGGCCGGCGTCGATGGACGGCCGATCCTGTTGCCCGCGGCTGTCTTTCGGCACGCGCCGCGATTGCACGAGGGCGCGTTCCTCTCGCCCGATGAAATCCCGGCGATCCTCCAACGCGGCGAGCGGGTGCTAAATCGCAAGGAAGCGCAGAGCTACAACGCGCGCGGTTCGGCGATGTCGCCCGTCATCAACGTCACGATCCAGACACCGAACCCATCCGCGTTCCAGGCGAGCCGGACACAGTTGGCGGCCGATCTTTCGCGCGCGGTGCAGATCGGGATGCGGGGAAGATAGCTCATGCCGCAACCTTTCCTCGACATCTCCTTTCCGGACGCGGTGGCGCGCGGCGCGACCGGCGGTCCCGGCTTCTCGACCAACGTGGTCACGCTTGGATCGGGATCGGAACGCCGCAACATCCAGTGGGCGAACGCGCGCGGCGAATGGAACATCTCGACCGGCATCCGCACCCGCGCCGAAATGCAGGCGGTCATCGCCCACTTCTATATCGTCAAGGGTCGCGGCTATTCCTTCCGCTTCAAGGACTGGAACGACTACCAAGCCGCCGACATGGCCATGGTTCAGGTCACGCCGACCGTTTGGCAGCTCGTCAAACGCTACAACATCGGCGGATACGAGCACGTCCGCGCGATCACCAAGCCGGTCTTGGGAATGGTGGCAATCAAGATCGCAGGATCGCCGGTCGTGCCTTCCAGCATCGATTATCTCACGGGGATCGTCACCTTCGGGAGCGTGCCGGGATCGGCGCCGACCGCCACGTTCGACTTCGACGTGCCCGTCCGCTTCGATACCGACAAGCTTCCCGTCCAGGCGAACGCCTGGGACCAGCAGATCGTCCCGCAAATCAATCTGATCGAGGTCAACGAATGAAGGCGCTCAATGCCGGGCTTAGCCTCCATCTTGCCGGCGGCGTCACGACTCTGTGCCATTGCTGGCGCGTGGCGCGGAAGGACGGCGCGGTCCTGGGCTTCACCGATCACGACCGTGATCTGGTGATTGAGGGCACGACCTACAAAGCGGCGAGCGGCTTCACCGCGACCGCCATTGAGGATCCGCTCGGGCTCGCCGTGTCGAACCTGGACGTGGACGGCGCGCTGTCTTCGGCCGCGATCACCGAGGAAGACCTGAACGCCGGACTTTACGACGATGCGTCGGTCACGATCATGCGTGTCAATTGGCAGAACGTGTCGCAGCGCGTCGTGCTGCGGTCCGGCTTCCTCGGCCAGGTCACGCGCGGCGAAACGGCCTTCTCCGCCGAGCTTCGCGGCCTCGCCGCCCGCCTCGACCAGAGCGCGGGCCGTGTCTTCCAGCGCACCTGCACCTGGGAGCTTGGCGATTCGCGCTGCGGGATTGATCTCGGCGCGCCCGCGCATCATGGCAGCGGAACGGTCGCGAGCGTCATCGGCAATTTCGATTTCACCGCGAGCGGGATCGGCTCGTTCGCATCCGGCATCTTCAGCCGCGGCAAGATCACCTGGGCGACCGGCGACAATGCAGGCCTTGCGATCGAGGTGAAGGCGCATTCGCAGGGAACCCCCAACTCCCGGCTGTCGCTCTTCCTGCCCATGCCGCGTCCGATCCAGGTCGGGGACACTTTCTCAATCACCGCCGGCTGCGACAAGCGGCGCGAGACCTGCCGCGACCGCTTCGCCAACGTCGTCAATTTCGGCGGATTCCCCGACATGCCCGGCAACGACTTCGCGCTCTCCTATGCCAAGCAGGGCGACCACAATAGCGGCGGATCGCTCAATGGTTAGCCGCGCCGGTATCATCGCCGAGGCGCGCTCATGGATCGACACGCCTTATGTGCATCAAGCCTCGCTCAAGGGCGTTGGCTGCGATTGCCTGGGCCTCGTGCGCGGCGTCTGGCGCGCGGTTTATGGCGCGGAACCTGAAGAGCCGCCGCCCTATACGCGCGATTGGGCCGAGGCGCGTGGGCGCGAGACGCTGGCGGAGGCGGCCGGGCGGCACATGGTCCCGATGGCGCTTGACGCCATCCGGCCGGGCGACGTGCTGCTCTTCGCGATGAAGGACCATTCGCCCGCCAAGCACTGCGCTTTTCTGACCGCGCCGAGCCGCATGGTGCACTCGATCGAGGCTCACCCGGTGGCCGAGGTTTCGCTGTGGGCCGAACGCGGACCGCGCCGGCGGATGCGCTTCGCGTTCTCGTTTCCCGATCTCACGGACTGAATTCCATGGCGGCTCTTGTTCTCACCGTCGCGGCCGCGGCCCTGACGCAAGGCGCCGCCGCGTGGATCACGGCCGCGGCGACC
>JBPCQM010000084.1:0-3652 GCA_050998115.1 Pseudolabrys sp. | reverse complement strand
AAGCGGGCGGCTTGCGGCGCCAATTCAAGGTCGAATCAAACGAAAATTCGCCCTAGCAGGACGGCTTGCCGCACCGCGAAGAATTGATCTTTTCCTTCAGCGCCGGCAAGCCAACTGCGCCGACCACGACGTCCTGGCCCACCACATAACTAGGCGTGCCGTTGAGACCGAGCGCCTCGGCGAGCTTGAAGCTTTCCTGGATGCTGGCTTTGGCGTCGGCGCTTTCCATGTCCTTTTCAATGCGGCCGACATCGAGCCCGACTTCCTTCGCCACCGCCAGCGCGCGCGCCTTATTGGCCTCGCCGCGGCCGCCGAGCAGCTTAAGGTGGAATTCGAGATATTTCTTGCCGGTCTTGTCCTGCATGTGCACCGCGCTCGCCACTTGCGCGGCCTCGACCGAACCGGGGCCCAGCACCGGAAATTCCTTGAGCACCACCTTGAGATTAGGATCGGCCTTGATCAGGTCGGTCATGTCGGTCATCGCGCGTTTGCAGTAGCCGCAATTATAATCGAAGAACTCGACCATGGTGACGTTGCCCTGGGGATTGCCGAGCACGACCTGATGCGGCGAGTTGAACAGCGTTTTCGAATGTTCCTGGACGGCGGCCTGATGCTTTTCAACTTCGGCGCTGGCCTGCCGCTTTTCCAGTTCGGTCATCGCTTCCTGGAGAACCTCCGGGTGGCTGATCAGATATTCGCGCACAATGCGCTCGATCTCTGTGCGCTGCGGCGGCGCGAATTCGCCGGCGCGGCTCGTGGCAGGCGCGGCGAGGCCGATCAGCGTCAGGCTACCGAAGCCAACGAGCAGGGCGGCGGACAGGCGCAGGCGGGAAATCATTGGTGTGTCATCCTTGTCATTGGCGTTGAGTAACTTGGGTGGGTTAATTAATTGATTTTCGAACCCGGTTGCGATTTTACGGTGGCGAGGTCGTCGGCCCGAACCCAAGCGGGGGAACCGACCGGCAGCCTGGTCTTTGCGCGCGAGGCAAGTTGGCGCGCGGTCTTGAGATCGCCGCGGGCGAAGGCGGCTTGCGCGGACGAAAGGTCGGCCTGCGCGAGATCGCCTTTGCGGCCATAAGCCATCGCCAGTTGCGCATAGGCATCCGGCGCTTCGGGCTCGCGCACGATCGCGGTGCGCAACAGCGTGATGGCTTCTTCTGCCTGGCTCGGTTGGTTGGTGGCAACCAGCGCCTGGCCAAGCATGATCTGAATCAGCGCCGGAGCCGGCGCGTGCGCGACCGCGTGGCGCAACGGCGCGATCGCTTCGGCGGGCTTGCCGCCCTCGAGCAGCGCCTGCCCCTTGAGCTCGTAGAAGTAAGGGTTGTTCGGCTGCGCCCCGATCAAGCCGTCGATCTGCTCGACGGCTCTGCGCAAATCGGAATGGCGATAGGTCGAGATTGCCCGCGCGTAGCGCGCCGGCAGGCTTTGGTCGCTCAACGGATAGCGTCGCGCCACGGTGTCGGCACGGTCGAGAAAGCCGGACAGCTTGGCGCGCATCAGGTCGTGGCGCAGTTGCAGTTCGGGGGAATCCTTTTTGTCCCAATAGGGGCTCGCCTTGGCCAGCACTTCGAGCGCCGCGACGCGCTCGGCCGGCATCGGATGAGTCTGCACGTAAGGATCGATGACGCGTGAATTGAACATCATATCGTCGCCCAGCCGCTTGAAGGTGTCATACATGCCCTTGGGCGATTGGCCGGCCGCGGTAAGGAATTTGACGCCGGCATGGTCGGCCTGATCTTCCTGGGTGCGGATATAGGCAAGCAGCGAGCGGCGGATAGTTTCCTGCGGCGCCAATACGGCGCCAGCGCCGACCCCACCGCCGTTGACGCGCGAAGTGCCGATCATGGCGCCGATGCCAAGCAACATGGCGATCACCGACTGGGTTTGCGCGCGCGCCAGTTGCTCGCGCAGGCGCGACAGATGGCCGCCGGCCAGATGCCCCGTTTCATGCGCCAAAACGCCGATCACTTCGTTCGGCGTTTTGGCTTCGGACAACGTCCCGGCATTGATGAAGATGTGGTGGCCGTCCATCACGAAGGCGTTGAAGGCGCGGTCGTTGAGGATAACGACCTTGACGTTCTGGCTGGCAAGCCCGGCTACCCGCAAAACCGGCGCTACGTAGTCGCGGAGCAGTTGCTCGATCTCGGCGTCGCGCACGACCGGCAACCCGCCGCCGTCCTGCGCGCGCACGGGTGCCGGCAAAGGTGCGGAGGCCGTTACCAGCGCACCGGCAGCGAGCATCGCGATGGCGCGCATGGCTGGCGTCACGCGCCGCGTCCTGATAGGTGTGCCGTTCTCGACCAAGTTCTGGACTTTTGAGCTACCGGATGGCCGCAAACTAGTGACGCGGCCGGGACGGGTCAACGCAACGCCGTTCACGTCTGCTTGCGGAACAAGCAGGCAAGCGGAATGCGGCGTTAGCGGGGCGGCTGCGTTCACGAAAAGGCTTTTGGCAATGCTAGAGAAGGCAAGACGGCTGTTCGACCCGTCCCGTCGCTCCGCGGTGCCGCCGTTCATCGTCACGGACGTGATGGCGGCGGCGGCGCGAATCGAAGCGAAGGGCGGCCGCGTGATTCATATGGAGGTCGGGCAGCCGGCGGCGGCGGCGCCGCAATCAGCGATCCGGGCGGCTCAGGCCGCACTCGCCCACGGCCGGATTGCTTACACCGAGACCCTCGGCATTCTCCCGCTGCGGCAGCGCATCGCGCGCCATTACACCGAGCGTTACGATTTCGCACTCGATCCCGCGCGTGTCGTCGTCACGACCGGCTCGTCCGGCGGTTTTATCCTGGCTTTTCTCGCTCTGTTCGAGCCGGGAGATCGCGTCGCGCTCGCCAATCCCGGCTATCCACCGTACCGGCATATCCTCACCGCGCTCGGCTGCGAGCCGGTCTTGATCGAAACCTCACGCGATACGCGCTTTGCGCTGACCGGCGAGGCATTGCTCGCCGCGCACCGGAAGACGCCGCTCGCCGGCGTCGTGATCGCGAGCCCGGCTAATCCGACCGGCACGATGATGGACGCCGAGCATCTCGCGCATCTGGTTGCCGCCGCCGAAGCGGAAGGCATCCGCGTCATCTCCGACGAAATCTATCACGGCCTCGACTATGCGTTCGCCGCCGAGACAGCGGCGAAATTCTCGCCAGACGCGCTCGTCATCAATTCATTCTCGAAATATTTCTGCATGACCGGCTGGCGGGTCGGCTGGATGGTCGTTCCGGCGCCGCTGGTGCGTGCGGTCGAGCGGTTGCAGGGCAACCTCGCGATCTCGGTGCCGACGTTGTCGCAGGTTGCGGCGCAAGCGGCCTTCGACGGCCGCGAGGAAATGGAAGCCGTCAAGCACGGCTACGAGCAGAATCGGCGCATTCTGACGCAGGAATTGCCCAAAGCCGGTCTCGACAAATTTTTGCCAGTCGACGGCGCCTTTTACCTTTATGCGGATAGTTCAAAGTTCTCGCGGGACAGCCCCGATTTTGCCAGGCGCCTGCTGGAGGAGGCGGGTGTCGCGGCGACGCCCGGCCTCGATTTCGATCCGATCCACGGCAAGGATTTCGTGCGCTTCTGCTACGCCGGTTCGGCCGCCGAAATGCGCGAGGCGGTCGAACGGATTGCCGCGTGGTTGAAGGGCTAGCGCGCCGCTGCAGAGCTCCAA
>JBPCQM010000064.1:0-15307 GCA_050998115.1 Pseudolabrys sp. | reverse complement strand
GGCTGTAAACCACGGCGCGGCTCGGCACCAGCGTGCCCTCATACCAGCGCGCCAGATAGCCGCCAGTGTCGTATTGCAGCAGCGGAAAGCGGTTCCAGATCGCGGGCGCGATCAGCAACAGCAAAGACAATATACTCGCCAGCGCCCACAGGGCGCGTTCCCGACCCATTCTGAATCCCCCGGCCGTGTTATTATTATTAGTGGTTGGGCTGTTGTTAGCCGCTTGACGGTCGCGCGCCTAGGGGAGAATCCTGAGTTCGTGTCCCGGATGCTGTGCAGCGCGCAGCGAAACGGAGCGGTGCACTGCTGATCCGGGACCGTCGCGATTTCGGAGACTGGAAAGGTCCCGGGTCTGCGATGCATCATCAAGTGATGCTGCATCGCGCCCGGGAAACAAGGCAGCAATGTTCGTCACTTTCTTTCATGAGCTCAAAGCCGCCGGCGTGCCAGTGACGTTGCGCGAATACCTGGCCTTGATGCAGGCGATGGATGCCGACCTGGCGTCGCGCCGGGTCGAGAATTTTTATTATCTGTCTCGCGCCACGCTGATCAAGGACGAGCGCAATCTCGACAAGTTCGACCGGGTGCTCAGCCACGTCTTCAAGGGGCTGGAGTTCGTTGGCGACGGCATCGAGGCGGAAATCCCGGCCGAATGGCTAAGAAAGCTAGCCGAAAAATACCTGACCGACGAGGAGAAGAAGCAGATCGAGGCGATGGGCGGCCTCGACAAATTGCTGGAGACGCTCAAGCAGCGCCTCGCTGAACAGAAGAAGCGCCACCAAGGCGGCAGCAAATGGATCGGCACCGCCGGCACCTCGCCGTTTGGCGCCTATGGCTACAATCCCGAAGGTGTGCGGATCGGCCAGGACGGCAACCGCAGCTTCCGTGCGGTGAAGGTATGGGACAAGCGTGAGTTCAAGGACCTGGATGACGAGATCGAGCTCGGCACTCGCAACATCAAGATCGCGCTACGGCGCTTACGCAAATTTGCTCGCACCGGCGCGCCGGACGAACTCGATCTCGACGGCACCATCAAGGGCACCGCGCACAAAGGCTATCTCGACATCCAGATGCGGCCGGAGCGGCACAATTCGGTGAAGGTGCTGCTGTTCTTCGACATCGGCGGCTCGATGGACTGGCACGTCAAGGCGACCGAGGAACTGTTTTCCGCGGCGCGCTCCGAGTTCAAGCACATGGAGCATTTCTACTTCCACAATTGCCTGTACGAGAAAGTGTGGAAGGAAAACCACCGCCGCTTCCAGGTGACGACGCCAACTTGGGACGTGCTGCATACCTATCCGCACGACTACAAGGTGGTGTTTGTCGGCGATGCCGCGATGTCGCCCTACGAGATCGCGGCGCCGGGCGGCTCGGTCGAGCATTTCAACGAGGAAGCCGGGCAGGCATGGATCGAGCGGGTGACGCGAACCTATCCGGCCAGCGTCTGGCTCAATCCGGTGCCGGAAAAGGACTGGGCCTATACTCAGTCGATTGCGATGATGAGGCAGTTGATGGGCGGACGGATGTATCCGCTCACGCTCGATGGGCTCGATCGCGCGATGCGGGAGTTGGTGCGCTAGCAGGTATTTTTGCCCACCGTAACCCAACGCGATAACGCCGGGCTCTATGGCTCGTCGTTATTGCGAAACCCGGCTGGCGGCTTTTCTCTGCGGCCAAATCAGGCCGCGTTGGCGGAGCGCAAGGTGGGCAACGGCTCCTCGGCCGTTCGCTGGCGCTGTAGGGCCATCACCTCGCGCATCAGCCGCGCGAAGTCCTTGCGGGCGGCTTCCAGCGCGCCTTCCACCACCGAGCGTTCCAGCTTCTCGCGCCGCAACGCGGCGTCGAGATCGTTGATCTTCTGCTCAGCCGCCTGCTTGGTCGCCTGCACCTGCGCTTCGAGGAACATCATGCGCTCGCCGAGCGCCTGGCGGTTTCCTCGGCGCGGGCCAGCGCGCCTTCCTTGGTGTTGAAGGCCTTGGCGAGCGCGCTGGCGCGCTCGACCATGGTGTCGCGCATCTGTCTGAACCTCGCGCAGTTCGGATTCGCGTTGCGCCCGCTCGGCTTCGAGGCCGCCGACCTTGGCCGCCAGCATGTCGCGCTCCTGCGCGGTCTCGCTCATGCGGCGGTCGAAGGCGCGGACCTCATCGGAACGCGTGGTGAGGTGATCGCGCGCCTTGATCAGCAGCCGTTCGGTCGCGCCGGCCCGCGCCTGCAAGGCCTCGTAGCGCATTTGCTGGGTGGCGAGTTCGTTGGCGTGGCGCTCGTTGATGTCGTCAAGCGAGGCGGCGAGCCGTGCGCGCTCGGTATTAAGCTCGGCGAAATTGGCTTCGACGTGGCGAAGCCGTCCCTGCGTCGCGGTCAAACTGGTTTCGGTCTCGGCCGTGCCAACCGCGACGTGTCGCTGATCGATTTTTCGAGCGAGTTTTGCACCGCGCGCTTTTCGTCTTCCGACTGCACGAGCCTCTGCCGCGCGGCATTTAACTCGGTCTCCAGATGCACGTGCTTCTTGTCGGCGCCGACCTGGCGCTCGTTGAGCCGACGGTTCTCCTCGCGCAAGCCTTTGGCCTCGGAGGTTTGCTGCGCCAGTTGCGCCTCGAGGTCGGCGACCTGCGCGCGCCGCGCCGCCACGTCAACCGCGAGTTCGGCTCGCTGGGTTTCCAGCGTGCGCGCGGTCTTCTGCGCGAAGGTGAGATCGCCGCGAAGTTGGTGGGCTTCCTTCTCGAAGCGGCTCGCCTTCTTTTCCAGTTCGGTCACCTCATTGCGCAGCTTGCCGTAAGCGGTGCGCGTATTGTTAAAGACGGTCTGCAGATTGATCTTTTCGCTCTTCTCTGATTCGAAGTCGCGCAACGCCTTGCTGACTGGATCGACCAGCTTGCCGACCGCGGCCTTGATCGAGTCGAGTTCCCTGATCTTATGATTGGCGTCGAGCAGAAGGTTGCGCAGCGATTCGTTGTCGCTGCCAAGTTGGCGCCGAGCGCAGAGAAAAGTTCCTCGTCGAGGCCGAGCAAATTTTCGAGGTCGGCGGGTCATTATCCGCCAGCTTTTGCGGCGCCGCCGGCTTGCGGGCGAGAAAACCGCCAAATTTGCTCATCGCAGGGATCCCTTTTGCGCCGATCCACCCGGCCGAGCGACGCCGAATCACCTGTTAACAAGTCTAGCGGCACCCTGAATTTCGGGGGTTAACGAAAGGTTAAACGCCGTCATTGCCGGGCAAATAAATCTTATTCCTCAAAGGCTTGCAACCTGGTGCGACGATTGCTCGACGGCCGCGGCGCTGTTGCATCGTGGGGACAGTGATTTGTGAATAATCAGCCCGGCATCAGTGGGACCTCGACTCCAACATTAAAGCAGGTCACGAATTCATACTGATTTGCGGCATTAGACGGGGGAGCTCAGCACCGATGAGACGTTCACTTGCACTGGTCGCGGCCATAGTTGCGGCCGTCGCGTTAACCTGTTCGACCGCCGACGCGCATTGGCGCAAAGGAGACCCGCGGCTCCGGTCCGTCGAACTCGGCGCCTCGATCGCCTCGACCGCGACGTATTTCTCGCTGGTTGGCTTTCATCATCGCCACTCGGCCGCGTATGGGTGGGGAGTTTTCGGCGCGGTGACCGGCGGGTGCGTCGTGCTGTCGCCCATCGTCGCCACGATGGTGGTGAACCGTCCGCTGACCCAGCGCGAAGCCCATGTTCTGATCGGATCCTGCATCGTTCCGGTCATCGGCGGCTGGCTGGTTGAACAGGCCTATGACGCGCACCCGAACTGGGAACCGCAGCCGGTCGCGGTGCGCCATCACAGGAAGAAAATGGCAAAGATGTAGCCGCCGCTTTAACGCGGCTCCCAAGACAATCGCCGGCCCCGTAATATCTGGCCGGCGATTTGCATTTGAGCGTAACTTTATTTCTTGCTTATTTCTTGCTTATTTCTTGCTTATTTCTTGCGCGCGATAAACAGGCCCTCGCACAGGCGGAAGGTCAAATCGCTGTCGGCGCCGTTCGGCTCCAGCACGCTTTTTACATCCGGCGCCGCTTGCGTCAGCATCGCGCGCAGCAGCGATTTCATGGTGTCGTCGTAGCGCGCAGCCCAGCTCTTGAATTCCATCTGCTTATAGATTTGCTCTTCATGACCGAGGGTCAGATGTTCAGTCCTCAGCGCGTCGCGCCATTCGTCCATGGTCCACGCCCGCAAGTGGCTCGGATCGCGCAGGCGCTCGAAGGCGTTCACATAGTCGCCGACACTGCCGGCCGGCACGACGTTATCGACGATCGCCAGGATAGCGCCCGGCTTGAGTACACGGTGCACCTCGGACAGGAAGTCGGGGATCGAGTCGAAGTGGTGTGGCGCGATGCGACAAGTGACGAGATCGAAGCTGTTGTCCTCAAACGGCAGCGCCTCGGCCTTGGCATAGGTGGCGCGGATGTTGCCGAGCCCGCGCTTTTGCGCTTCGCCCTTTACCTGGTCGAGCATTTCCTGGGTGATGTCGGTCGCCCAAACACGCGCCACATGCGGCGCGAATGTGTAGACGACATGGCCACCCCCGGTGGCGACGTCGAGCATGCGCCAATCTTTTTGGGGTGACGTTAGTTCGACCAGCCGTTCGAGGCTTTTGCCTTTGGCGTGCGGTTTGCTGGTGAGATAATGGGCGGCGGTTTTGCCGAATTGTTCTTGAACGAGCGTCTTCGACATTGGGAGTTCCTGATCTTCCGGCCGCTGGAGAGGGGTAAAACTATAGGCAAAAAGATACCTCGAGTCTTTCTACACGGTGGTAACTGATAAGACGTAATGGCCGGGACTCGGCGCCGGTTATTATTCAGAACGGCGGTCGATATCGTTGGGGTCGTCGAAGCCCTCGCGGCTGCTGTAAATGCAAGACCATCAAGCGCAGCCAATCAACAGGGAAAACAGAAACCGCCCATAGCGAAATAGCCTTATATGGGCAACGGATCGCCGCCGAGATGGCGCCTCTCGTCCAGTCGTATCGACCTAGGCGTCCCGATCTGCGTCAACGCCGACCCACCAGGGCTGATATGGCGGATCGCGGTCATCGGGCAGCGGCACATCCGCCAAATCGCGGGTATCGAACGGCGGACGCTCTGAGCCTTCCGATTCGCCGCTATGCCCGCTACTGATCCGGTCCACTTGGTCGCCTGCTGCCCTGTTCCTGTCTGAATAGGAAAACCCGGCGGTTGGTCTTCGGTTCCAAAACTTCCTTGTCGCCAATAAGTTTCGCCCGGCAGAGGCCGGGCGAATTGGATTTACGGCGCTTTGCCGGGGCAGATTCCAGTTACTTGGCTGGCGCGCTCGGCATCGACTTGCCGGCCGGGGCCGGATTCATCGTACTATTGGTCGCCGAGCCGGTGGTCTGGCTCGAAGTTCCCGATGCCTGGTACCAAGTGAACTTCGGCGCGTTGTTGAGTTCGTCCTTGGTCAGCGAAACATTGACCTTGTCGATCGCGTCGCTGTTGGCTTTGCGTGTCATGTTGAGCGTGTGGAAAGGCACCGCAACGTTTTTCTCGCCAACGCCGAGGAACCCGCCGACGCCGATCACAGCAGCATGGATGTTGCCGCTGCCGTCGACCAGCAGGTCGTTGATATCGCCGATCTTCTTGTTATCCGCGCCATAAACGTCGGCGCCGATCAGTTTCGACGATCTCCATTCAGAAGCATTCTGCGACTGCACAAAGCTGACATGCCTCTGCCCTGAACTTTGCTGCGGCATTGATTGCGTCGTCGCCTGGTTCGGAGCGATCTTGGTGGCGGTGGTTTGCGCCATCGCCGGCGTCAGCAGCGCCGCCGTAAGCGCGGTCGCCATTAAGATTTGCTTGAGCATTTGCGTCCTCTCTAAGTTTACGGGAACTTTGTTTTCTATACGCATGCGGCACCCGAATGGGCCGCGGATATGCAAGCAACGCGGGAACAGCGGCCGGCGTTCCAAAATGAAGAATTCGTAAGGTTCCGCGGCTGTGATGTTGCATATACTGCCGCCGAAACTCTTATGCCGCGGCCGGCGCGTTGTTTCGTACTACCAGCACTGAGCATTTGGCGTAGCGCACGACGTGGCCGGCATTGGAGTCAAGAAAATATGTTCGCATCGCCGGACGAGGGAGCTCATCACGATCAGGTCGGCGCCGATGTCCGTCGCCTCTTCAAGCACCTCGTGATAGATGCCGCCTTGCCGCACGACGCTGGACACCCCGCGCCGGCTCAAGACCGTATTCCAGCGTCATGCGCATGAGCGCTTGTTCGGAAGTACTGCGCCAGCATCACCGGCGTCATTGGCAAGACATTGACCAGCCGCACGCGCCGCCGGAAGCGCGCGCAATTCGCATGCGGCGGCGATAGCGGGTCTGGCCAGGTGGGGTTCTGCGAGATCAACCGGAACCAGGATTTTTTGGTACATCGCTGGCCCTCCAAGTGCCCCGCAGCCTGCAGCGGTTGAGTGAGCCCTGTTGTCTCAAATCGCCGCGGACTCCAGCACGCGCGGGTGAACGAAACGCTCCAGCCGCCCCGTGTGCGGGCGCAAGTCGGGCCAGCCGTCGAACGCGAAGTCGATCACCGCGAGGCCCGAGGTCGGCAGCTCTTCCCGCAATTGCTCGCGCGCATTGATGTCGCCCGATGCGATCAGCCGCGAGGCCAATTCGTGCAGACCGGGGTTATGTCCGATCAGCATCAGCCTGCCGGTCGTCTTGGGGGTTTCCGCGATCAGGTCGAACAGCGCCTGCGGCGCTGCGTCGTAGATGCGCTGTTCCGGCCGAGCGGGTGGGGCAGAACGAAACGCGGCGGCCGCTGATGCCCAGGTTTCCAAAGTTCGCACCGAAGGCGACATCAACACTTGATCCGGCATGAGGTTATGGCGCGCCAGGTAGATCCCCATCCTTGCCGCGTCGGCGCGCCCCTGTCCGGTCAAAGCGCGCGTGTGGTCGCGCTCGCCAGATTGAGATGGTTCGGCCTTGGAGTGTCGAAACAGCAGCAGGCGGCGCATGGCGGCATTGCGTGGTTTGTTGTGTGTCCGTGACAGGCGTCGATTTTTCGGTTGGGCCAGTCTAGCATGTCGCTACCCTGGCCAGCGCCCGAATCTCCGCATACGTTATGAATGAAATAATCCCACAGGACATAACTTGGTACGAGGCGACCCGTGTGGGGCGCGCGGAGCGGCCGCGATTGACGTTCGACCTTGACGTTGACGTCTGTATCATCGGAGCGGGCCTCGCCGGGCTCGCTACTGCGCGCGAAGTGGCGCGGCGCGGTTGGTCAGCGGCGGTGATCGAGGCTAATCGGGTGGGTTGGGCGGCTTCCGGCCGTAATGCCGGCATTGTGCTGCCTGGCTTTTCCGAGGACATTGACAATATCGTCGAGCGCGTCGGGCTCGACCACGCCAAGCAACTTTGGGCGTTGTCGGAAGCCGGCGTCGACTATGTGCGCGACGCCATCCGCGACGCCGCCATGGCAGGTATCGATCCGGTCGATGGCTGGCTCAAAGTGTCGAAGACGGCCGGTGACCGCGCCACGCTCACTTACGCCGAGCGAATGCGCTGGATTGGCGCGCATGTCGAAGCTTGGGGCGTCGAGCAGGTGCGCTCGGTCTTACCAAGCAACCGCTATTTCAGCGCGGTAAATTTTCCGCAAGCTTTTCATATTCACGCGCTCAACTACATGCTTGGTTTGGCCGCCGCGGCCGAGGCTGCTGGCGCCCGCATTTTTGAGAATACGCCGGCCATTTCGATTGATCCAGCGGGAGTGCGAAAACGGGTCCAGACGCAATCGGCGATGGTGCGCGCCGGCCACGTCGTCTTGGCGGGCAACGTTCATCTCGGCTCTTTGATGACGCGGCTGTCGGCAACGCTGCTTCCGGTGACGACCTATACGCTTGTTAGCGAACCGATCCCGCAATTGTGTGAGGTCATCCGCTACGCCGGTGCGGTGAGCGATGGCGCACGGGGCGCCAATCATTTCCGCATCGTTGGCGGCGACCGCCTGCTGTGGTCAGGCCGGGTAACCACATGGCAGGCCCGGCCAGCTCGCTTCGTACGCCGCCTCAAGGCCGGCATCCGCCGCATCTTTCCTCAACTTGGCAAGGTCGAGGCGGCCTATGCCTGGTCCGGCACACTCGGCCGTGCAGTGCACCGCATGCCGCAGATCGGTGAAATCCAGCGCGGGCTGTGGGTAGCGAGCGCGTTTGCCGGCCACGGCATTAATACGACGGCGATGGCCGGTGAGCTCTTGGCGCGCGGCATCGTCGACGGCGACCAGACCTGGCGGCTGTTTGCGCCTTACGAACTGGTGTGGGCTGGCGGGCGGCTCGGCCGCGCTGCGGCGCAAACGGTCTATGCCGGTTCGCGCCCGGTTGCGGCGGTGCGCGAGGCGTTGTCGCGGTATCGCGAGCGCGCTCGCAACCGCGCGCAGGAGAGGGCGGCGCTGCGGCGGAAGCCGCGGCCGCAAGGCCTTGAGCCGTCGCCAATCAAGGCGGCAGCAAAAATGAAGGAGCCTAGTCAGAGAAGCGTCACGGCGCGCGATCGGACTCCCCGAAAACGCCGTCGCAAATATCGCGACCGCGCCGAACAATCCGCCGGATCAGAAAGCTGAAATCAGCGCCCCTCGCGTTTCGCCATAAACGCGAGACGCTCAAATAAGTGCACGTCCTGCTCGTTCTTGAGCAAGGCGCCATGCAGGGGCGGAATCAATTTTTTCGGATCGCGCTCGCGCAAAATATCCGGACCGATGTCCTCGACCATCAAAAGCTTGAGCCAGTCGAGTAATTCGGAAGTTGAGGGCTTTTTCTTCAGGCCCGGCACCTCGCGGATCTTGTAAAACAATTTGAGCGCCTCATTCACCAGCCGCTGCTTGATGCCGGGGAAATGCACTTCGATGATCGCCGTCATGGTATCGGCGTCAGGAAACCGGATATAGTGAAAGAAACAACGGCGCAGGAATGCGTCCGGCAATTCCTTCTCGTTGTTCGAGGTGATGATGACAATTGGCCGGCGGTGCGCCTTGATCGTCTCGCCGGTTTCGTAAACGAAGAACTCCATGCGATCGAGTTCCTGCAGGAGGTCGTTGGGAAACTCGATGTCAGCCTTGTCAATCTCATCGATCAGCAGAACTGGGCGATCGTCGGCGGTGAAGGCATCCCATAATTTGCCGCGCTTGATGTAATTGCGGATGTCCTTGACGCGCTCGTCGCCAAGCTGGCTGTCGCGCAACCGCGACACCGCGTCGTATTCGTAAAGTCCCTGCAATGCCTTGGTGGTGGACTTGACGTGCCACTCGAGTAGCGGTGCGCCAAGGCTCTTGGCCACCTCGAGCGCCAGCACCGTCTTGCCGGTGCCGGGCTCGCCTTTGACCAGCAACGGCCGCTCCAGCGTGATCGCGGCATTGATCGCCACCTTGAGGTCGTCGGTGGCGACGTAGGCCTTGGTGCCCTCAAAACGCATGGATTTCCCCGCTTTTTCGGGGCGACACTAGGCAGCGCAACGCCGCGAGACAAGCGCTTGTGATGCCGCCGTGAGCAAAGTTGAGCGCAATGACATCGTATCTATGTGTATGAACCGCCACATAAAGGCTTGGGAGTAACGCATGCGATATTTGATCGGTCTGGTTTTGGCGCTGGCAATGGCGGCCGCGGGATCCGGCGCGAGCTTTGCGCAATCGACACCGGCTGCGCCGCAACCGGCGGCGAAAACAGCGACCGCGATTTTCGCCGGCGGCTGCTTCTGGTGCACCGAATCCGACTTCGACAAGGTGCCAGGTGTGGTCTCGACGACGTCGGGCTACACTGGCGGCACGGTCGCCAATCCGACTTATGAGCAAGTCTCGGCCGGTGGCACCGGTCACGCGGAATCGGTCGAGATCGCTTACGACCCGAGCAAGATCTCATACGCTAAGCTGCTCGACCATTACTGGCGCTCGGTCGACCCAACCGCGCAGAACCAGCAGTTCTGCGATCACGGCAATCAATACCGCACCGCGATTTTCGTCCATGACGACGCCGAGAAAAGGCTCGCAGAAGAATCCAAGAAGAAGGTCGAAGCGCGGCTCAAGAAGCCGATTTACACACAGATCGTCCAGGCCGGGCCGTTCTACAAGGCCGAGGACTACCACCAGGATTTTTATCGGAAAAACCCGACCAAATATAAATTCTACCGCTGGAATTGCGGCCGCGACCAGCGGCTCGAGCAAGTCTGGGGCGCGCACAAGGGAGACAGCTGACATGATTGACCGGCGACACCTCCTGACCGGCAGCGCCGCGCTGATTGCGCTGGCAATGCAGACCAAGAAGGGAGCAGCACAGACCATGACCGCGACCATGATGGACAAGGCGACCACCGATTTCCGCGCCCTGTCGGAAGACGACTGGAAAAGACGGCTCAACGAGCAGCAGTTCTACGTGCTGCGCAAACACGGTACCGAACGCGCCGGCACCAGTCCGCTCGATCACGAGAAGCGCAAGGGCACTTTTGCTTGCGCCGGCTGCGACCTGCCGCTGTTTTCGTCGGACTCCAAGTTCGAAAGCGGCACTGGCTGGCCGAGTTTCTACCAGCCGCTTCCCCATGCGGTGGAAACCAAGACCGATCGCTCGCTGTTCATGGCGCGCACCGAAGTGCACTGCGAGCGCTGCCTCGGCCATCTCGGCCATGTGTTCGAAGATGGCCCGAAGCCGACTGGTCTGCGTTACTGCATGAACGGCGTCTCGCTGAAATTCGAGCCGAGCGCACCAGCCGCAACTTAAAACGGGGCAAAAACTGCCGGGTCACGGCAGAAACAACCATTACCGGCGGCCGTCATCGGCCGCCGTTTTTGTTATAGCCATTGATAAACCGCCTATTTCTGCTGGCACGCGGGTTGCGATGCGCCTTGCGCGGGATTGCGCGCAGCCGCCTGCGTGCGCGACAGGTGGAGATCAAGTAATGGGTATTTTCGGTGCTCTAACGACTTCAGTCACCGGGATGCGTGCGCAGTCTTTCGCGCTGGAAAACATCTCGGGCAATATCGCCAATTCGCAGACCACGGCGTTCATCGACCAGTTGCTGGAGCGAGACGCCGTCCTTGATGGTTGCGAGTTTCTTGCCGTCCTCTTGCACGCCGATGCGGGTGCGCGGCACCACAACGGTCTGGCCGCGCGAGAACGGCCCCGGCTGGCTGACTTGCGGCGTCTCGGTGATGGTGACGGTCAGGTTGCCTTGCGCCACGGCGACCATCGATACCCGCACGTCGCGGCCCATCACGATGATGCCGAGCGTTCGTCAATGACGATCTTAGCGGAGAGGTCCGGTTCGACCTGCAACTGCTCGATCTCGGTGAAGCAGCGCGACGACGTTGCCGCGATAGTGCTGGGGTATGCTGATCTGCACGGTGCCGGGGTCGAGCGGTTCGGCGGTCGGCGCGCCGATAAAATCATTGACCGCGGCGGCGATCCGCTTGGCGGTGGTAAAATCGGGATTGCGCAGCGCCATGCGCATCTGGCTCAGCCGGTTGAGGGCAAATTCGATTTCGCGCTCGATCAGGGCGCCGTTGGAGATGCGGCCGACCGTCGGCACGCCACGTACGATTTTGGCGGCTTCGCCATCGGCCTGGAAGCCGCCGATCGCGACCGAGCCCTGCGCCACGGCATAGACATTGCCGTCGGCGGCGAGCAGCGGCGTCACCAGCAGCACACCGCCTTGCAGGCTCTTGGAATCGCCCAGCGCCGAGACGGTGACGTCGATGCGCGTGCCCTGGGTGCCGAACGGCGATAGCGGGCTCGATGCGGTGCTCGGTGAGATCGAATTGCGGGTCGAGGTCGACTCGCAAAGGCCGGGGGTGCGGTAGCCTACACCCCTGCGCATTTAAATAAGCCGCTGTTTTTGCAGGCGCTTTGCCTGTTTCCCTGCCTCAATTGAGATGTTGTCCGCGGTTTGGCGGGCGTATATAAGCCTGCCGCGCGAGGGGAGGTTGTCTCGCAGAAAAAACTCAAAAGAGTAGGAGTCGCGGGATGTTGGCGAAAACAAAGACTTACCGGCCGTCTGAAAAAGAGCCGTTCATGAACGAGCGCCAGCGGGATTATTTCCGCGTCAAGCTGCTCGCCTGGAAAGAAGAAATCCTCGAGGAAGCCAAGGAAACCCTGCTTCACTTGCAGGAGGAGAACCAGAACCATCCCGATCTCGCCGATCGGGCGTCTTCTGAAACCGACCGCGCCATCGAACTGCGGGCCCGCGATCGCCAGCGCAAGCTGATTTCCAAGATTGACGAGGCGCTCAGCCGCATCGATGACGGCAGCTACGGCTATTGCGAGGAAACCGGCGAGCCGATTGCGCTGCGCCGTCTCGAAGCCCGGCCGATTGCAACGCTGTCGGTCGAAGCGCAGGAGCGCCACGAACGGCGCGAGCGGGTCTATCGCGACGAGTAGCGGCGGACTAACCGAGTCTGCTTAGGCCATGAGCTTGCAATGCAGCCTATTTTGGGGAATTATCACCTTGACATAGTAGCCTACTTGGCATAGTATATCTCTCGGATCGGAGATATGCCATGAGCGACCTGTCAAACCCCATTTTCCACGACGAAAACAAGGCCCGTGAGTGGCTGGAAAAGCGGCTTTGGCCGAAAGGGCCGATTTGCCCGCATTGTGGCGTTGTCGATCAGGCCACGCTTATGAAGGGCGAATCACACCGTCCCGGCCTATACAACTGCAATGCTTGCCGCGAGCCATTTACCGTGACGGTGAACACGCTCTATGAGCGCAGCAAAATCCCGCTCTCTAAATGGCTGGCTGCGACGCATCTCCTTATGGCGTCGAAAAAGGGAATGAGCGCGTTGCAGATCGGGCGCTTGCTTGGGTTCAGCAAAAAGACGGCTTGGTTTGTTTGCCACCGCATCCGCGAGTCATTGCGCGAGACAAATCTCGACATGCTCGGCGGCGATGGAAAAACCGTCGAGGTTGATGAGTCGTTCGTCGGCGGCTTGGAAAAGAACAAGCATCGGAAAAAGCGCAAGCATCTTGGAACTGGCGGCGCTGGCAAGGAGGCTGTTGTCGCACTGGTTGAACGCGGCGGTCGCGTTCGCTCGCACCACATTCCCGAAGTCAACGCCAAAACGCTAGGCCCAATCCTCGAAGCGCAGTTGCACGGCGCGAGTTACGTCTACACCGATGAAGGCGCGCCGATGCGGAAGGCGGCTAGTCAGTTTGAGCGCCACGATTCGATCAATCATAGCATCGGCGAATACGTCCGTGGCGACGTACATACCAATACGATTGAAGGCTACTTTTCGATCATGAAGCGCGGTATTCACGGCGTTTATCATCATGTCAGTCAGCGCCATTTGAAGCGGTATCTTGCCGAGTACGATTATCGCTATAATGAGCGGGAAGCCTTGGGCGTAAATGACGCCGCGCGCATGGCAAAATCGGTGAACGGAATTGTCGGCAAACGATTGTATTATAAGACGCCATCGTGAAAAGCGCGTAAGCTCGGCCCTCGCGTTAGTTGGCTTGTGTCGAAAGGCGCGGTGAACACCATGCAATTCGACCACGACAAGTTCAAAGCCCTATTGCATTACATCGTCTGGAAAGCAGGCGATAGGGACGGCTTTGGCGCGACGAAACTCTATAAGATTTTGTGGTTCTCCGACGCGCGCGCCTACATGCTTCACAAAGAAGCGATCACTAGCGAGCGGTACATCCGTGAAAAATATGGACCGCTGCCGACGCACGCGCTGTCAGTCATCCAAGAACTAACAAACGATGGCGCGATCCGCGTCTCGACTGACGATTATTACGGCAAGCCGATCAGGCATTTTCATTCCCTGAGAGTGCCGGACAAGCTCGCACTCAATTCCGAACAGCGCGGGATCGTCGATTACTGGATCAAGCACATTGCCGATGAACATACCGCCGCGTCGATCAGCGAACAGTCGCACGACTACGCTTGGGAGATCGCCAAGCTCGGTGAGGAAATTCCCTATCATGCGATCTTCGCAACGCGCATCCGTGATCCGGAAGGCGCGGAAATAGAATGGGCTACCCGTAAGGCGAAAGAGCTTGGGCTGCCGTAGTGCGCACCGTTGTCGAGCAACCGCGCGTCAGCCGCGCGATTGACGACGCCAAGGAACGCTGGCCGCGAGCGCATGACGCATGGGAAACGGTGTCATGGGTCATCGCCCGCGATCCGGAAGGTGCTGGTGCTCCAGTAACTGAAAGCGGCGCAACGCGATCATTTACGCTTGATGGCGCGCGCTCAATCGGCCTTCCGACTGTAACGGTTCTGTACGAAATCCGCCTATTTGACGTTATTATTCACGACGCCAGATTCGAGGACGCTAAGTTTACGCAAGCAGGACGGGCATGATTATGAGATGAACTACATTTGATTGATAAGGAAGGCCAAACCCTGTGACCGCGGCAAGAGCACAATCATTAAATCGAAGCCTGCGCGCCGCAAAGGCGACTAAGCAGGACGAGTTTTACACCCAGCTTTCCGACATCGAGAAGGAGCTGCGGCATTACGCTAAGCATTTCAAGAACAAGACCGTCCTGTGCAACTGCGACGATCCCAAGGTCAGCAATTTTTTTCACTACTTCTCGCACAACTTCGAGAAGCTGAAGCTGAAAAAGCTGATCACCACCTGCTACAAGAATTGCGATACCGATCTGTTCAGCAAGCACACGGCGGAAAGAGGAATCTACCTCGAATACAACGGCGACAAGAGCGGGAACCGCGTCCCCGACCCTGACCAAATAGGCATACACAAGCTAAAAGGCGACGGCGATTTTCGCAGCGAGGAATGCGTCAAGCTGCTCAAGCAAGCGGATATTGTGGCCACGAATCCACCGTTTTCGTTGTTTCGGGAGTACGTTGAGCAGTTGGTGAGGTACAAGAAGAAGTTCCTCATTATCGGCAACCAGAACGCTATTACCTACAAGGAGATTTTCGAACTGATCAGGAAAACAAGATTTGGTTGGGCTACACGCACCCCGTCGCGTTCATGGTGCCAGATCATTACGAGATGAGAGAGGTGAGAAGCTGGCGTGACGAGAACGGAACGAATTGGCGCAGTCACGGAAATGCGTGCTGGTTCACGAACATGGATATTCAAAAGCGTCACGAAGAGTTGGTTACCGTGAAGGAATATGGGCCGAAGGAATATCCTGCCTACGACAACTACAACGCGATTGAGGTGTCGCGATACAAGGAAATTCCGAGTGACTATGACCTGCCACTGAGTATTTCCTCCACGGAGAGTTAGAGTCCGGCCTTTCTGAAGGACGGACCGATGAAGCGGATCAGGTTTACCGAAGAGCAGATCATCGCGGTTTTGCGCGAGCAGGAGGCGGGT
>JBPCQM010000034.1:0-5705 GCA_050998115.1 Pseudolabrys sp. | reverse complement strand
GCATTGCTCATGCCCTCGCGAAACGTGAGCACAATCGCGGCGCGCTGGCGGTCCGGCAACTCAGCGATCGCCCGGTCGAGCAGCCGTTCGTTTTCGCTCGTTTCATGTTGCGCGGCGGCGTCGGGCGATGGATCGGCCACTTCGCCGGCGACTTCGGGCGCGGCGAACGGCATCTTGCGTTTGCGGTCAATACATAAATTGACGACGATACGGGTGAGCCAGGTGCGAAACGAGGCGAGTGGTTTCCAACGCGGCGCGTTGATCCAGACCCGTAGCATGGCGTCCTGCGCGACATCTTCGGCGTCGGCGCCATTGCCGAGAATGCGGCGCGCGAGCGCGATCGCGTACGAAACGTGCCGCTGCGCCAGCGCACGAAAGGCACGCTGGTCGCCTGCCGCGACGCGGGCCATGAGTGCCTCGTCGGGCGCTTCGTCGCCTGACTCGTCCATTGTCCGGAAATGGCCGTCATCCACGCTGTCCGTCAATTGTAGTCGGTGCTCTGGCCAATAAACGGCAAGGCCTACGAAAACCTGCGGTGTCTAACTGCGGGGATAAATAAGCGTGAGGGGCAAGGAAGGTCGCAACGTTTCTAGTTAACTATCTGATTTGACGGCGATTTTACTGTCGAGGTAACCTGGATCTCGACACCCGTGCTTGGTTGCGAACAATTCTGCCGGCAGATTGAAAGGCGCTGTCGGCAAGAGAGCAAGAGAGGTAGTGGCAAGAGCTTGCAGACTGACGCCACGCTCAGGCGGCTCGAGTGCCCGATCCGCGTCGGTGTTTTCGTCGACCGCACCGAAGCGTCCCGAAAATCCCGGCCGAGGCCAAAAGGCCTGAGGCCGACGGCAAGATCACGTTAATGATATAGCCGTATTCCGGTCTTGAATGTGCCCACATCCTGGGCGATGCAAAGTGCGCTTTTTGGGCCAAACGGGGGTTCGATGTTCCGCCGAATCGATGCAGTTCTAGCGGTAATTGTCTGTGCTGCTGCGCCGGCGACTCCCGTGGCCGCGCAATATATCTACGGCACGGCGCCGGTTTCCCGCGCGGAACCGCCCGCCCCCGCCTACCAGGAGCGCGCGCCGTTTTACCGTTCGTGGTTCGATGACGATGAGGTTGCGCCGCCGCCCCGGCGGAGCCGCCGGGTCGAGGAAATCCCGCCGCCGGGCATGCCGGGCCGTATCACGCCGGATGAGCGCGATGCCGATGCGGCCTTGCCGCCCCCCGGTTTCGCGGTGCCGCCCGGCCAGCGCATGCCGGATGTTGCTCAGCCGGGCACTCCAGCGAACACCAATAATCCCGACGCAATTCGTCCACCCGGGGCGATCGGCGCTGCTCCAGCCGCCGGGCAGCCCGCTCCGGTGAGCACCGCCGCTTTGCCGCCGGAAGACCAGCCGGAAAGCGGCGAACTCAAGGAACTGCCGCTCAACCTCAGGCGCCAGCTTGTCGACTACCAGACCAAAGAGCCGGCCGGCACGCTGATCGTCGATACGCCGAATACATATCTCTATCTCGTACTCGGCAACGGCAAGGCTATGCGCTACGGCGTGCGCGTCGGCCGCGAGGGTTTCACTTGGGCCGGCACCGAGCGCATCAGCAAGATGGCCGAGTGGCCCGACTGGCACCCGCCCGCGGAAATGATCGAGCGCCAGCCCTATCTGCCGCGTTTCACCGCCGGTGGCCCGGGCAATCCGCTCGGCGCGCGCGCGATGTATCTCGGCAAGACGGTCTATCGCATCCACGGCACCAACCAGCCCTCGACGATCGGCAAATACGTGTCGTCGGGTTGCGTTGGCATGCTCAACGACGATGTTGAGGATCTCTACAGCCGCGTTCAGGTCGGGACCCGCGTCGTGGTGCTGCCGTTCGACAAGCCGGCGGCTACCGCCGCCAATATGCAGGGCGGGGCGGCGAATCCGCAAAGCGGCCCGCTGGCCACCGGATCGGCTGGGGTTTCCTCGAACGGCCCCGCGATCACCTCGTCGCCGCTACCGCCACCGGCGCGGCGCTAAACCTTCATTCCGCCGCTGAACTGAGTTGCGTCTTGCCGATCGCGGCATTGACGCGCGGCATTACCTGGGCTCGGCCATCAACTGCATTGAGCGTTTGGCCAGCGCCGGGTCGACCCAATCCATCCCGGCGCTCCAGTCGCGCGCAGCGGGCGCACCGGCATCGTGAAATAACCCAGCCGTATTTCCAGCTCCGCCCGATCCGGCGATTTGCCTAACCAAGCTCGCGCGCCGATGCAGCAGGCTTGAGCCGCGTAACCTCCGGGTTTGTTGGGCTTTCACGATGTCACAATCCGCGGCGCAACCCGCTTGTTCCCGGCTTATCCCCACGGGCCCGCAGCCGGTTTCGCCTTTGACGGGCAACCGATTAGGTTGCCGCGGTCCGACCGACGGAGACTGCGATGCGCTGGTTTCAAGCCCTGATGCCGAAGGAGGATCGCTTCTTCGACATGTTCGCCAATCATTCGCAAGCGGTGCTGGCGGGTGCGCAGGCGCTGCGGCGGATGCTGGAGGGCGGCGACGCTATTGCCGCCAATTATCAAACCGTGATGGACCGCGAGCAGGACGCCGACAACGTCACCCGCGAGGTGCTGATCGCGGTGCGCCGCACCTTCATCACGCCGTTCGACCGCGGCAATATCCGCGACTTGATCACCTCGATGGACAACAGCATCGACCAGATGCAGAAGACCGCCAAGTCGATCCAGTTGTTCGACATCAAGGAATTCACGCCGCAGATGCGCGAGATGGCCGACACCGTCGTCAAATGCGCGCAACTGGTGCAGGAAGCGGTGCCGCTGCTCAAATCAATCAGCTCGGAAGCCAGCCATATCAGCACGCTGACCGCGGAAATCTCCGCCCTGGAGGGCCGCGCCGACGACCTGCACGACAAGGGCCTTCGAACGCTATATCAGGCGAACGCCGGCGGCAACGCGATGGCTTTTTTCATCGGCAATGAAGTGTACGACCATCTCGAAAAGGTGGTGGACCGTTTTGACGACGTAGCCAATGTATTGCACGGCATCGTGATCGAGCACGTGTAACGAACCGGGCGCGTGATCATGGATGTCGTGCTGTCATTCCCGATGCTGGTCGGCCTCGTTGCGGTCGCGCTGGTATTCGATTTCCTCAACGGTCTGCATGACGCAGCGAATTCGATCGCGACGATCGTGTCGACCCGCGTGCTACGACCGCAATACGCGGTGGCCTGGGCAGCGTTTTTCAATTTCATCGCCTTCCTATTTTTCGGCCTTCATGTCGCCCAGACGCTGGGCACCGGCATCATCGATCCGAATATCGTCGATCCCAGCGTGGTGTTCGGGGCGCTGATGGGCGCGATCGTGTGGAACCTGATCACCTGGGGTCTCGGCATCCCGTCTTCGAGCTCGCACGCGCTGGTGGGCGGTTTGATCGGGGCTGGCGTCGCCAAGGCCGGGGTCAGCGTGATTGTCTGGAAGGGTCTGGTGCCGACCGTGCTGGCCATCGCCGGCTCGCCGCTCGCCGGGTTCTTGCTGGCGCTCGTTCTGGTACTGGCGACCTCCTGGATCTTCCTGCGCTGGACGCCGTTCGCCGTCGATCGCACGTTCCAGCGGCTGCAGTTCGTTTCGGCGTCGCTTTATTCGCTCGGCCACGGCGGCAATGACGCTCAGAAGACCATGGGCATCATTGCGGTGCTGCTTTATTCACAGGGCTATCTCGGCGGCGAATTCCACATTCCGTTCTGGGTGGTGATCGCCTGCCAGTTCGCCATGGCCGCGGGCACCATGGCCGGCGGCTGGCGCATCGTGAAGACGATGGGCAGCAAGATCACACGACTGACGCCGATGCAGGGCTTTTGCGCGGAAACCGGCGGGTCCATCACGCTATTTGCCGCGACCTGGATGGGCATTCCGGTTTCGACAACACATACGATCACCGGGGCGATCATCGGCGTCGGTGCGGCGAAGAAAGTATCAGCGGTGCGCTGGGGGGTCGCCAAGGGTATCGTCATCGCGTGGATCATTACGATCCCGGCCTCGGCGGCGCTCGCCGCGATTTTTTACGGCATCGCCAGCCTATTTCGCTAACGCCACGTTTTGAGCTCCACCATTCGGCCACGGTCGGCGACCAAGTTGCGGCGATTCGGAGAGAGCTTCCCATGAAATTTTGCCGGCCTTTGGTTGCTATTTTCGTGTTGGCGCTTTCCGGCTGCGCCGCCGAATACGTGCCGAAAGGCGAGCCGAGTTTCTATCGAAACCTGGCGGAGCCGGGCGCCCAGCTCGATGCCGCGGCGGCGGCCTCGATGATTTCCGGCTACCGCTCCAACAACGGCCTCGATGCCGTCGCGCTCGATCCGGCGCTGATGAAGCTTGCCGAGGATCAGGCCCGCGCCATGGCGGCGAAGAACGCGCTCGATCATGACGCCAAGCGGCCGTTTACGGCCCGGCTGAAGGCCTCCGGCTACAACGCCAAGATCGCGGCGGAGAATATCGGCGCCGGCTATCACACGCTGGCCGAGGCGTTTTCCGGCTGGCGCGATTCGCCACCGCATCGCGCCAATATGCTGCTGAAGGGCGCAAGCCGCATCGGCATCGCGGCGGTCTACGCGCCCAATTCGAAATACAAAGTGTTCTGGGCGTTGATCCTGGCCGAGCCTGACACGCGCGGCTGATTCCGGCGGCATGCGCTTTACCCTCGCTGCGTTGCGCCATAACGTGCCGCCGCCATGCCGGCTTCTTCGACGCACGATTACGATGCGCTCTACCGCGGGTTTCGCTGGAATATCCCGGCGCAATATAATATCGGGGTCGATTGCTGCGACCGCTGGGCGGCGCGCGATCCCGGCCGGCTTGTCATCGCGCATATTCGGCCGGACGGCCGCGAGGAACCGTTCAGCTACGGCTGGTTGCGTGAGACTTCCAACCGGCTCGCCAATGTGCTTCGCGCGCAAGGCATCCAGCGCGGCGACCGCGTTGCCATTTTGCTGCCGCAGGCGCCGGAAGTCGCAGCGGTGCATATCGCGATCTACAAGCTCGCCGCCGTCGCGCTGCCGATCGCGATCTTGTTCGGGCCGGACGCGCTGTTGTACCGCTTGCAGAATTCCGGCGCCAAGGCGCTGATCACCAATGCGCCAGGGCTGGCGAAGCTCGCGGGCATTCGCGCCGAGGCGCCGGGGCTCGCTTGCGTGCTATCCATCGACGGCAAAACCGGCGATTTGGCGGGTAGCGCCGGCAGCTTTCCCGATTTATTGGCGAAAGCCTCGACGGGTTTCACGCCCGAGATTACATCACCCGACGACCCGGCGATGATGATCTATACGTCCGGCACCACCGGCCAGCCGAAGGGCGCGCTGCACGGCCATCGCGTGCTGCTCGGACATCTGCCCGGCGCCGAGATGCCGCACTTTCCATTCCCGCAACCGGGCGACCGCTACTGGACGCCGGCTGACTGGGCCTGGGCCGGCGGCCTGCTCGATGTGCTGTTGCCGTGCCTGCATCACGGCGTTCCGACCGTGGCGCGCAAGTTCGACAAGTTCGATCCGGAGGATGCCTTCGCGCTGATGGCGCGCGCCGGCGTTCGCAACGCGTTCATCCCGCCGACCGCGTTGCGCATGATGCGGGCGGCGCCGTCGCCGCGCGGACGCTACCAATTCAACCTGCGTACCATGGCCTCGGGCGGCGAGTCGCTCGGCGTCGAGGCCCTGGACTGGGGCAGAGC
>JBPCQM010000232.1:0-14331 GCA_050998115.1 Pseudolabrys sp. | reverse complement strand
GCACCTGATTGATGTCGCGCGCCACGGCGGTCGAGCCGGTGAAGGCGACGCCGGCGGCGCGCGCGTCCGCGACCAAAGCCGCACCAATTTTGCCGTCGCCCGGCGCCAGATGTAGCGCGCTCGCCGGAATGCCGGCGGCGTGCAACAGCTTTACAGCTTCCTGCGCAATCAGCGGTGTCTGCTCGGCGGGCTTGGCCACCACCGAGTTGCCGGCGGCCAGCGCCGCGGCGATCTGCCCGGTAAAGATCGCCAGCGGAAAATTCCACGGGCTGATGCAAACGAACACGCCGCGGCCGCGGTAGCGCAATTCGTTGCTCTCGCCGGTTGGCCCGGGCAGCATTTGCGGGGTTAAGGCGGTGCGGCCTTGCGCGGCGTAATAGCGGCAGAAATCGGCGGCTTCGCGCACTTCCGACACGCAATCGTCGAGCGTCTTGCCGCCCTCGCTCTGCAGCAGCGCGATCAAACGGCCGCGATTCGCTTCGATCTGATCGGCGGCGCGCTGCAGCGCGGCCGCGCGGGCTTTAACCGGCGTCGCATCCCATGCCGGGAATCCGGTTTGCGCCGCCGCCATCGCAGCAGACGCCGTGGTTTCGTCCGCTTCGGTCACGCCACCGATTTCCGCGCCGTCGATCGGCGAGCGTACCGCGCGATAAGCGCCGCCGAGCGGCAAACCGTTCACCAGCGGTGCCGCACTTGGATCGGACGGCGCTGCGGCGCGGACGTCGGCAAGCAGTGCGTCGAAGCCGGCGCAGTCGCCAAATTCGACGCCCGCGGAATTTTTGCGCGACGGCGCATAAAGATCGCGCGGCAGCGGAATACGGGGATGGCGCGCCGCGGAGCCGTCGCCAATCCATTGTTTTGGGCGGTTGAGAATATCGGCAAACGGCACCGCCGGATCGGCGGCGGCGGAAACGAACGACGAATTGGCGCCATTTTCCAACAGCCGACGCACCAGATAAGCCAGCAGATCGGCATGACCGCCGACCGGCGCGTAAACGCGGCAGCCAAGTTCGGGATAGCCAGCCAGCAAAGTCTCGTACAGCACCTCGCCCATGCCGTAGAGCCGCTGGAATTCATAGCCTTTGCAGTCGCCGGCGTCCTCGATCACGCTGGCAACGCTCAGTGCATTATGGGTGGCGAACTGCGGAAAAAGCCGCGGCCGCGCCGCCAGCAATTGCCGCGCGCAAGCCGTGAACGATAAATCCGTCATCGGCTTGCGGCTGAACACCGGATAGTCGGCAAGCCCGCGCTCCTGCGCGCGCTTAATCTCGGTATCCCAATAGGCGCCCTTGACCAGGCGCACCATCAGCCGGCGGTTTAGCGCCTCAGCACTGTCCGCTAGCCAGGCGATCACCGCGCCGGCGCGCTTCTGATAGGCCTGCACCGCGATGCCGAAGCCGTCCCATCCGGACAACGAAGAATCGCGCAGCACACCGCCGATCACCTCGATTGACAATTCGAGCCGGTCGGCTTCCTCGGCGTCCACGGTGAAGTTGAGATCGTAATGTTTGGCGCGCCGCGCCAGTGCGAGCAGCCGCGGCGGCAGTTCAGCCAGCACGCGTTCGCGCGACAATGGCTCGTAGCGCGGATGCAACGCCGACAGCTTCACGGAAATGCCAAATTTCGGTATTGGCAGTGGCTTGGCGTCCTGCTTGTTGGCATCCTTGCCGATCGCTTCTATCGCGCCGGCATAAGCTTCGAAATAACGCTGCGCGTCGGCGGCGGTGCGCGCCGCCTCGCCGAGCATGTCGAACGAGTAACGCGATTCAGGGTGTCCGTCGGCACGATCGAGCGCTTCGTCGATGGTCTGGCCCAGCACGAAATGCGAGCCGAGCAGCCGCATCGCCTGGCGCGTCGCGGTACGCACCGCCGGCAGACCGAGCCGCTTCACCAGCGACTCGACGATGCCTTCGGGTGTCTCGCCGGGCTGGATGATCCGCGCCGTCAAGCCAAGCGTCCAGGCCGACGCCGTCACCAGGAATGGGCTCGAGAGGTCGTGATGCGACCAGTCGGCCGCCGCCAATTTGTCCTCGATCAGCCGGTCGGCAGTGGCGGCGTCGGGAATGCGCAGCAGGGCTTCCGCCAGCACCATCAGCGCCATGCCCTCCTTGGTCGAGGGCGCGTAGGCGTGGAGAAAGTCTTCGACGCCGCCCAGTCCGCCGATCCGCGCTCGGATCGCGCCGATCAGCCGTGTGGCGCCGGCATCGGCCCGCGCCTCGGCCTGCGCGGAGCGCGCCGTCTCGGCCAGGAAGCGCGCGGCGAATTCCTCGTCAGCGCCGGCATACGGCGCGCGAAACGTCGGGATATCGGGTCTCGCGCTCGCAGGGGTATGGGCTTGGAGCGGCATTGCTCGCTCGATGAAAGACACCGGCCCAATTTAGCCCCATTTGGCCCTCGTGGCGTGGCGGGCTGGGGACAGACGCAGGGCGGAAACGATCAGCCTCGGGAACTTGCCGCCTTATTGAAGGCGCTACGAACGCCTTGGTAGTCGCTGCGTTCGATATTATCCGGGCGCGGCCGCAGCGCCGGCGCCAGATCGTCGGCCAGTGTCAGCAGCGGCTCGATATCGGCGCCCTCGCGCACGTAAATTCCGACGTGCAGCCCCGGCAGCGGCGGCAGCGGCGCATCCTCCCAGCGCTTCAATTGCGTCAGCCGCACGCGACCGTTCGTCATCACCATGGTGCCAAGCCCGGCATCGACGCCGGCCGACAGCGAGAGCACCGTGGAGGCGGTCATCACCAATTTGACATCGCGACCCGCCTTATTGAGGGCGTTGACGCCGGCGCGATAGCACATGCAATCCTGGCTGAACGCCAGCATCGGTACCGGCCCGCGCGGATCGACCTTGGTCGCATCGCTGCGCACCCAGACCAGTTGATCTTCCCAGGTATGGCGCGCATCGACCGGCGCCTCGTGCGACAGCGCCACCACGATATCGGTGTCTCCCTGGCGCAGCTCGCGCATGATCGGGCCGACCGCGCCGCTGTACATCTGGAAACTATAGCTCGGCCAGCGCAGCGCGAATTTCGCCAGCGTCCAAGGCAGTAGGGGCCCGGACAGATCGCCAGGCAGACCAATGCGAATACGCCGCGCATCCGACTTAGGCTCGGCCAGACTGAGAATCTGGTCGTTGATCGACAGCATGCGGCGCGCATAGCCGAGCACAGCTTCGCCCTGCGGCGTCAGGCTTACGCCGGGAGCGGAGCGGTCGAACAGGTCGGTGTCGAGCATGGATTGCAGGCGCCGGATTTGCGCGCTGACCGCCGGCTGAGTGATGTTGAGCGATTGCGCGGCCTTAGTAAAGCTGCGCAGGTCCACCACCGCGATCAGGGTCCGCAGCAGATCGGTCGGAATATTGGTCATTATCAGCGCCCCCGTGACGTCCGATCGCGGCACTCGTACGCGCGCAAACGGCTGTCTTTAAGTTCAAATGGTAGCACAACATCCGCTGTTGCCCGCAAATTTTCGCGTGCGTCGGGTTGCGTCAAATTCGATTCAATTTCGCGATGCCAAAATCGCGACCGGGTTCAGCGGATCCGTTCCAGGATACTGACGTAATTGGCGACCGCAGCTCCGCCCATATTGAACAGGCCGCCGAGCCGCGCGTCTTTCACCTGCAATTCACCGGCAACGCCTGTAAGTTGCATCGCACTCATCGCGTGCATCGATACGCCGGTGGCGCCGATCGGATGGCCTTTGGCCTTAAGGCCGCCTGACGGATTGACCGGCAATTTGCCGTCCTTGGCGGTCCAGCCTTCCTTGAGTGCGCGCGCCCCCTGTCCTTCCGGCGTCAGACCCATTGCCTCGTATTCGATCAGTTCGGCGATGGTGAAGCAGTCGTGAGTCTCGACGAACGAAAGATCGCCGAGCGTCAGTCCCGCTTGCGCCAGCGCCTGCTGCCAGGCGAGCGCGCAGCCTTCGAATTTGAGGATGTCGCGCTTGGCCATCGGCAGGAAATCCTGCACATGGGCGGCGGCGCGAAACGCCACCGCCTTGTCGAGCCTCAACGCGGTTTCGACATCGGCGATCACCAGCGCGGCGGCGCCGTCCGACACCAGCGAACAATCGGTGCGCTTGAGCGGCCCGGCGACGTAGGGGTTTTTCTCGCTTTCGTTGCGGCAGAATTCGTAGCCGAGATCCTTGCGCATCTGGGCATAGGGATTGCCGACGCCGTTCTTGTGATTTTTCGCCGCGATCATGGCGAGCGCATCGGACTGGTCGCCGTACTTTTGGAAATAAGCGCCGGCGATCTTGCCGAAGATGCCGGCAAAGCCGCCGTCAATCTCGGCCTCGTTGCGCACATAAGAAGCCTTGAGCAAATTGCGGCCGATCTCGGGGGCCGGCGTCGTCGTCATCTGCTCGACACCGACAACAAGCGCGATGCGCGCCGAACGTGCGTCGATCGCCTTGATGGCCTGATGCACGGCGGCGGAACCGGTGGCGCAAGCATTTTCCACCCGCGTTGCGCGCTTGAAGCGCAGATCCGGCGACGCCTGCAGTACCAGCGCAGCGGTGAAATCCTGCGCCGAAAAACCCGCGTTGAAGTGGCCGAGCACGATCTCGTCGACGTCCTTGGCGGCCACACCGGCATCGGCGAGCGCGTCGGTTGTGACGCGCACGATCAGGCTTTCGACACTCTCACCATTAAGCTTACCGAACGCGGTGTGGGCCCAACCGACGATACAGGCGGTCATTATACTCTCCTTGGCGCATCCCTTTGCCGAACTTTGGTCGTTTTCCTGGCCGATGCAGGGACAACTATATCACCAGTTGGGGACATCTGCGGCTTTGCCTCCTGGCGCGAGCTTCGATACTTTAGCAAAGCTGGCTGGGAACTCCTCCGATCCCTCTTCCATCCGTACGGACCGCAACTCTGAGCATGCGTTCAAGCCCTCGTTTTCAGGCCGTTGGCCTTGGTTTCGGCATTGCCGCCGCCGCAGCGCTGTCGCTTGCCGGCGCGACCGGCGCGCGCGCCGAAGCGCAGTTATTGATCGAAGCCTCGACCGGCAAGGTGCTGCACGCCGAGAACGCCACATATCCGTGGTATCCAGCCTCCGTCACCAAATTGATGACGATCTACACGACGTTGCGCTCAATCAAGGAGAGCAAGGTCAAGTTCGACACACTGCTCACCGTGTCGCACAACGCGGTGGCGCAGGCGCCGACCAAGATGGGATTTGCGCTTGGCACGCGCGTCACCATCGATAACGCGCTCAAGATGCTGATGGTGAAGTCGGCCAACGACATGGCGGTGACGATCGCCGAGGGCGTCGGCGGCTCGATCGAGGGCTTCGCCGACATGATGAACGCCAATGCTCAAAGGCTCGGCATGACGCAGAGCCATTTCGTCAACCCGAATGGGCTGCCCGCGGACAATCACGTCACCTCGGCGCGCGATCTCGGTATTCTGGCGCGCGCGCTAATCACCGAATTTCCGCAGTATGACATATACTGGCACATCCATTCCATTCGCTACGGCAATCGCGTCTACCGCAACTACAACAAGCTGCTCGATCGCTATCCGGGCGCCGACGGCATGAAGACCGGGTTCATCTGCGCCTCCGGCTACAACGTGGTCGCTTCGGCGACCCGCAACGGCCGCCGCCTGATCGCCATCGTACTCGGCTCTTATTCGGGCGCGGTGCGCGCGCAGAAAGCCGCGGCGCTGCTCGAGCGCGGCTTCAACGGCAGCGGCCTGTCCTGGCTGACGCCGTCACTCGGCACCGTCGATGCGCTGGCGCCGATCGATGCGCCGCCGCCCAACCTGCGCGACGAGATGTGCGGCGGCCATCGCCGCAAGCCGCCCGCCGAAGACAACGACGAGGGTGACGAATCGCAGGCCAACAAGGACGCCCCGCCTGGCAGCGACAGTTCGGCGCTCGCCTACAGCATCAAGACCGGCATCGCCAAATTTGTACTCGGACCGGCGGTCGAAACCGAGGCGCCGCTCCAGGTATTCACCGGCCCGGCTGACAATCCCGACCAGGTCGTCAAGGTCGCGGCGGCCAAGTCGAAGCCGCGCAAGAAGAAAGCCGCCGCCGGCAAGCCCGACAGCGCAGCCAGCGAAAAGCCGAAAGCCGCTGCGCCGGTAAAACCGGCTGCCAAGAAGAAAGTCACCACGGCGACGCAATGAGCGAAGCCGATGAGCGCCCGCGTTTTCGCACCCCGGCGGAGCCGATCCCGATTACTATCCTCACCGGCTTTCTCGGCGCCGGCAAAACCACGCTGCTCAACAAATTGCTGAAAGACCCGGCGCTGGCCGAGACCGCCGTCGTCATCAACGAATTCGGCGAGATCGGCCTAGATCATCTGCTGGTTGAATATGTCAGCGACAATGTGGTGCTGCTGCAATCGGGCTGCCTGTGCTGCACTATGCGCGGCGATCTGGTCGACGCGCTCGAAACGCTGCTGCGCGACCTCGACAACAACCGCTGCAAATTCCGCCGACTGCTGCTAGAGACCACCGGCCTCGCCGATCCGGCGCCGGTGTTGCACACCGCGATGGCGCACCCTTATCTCCTGATGCGCTATCGCCTCGATGGCGTCATCGCCGTAGTCGACGCGGTCAATGGCTCGGCTACGCTTGACGCCCATCCCGAAGCCGTCAAGCAGGCGGCGATGGCCGACCGGCTGGTGCTGAGCAGGACCGACCTCGCCGAGCCGGCGCAAAAAGACGCGCTGATCGCGCGGCTGCGTGCGCTCAATCCGGCGGCCGCCATTCTCGACGCCGCCAAAGGCGAAGCGACGCCGGACCGGCTGCTGAATTGCGGGCTGTACGACCCGGCGCGCAAGATTCCCGACGTCAAGAAGTGGCTGGCGGAGGAGGCTTATGCCGATCATGGCCATGAGGCTCATCACGGGCACGACCACGCCCACGATCACGGCCGCCATCAGGGCCACGATCCCAACCGCCATGACGAGCGCATCCGCACCTTCGCGCTGACCAGCGACACGCCGATCGCGGTCGCCACGCTGGAGATGTTTCTCGAACTGCTGCGTTCGCTGCACGGGCCAAATCTGCTGCGGCTCAAGGGCATCGTGAAACTGGCGGAAATGCCGGACCAGCCGGTGGTGGTGCACGGCGTCCAGCACATCTTCCACCCGGTGACCCGGCTGGAAGGCTGGCCCGATGGCGACCACCGCACCCGGCTGGTCTTCATTACCCGCGACCTGCCGGAGAAAACCGTGCGCGAGTTGTTCGCCGCGTTTCTCAATACGGCGGCGCCCGACCGGCCCGACCGCGCGGCGCTAACCGACAACCCACTGGTGCCGTTCGGCGGCGTTGACCGCTAGCAGTCTTGCGCCGCAGCGTGGTTCGCCGGATGCTGGGCAAACGGCTTGCGTGGCTGTTCGGGGAAACGCCAGGAATCACAAGATGGAACGTATCTGGCTGCGCCATTACGAGCCCGGCGTTCCTCCTGACATCGACCCTTCGGCTATTCCCTCACTGGCCGCGCTGTTCGAGGACAGCGTACGAAATTATCGCAACCGGCCGGCGGCGGCGTTCCTGGGCACGACAATGTCCTATGGCGCGCTCGATCAAAGCTCGCGCGCGCTCGCCGCGTTTCTGCAGTCACGGGGTCTCGAACGTGGCGCGCGCGTGGCCCTGATGATGCCGAATTGCCTGCAATATCCGGTCGCCATTGCTGCTGTGCTGCGCGCCGGCCTCACGGTGGTGAACGTCAATCCGCTCTACAAGCCGCGCGAGCTAGAATTCCAGTTGAGAGATTCCGGCGCCGAAGCGATCATCGTGCTTGAAAATTTCGCCAATGTCGTCGAGCAGGCGCTTCCCGGCAGCAAGCTCAGGCACGTGATCGTCGCCAGCCTCGGCGACATGCTTGGCGTGAAGGGGCTCATCGTCAATTTTGTCGTGCGGCGGGTGAAGAAACTTGTGCCGCCCTTTGCTCTGCCCGGCGCGGTCCGGTTCAATCAGGCCTTGGCCGCGGGTCAAAGGCTGACGTTCGAAAGGACCGAACTCGGTCCGCGGGACGTCGCCTTTTTGCAATATACCGGCGGCACCACCGGCGTCGCAAAAGGCGCTACGCTGACTCACCGCAATCTCATCGCCAACACGTTGCAGGTCGAAGCCTGGGAGAAGCCCGCGGTGAGCCGCGCGCCGCTGGCGCGACAGCAAATCTTCGTCACTGCGCTGCCGCTTTATCACATCTTTGCGTTGACCGGATGCTTCCTGTTCTCGCTTCGCATCGGGGGAATGTGCCTGCTGATCGCCAATCCGCGCGACTTGCCCGCGCTGATCAAGGACCTCCGCAAATATACGGTGAATATTTTTCCCGCCGTAAACACGCTGTTCAACGGGCTCCTCAATCATCCGGACTTCAAGACGATCGACTGGAGTGGATTAAAGTGCGCTGTCGGCGGCGGCATGGCGGTGCAGCACGCGGTGGCTGACGCATGGATCAAGGCAACCGGCGTGCCCATCATCGAGGGCTACGGCCTGTCCGAGACTTCGCCTGTCCTCACCTGCAACCGCACCGACATCACGGAATGGACCGGCACCATCGGGCTGCCGCTGCCGTCGACCGAGGTTTCGATCCGCGACGAGAATGACACCGAAGTCGCGCTCGGCCAGCGCGGCGAAATTTGCGCGCGCGGTCCGCAGGTGATGGCCGGTTACTGGAACCGGCCTGAGGAGACGGCATTGGTGACAACCAGAGACGGGTTCTTCCGCACCGGCGATATCGGCATCATGGACGAGCAAGGCCGCGTCAAGATTGTCGACCGCAAGAAGGATATGATCACGGTTTCCGGCTTCAAAGTCTTTCCGAACGAGGTCGAAGACGTCGCCATGACGCAGGGCGGCATCCTGGAGTGCGCGGCAGTCGGCGTGCCCGACCCCCATTCCGGCGAAGCCGTAAAGCTATTCGTCGTTCGTAAACTGGCCGGGCCGGACGAAAGCGAGCTACGCGATTTCCTCAAGGCCCGCCTAACCAGCTACAAAGTGCCGCGGCAGATCGAATTCCGCACCGAGCTGCCGAAGACCAATGTCGGCAAAATCCTGCGCCGCGCCCTACGCGAGGAAGCCATGTCGTCTCCGGTGGCGGCATGACTTCGGCCGCCGCCAACCCGAGCATTGCGACCGCCGCTGACATCGTCTCGTTCTGGCGCGAGGCCGGCTACGAGCGCTGGTTCAGCAAGGACCTGGCGTTCGACGCCGAGATCCGTGAGCGGTTTTTCGCCACCTACGAAGCGGCCGCCAAGGGGCAACTCAGGGATTGGGAACACAGCGCCGAAGGTGCGCTCGCCTTACTCATTCTGCTCGACCAGTTTCCGCGCAACATGTTCCGCGATAACGCGCGCGCTTTCGCCACCGATCCACTGGCGCGCGGCATCGCCGCCGGCGCGCTGATCAAGGGTTACGACGGTCAAATTGGCCAGCTTTCCGGCGAGCTGCGCGATTTCTTCTACCTGCCGTTCATGCATTCCGAGGAACCGACCGACCAGGAGCACGCCATCGCGCTTTACATCGCGGTCGGCAGTGACGACCTGAAATGGGCGAACATCCACGCCGACATCATCCGCAAGTTCGGCCGCTTCCCGCATCGCAACGCCGCGCTCGGCCGCAAGACGACGCCGGAGGAACAAGCGTTTCTTGATGGTGGCGGCTTCTCGGGCTAGCCGCCAGTCACCAGCGCAAGCAGGCTTCCACAATCGGCGGACACCGCATTGCCCCGCCAGGCGACATGCTGATCGGGCCGGATCAAGGCGAGATCGCAGCCGTACAGCGCGCGCGCCGGCTCGCTGGCGATATCGACCACCTTGAGCGGCACGCCGCGAGTCTGTGCCGCCGCTTCAAAGCCCGCGGCGGACGGCGGTTTCGGCCCGAGCCGCAATAGCGTGAAGCCGATGCCGAACCGGTCGAACAGCGAGTCGCCGATGCCGCGATCCGCGCCGATCCAGACATGCGGCGCGCGGCCGCCCGGCACGCTGCTTGGTACATAAGCAGTAAATGAATCCGCCGGCGGCGTTCCGTCCGCCGCGATGATCGGCGAGCCGTCATAGCGCGCGCCAAGTTGCACGCCGATCGAACCGAATTCCTCGCCGAAGGTCGATAGGAACGCACCGACCTCGCGCCGCGCCGCCTCGCCCGCCGGGCTGTTCTCCTCGAGTTGCGGCGGCACTTTCACGTCGCCGATATTCTGCGCCAGCGCGCGCGACGCCGAGGTATTGCGTACCGCGATCGGCTTCCTTTCCTGCGCATAAGAGGCAAGTAGCCCCTCGCCGCCCCAGCCCTGCAACACCGCCGCGAGCTTCCACGCCAGATTGGCGGCGTCGTCGATTCCGGTATTCATGCCGAAGCCGCCGGTCGGCGTGAACAGATGCACCGCGTCGCCGGCCAGCCAGACCCGGCCTTCGCCGAACGCCTCGGCGTGCAGCGCGACGCCGCCGATCCAGGGGCCGTGCGCGATAATCTTGACCGGAATATCCGCGCCGGTGGCCTGCTGAACGATACGGCGGATCGCATTGTCGTCGACGCCGGCATCCGGATCGCTCAGCCGCGACCACAAAATAAATTCATCGGCGCCGTCGAGCGCCACCACTGCCGTACGCAATTGCGGATTGACCACCCAATACTGCCAGGCGCGGCGCCGGCCGAGGAAATCGCGATCGAGCGTCGGCGCGCGAAAATAAGTCGAGACCATCGAGGGGCCGAAGAACGCCTGATCAAGGCTGGCACTACCCTCATAGCGGATGCCGAGCGTGCGCCGCACGAAGCTTTTGCCGCCGTCGCAGCCGGCCAAATATTGCACCCGCCATTGCTCATTTGCGCCGTTATCGCACTCAGCTTCGAGCGACACACCATCGATGTCCTGCCGGAACGCCGTTACCGTCGCACCGAACCGCAGGGTGACATTTGGCTGGCGGTGTAGATGTTCGAGCAGCACCGCTTCCACATACATCTGATTGGCGCGCAAAATCGGCTCGACCAACTGATCAGTTTCCGGCGCGGCGACGCGCCGACTCATCTTTTCGGCTTCCGACGGCATCGATAGCCGCGCCAATTCGTAGCCGTTGAACCGGGTGAAATAAGCGACGTCGGTCGGATGCTCCGGCGGCAGGCCGAGCTTGCGCATTCGCGGCGCCAGGCCGAGCCGCCGGTAGTGTTCGAGCGTGCGCGCATTTTGCGTCGAGCCCTTGGGATGCACGCGCACCGAAGGGTCGGTGTTGAACACTACCGATTGAACGCCGTGGCGGTCGAGGAACAACGCCAGCATCATGCCAACCGGGCCGCCGCCGACGATGGCGACCGGCGCTTGCAATGTGTCCTCACTCGCCATTTTCGGTTGTTTCATCCTGCCCACGCCGGGCTAGAGTAGCATCCGCGCAGACCATCGAGTTTTTAATGAGCGATTTCTACGGCGTCTTTCCTTATCTGGTCTCGCCGATCGATTCATCCGGCCGCATTTTGACCGACGTGCTGGCGAAATTGGGCGACGACCTGATCAAGGCCGGCGTGCACGGCCTGACTCCGCTCGGCTCGACCGGCGAGTTCGCCTATCTCGACCGCAAGCAGCGCCGCGCCGTGGTGCGAGCGACCGTAGAGGCCGCCAAAGGCCGCGTCCCGGTGGTCGCCGGTGTCGCGTCGACCGCGACTGCCGACGCGGTGGCGCAGGCGCGCGACTATCAGGAGCTTGGCGCCGGCGGCATCCTTGCCATCCTCGACGCCTATTTCCCGCTGAAGGATGCGCAGGTCGAATCTTACTTCCGCGCCATCGCCGACGCCGTCGACATTCCGGTCGTGCTCTACACCAACCCGAATTTCCAGCGCAGCGATCTCACCCTCGACGTCATCGCGCGGCTCGCGGAGCATCCGCGCATCCGCTACATCAAGGACGCCTCGAACAATACCGGGCGTTTGCTCTCGATCATCAACCGCTGCCCGGGGCTCTCAGTGTTCTCCGCGTCGGCGCATATTCCCGCCGCTGTGATGCTGATCGGCGGCGTCGGCTGGATGGCGGGACCGGCCTGCATCGTGCCGCGTCAGAGCGTGAAGCTGTACGACCTGTGCAAGGCGGCGCGCTGGCCGGAAGCGATGACGTTGCAACGCAAGCTGTGGCGGATCAACGAAGCCTTCGCACGCTTCAATCTCGCCGCCTGCATCAAGGCGGGACTGCAGATCCAAGGCTACGCGGTTGGTGATCCGGTGCCGCCGCAGGCCGCGCTTAATGCCGATGAGCGGCGCGTGGTGGAGACGATGCTCGCCGATGTCGCCAGGCTGGACGGCGCGTAATCCCCTGTATCCGCGCCACCCAACCGATTCTTAACAATTTCTCGCCAAGTTCGCGCAATGGCGATGGTCGGCTCGCAACGCGGCGCAACGTTTTCCGGGCTGGCTTTTGCCGACCTGTTCGCCCGCGCCAGGACGTGGCTAACCGACGGCAGCGACAGCCGTGTGGCGCAGCGCGCCGCCGGCAACGTGTTTTTGGTGCGGATCGGCAGCGCGATGCTCGCGCTGATATCGCAGGTGCTGCTGGCGCGCTGGATGGGCAGTTACGAGCTCGGCATCTACATCTACGTGTGGACCTGGGTGTTGATGATCGGCGCACTGTCGGACGGCGGCCTGTCGTCGGCGGCGCGGCGCTTCATTCCCGAATACACCGAGCTCAAGGCTTACGATCGGTTGCGCGGCTTTTTGTCCGGCAGCCGTTGGCTCGCGTTCGCCATCGCGACCGCGCTCTCCGTAATCTGCGGGCTCGGTGTCTTCGCGCTGCGGCCATGGCTCGATCATTTCACCGTCGTTCCGCTATTGCTGGCCTGCCTGACGCTGCCGATCTACGGCCTGGTGCAGGTGCAGGTTGGCATCGCGCAGGCCTACAACTGGCCGAATCTCGCGCTGATGCCGTTCTATATTTGGCGCCAGCTTTTGCTCACGCTTCTGATGGGCGCGGCTTATCTGTTTGGCTTCGCCACCGACGCGGTCACCGCGATGCTGGTCGCGGTCGCCACCATCTGGCTGGTGACGCTCGGCCAGCTTGTCGTGCTCGACCGCCGTCTCAAGGCCAAAACGCGCGCCGGGCGTAAACGTTACGAGCCGAAGCTCTGGCTCGCCACCTCGTTGCCGATTTTGATGGTGGAAGGCTTCTATCTCCTGCTCACTTATGTCGACATCATCGCGCTTGAGCATTTCGGCACGCCCGACCAGGTCGCGATCTATTTTGCAGCAGCGCGAATTCTCGCCATCGTCGCCTTCGTTTATTTCGCCATCGCCAACGTCACCACGCATAAATTCACGCAGTATCACGTGCGCGGCGACCGCAAGCGGTTGGCGGCGTTCTTCGCCGAAACCTGCCGCTGGACGTTCTGGCCCTCGCTCGGCGCCTGCGTGCTGATCCTCGCGTTCGGCTATCCTTTGTTGTCGCTGTTTGGCCCGCAATTCACCGCGGGCTATGGCGTGATGTTCATCCTCGCCGCCGGGATGCTGTCGCGCGCGACGGTCGGTCCGGCTGAGCGGCTCTTGAACATGCTTGGCGACCGCAAGCAATGCGCCGCGATCTATGCGCTCGCCTTCGCGATCAATCTCGGCTTGTGCATCGTGCTCATTCCGACGTTCGGCATCGAAGGCGCCGCGCTCGCGACCTCCAGCGCGCTGATCGTAGAATCGGTTTTGCTCTTTATTGTCGTGCGCCGCCGTCTTCGCCCCCCGACGCGCGCCTAGGCCTTTTCCCGCAGCAGCCGCCGGATCACCTTGCCGGTTGTCGTCATCGGCATCGCGTCGATGAAGGCGACTTCGCGCGGATATTCGTGCGCCGACAGCCGCGTCTTGACGAAGTTTTGGATTTCGGCCGCCAGCGCGTCGGACGGCGCTTGCCCGGGCTTGAGCACCACGAACGCCTTGACGATCTCGGTGCGTAACGCATCCGGCTTGCCGACCGCCGCCGCGAGCGCCACCGACGGATGCTGGATCAGGCAATCCTCGATCTCGCCCGGGCCGATGCGGTAACCTGCCGAGGTAATGACGTCGTCGTCGCGGCCGACGAAGTGAAAATATCCCTGCTCGTCAACGAGGCCCTGATCGCCGGTGGTCATCCATTCGCCGATGAACTTGTCGCGGGTGGCTTCCGGCCGGCCCCAATATTCCAGGAACATCACCGGATCGGGCCGTTTGACCGCGATCTGGCCGATTTCGCCGGACTTGATCCGGTTGCCGTCCGCGCCGATCACCGCGACCTGATGGCCCGGCACCGGCTTGCCGATGGCGCCTGGCTTCGTCACGCCCAGCGTGTCGCTGGAGGCCAGCACCAGATTGCATTCGGTCTGGCCGTAGAATTCGTTGATGACAAGCCCGAGCTCCGCTCTGCCCCAGTCCAGGGC
>JBPCQM010000074.1:0-40044 GCA_050998115.1 Pseudolabrys sp. | reverse complement strand
AAGACGCCGAGCACATGATCGCGACGCGGCTTTATCAGAACACCGCACGCATTCACTTTAACGCCTTCACCGAGAGCAAAGGCCGGTTCGGCAAGCGGCTGATTTACGGCGGTCATGTTATTTCATTGGCGCGCGCGCTCAGCTTCAACGGGCTGGCCAACGCGTTTCACGTCGCCGCCATCAATGGCGGTCGGCATGTCAATCCGCTGTTTGCGGATAATACCGTGTTCGCTTGGTCAGAAATCCTGGCCAAGGCGGAACTGCCGGGCCGCACCGATGTCGGTGCGCTGCGCATTCGCACCATCGCGACCAGGGACAGACCCTGCGCGGATTTTCCGTTGAAGCTTGCCCTCGGGCCCGCCGAAGGCGGGACGACCCGCGGGGCCGGCGATGATTATGACCCTGCGGTGATTCTCGACCTCGACTATTGGGTGCTCATCCCGCGCTAATCAATTCACAACGCCACAGGCAATACGGCCGCCCGCGTTGCCGGCCGGGTCACTCTTGTAGTCGTCGGTGCCGGCGTGGATCACCAGCGCGGTTCCGCCGTCCTTAAACAGCGAGTTCGGCTTGCCTTTCTCCAGCGTGACGGCGGCGTTAAGTACCTCGACCGTAAGTTCGCCGCTCTGCGGCACATGCAAATTCGGCATGTCGCCGGCATGAGCGCCTTCCACAGCCTCGAGCCCGTGCTTCTTGGCTCCAGGATTGAAATGGCCGCCGGCCGTCGCGAACGGCGGTTCGCATTTGCCGGTCTCATGAACGTGGAAGGCGTGCTCGCCCGGCGGCATACCTTTCACCGTCAGAGTGAACAGCACGCCCGCTGTTGTCTGCGTCAGGTTCACACTGCCTGCTTCCTTGCCGTCGGTGAATTTGAGGTCTGCCTTCGCGACCTGCGCCTGTGCCGCAAACGGCGTCATCGAGAAACCAGCTAAAGCCACCACCGTCACAAGAACACGAATGTCACTCATCGCTTCCTCCTGTAAGATTTCAATCCGACAACATCGTCAAACAAATTCCTATGCGGCGCTTTTGCGCATGTGCTCGACCAGTTGGCGCGCGTAAGGCGGCAGCGCCTCAAGATCGCGCACGCAAATCGTAAGCTCGCGCACCGCCCACGGATCGGTCAACTCAATCACGTTGATCGCCATCGACTTGAGCGCGGCGCGCGCCGTGGTGTGCGGCACGATACCGACCGCGACGTTGCGCTCGGCCAGCCGGCACACCGCGTCGAAGCTGCGCAACTGCACACGCAACCGCAGCGGACGGCCGAGGCCCGCCGCCTTGCTGGCGAGAAATCGTTGGATCGCGCTGGCGCGATCGAGCCCGACAATGTCATAGTCGAGCACTTCGGCAAAGCCGATCTTGTCGCGGCCGGCCAGCGCATGATTCTTCGCCACCACAGCGACGAAGCGGTCGCTGCGGAACGGAAACGTCGTCAGCCCGCCGGCGTCGACCGTGCCGGCAACGATGCCGAGATCGCCGACGCCCTCCGCGATCAGGCCGACGATTTCATCGCTCAATCGTTCCTCCAGATCGACGCTGACATTCGGATTGGCGGCGAGAAACGCGCTTAGCGTCTCCGGTAAAAACTCGGTCAGCGCATTGGTGTTGGAAAGCACCCTCACCTGTCCGGCGAGCCCGCCGGCGTAGGCGCCGAGGTCCTCGCGCAGCCGTTCAGCTTGCTCGAGGATAATGCGGGCGTGCTGGAGCAAAGTGCGGCCGGCCTGGGTCGGGGTCACGCCATGACGGGAGCGCGTCAATAGTGGAGCGCCGAGCGCCTGCTCCATGTTACGGACCCGCGCGCTGGCGGCGGCCAGCGCCAGATTGGCCCTCCCGGCGCCATGGGTAATGCTGCCGGCCTCCACCACGTGTCGAAATAGGCTGAGATCGGGGAAATCAAAGCGCATTTTAGCCTTCGTAATCAACGAAGGAAGGCTACCAATAACACAGATTGTAAGCCCGCTTCGTTGGGGACATGTTTCGCACTCCACGAAGCGAATCTCAAGCCCGCCAAGTCTTTGCCAGAAACACGCCGATGACCGAAACGGGAACCCGCCTGAAGCTACGGCCGCTCTCGCCACATCTGCAGGTCTACCGGCTGACGTTGACGATGGCGATGTCGATCGTCCACCGCATCACCGGCGCGGCGCTTTATTTCGGGACCATCCTGCTCGCCTGGTGGCTGATCTCCGCCGCGATCGGCCCCAAAGCCTACGCCAACGTCGAGTGGTTCATGTCGACGCTGATCGGGCGGTTGATTTTGTTCGGCTACACTTGGGCGCTGCTGCATCACGCGCTCGGCGGCTTGCGCCATCTGATCTGGGATACCGGTCGCGGCTTCGAAGCGGCCGAGCGCGAGACGCTCACTCTCGCGACCATTGTCGGCTCGGTCGGCCTTACGGTCGTCGTCTGGGTGATCGGCTATCTGGCGATGGGAGGCCCGCGATGAGCATCCCGGGCCCGGAACGCATTCTCACGCCGATGCGCCGCGTGCGCGGGCTCGGCTCGGCGCGCTCCGGCACCACGCATTTCTGGCATCAGCGCGTCACAGCGGTGGCGCTGATCTCGCTGACCGTCATTTTCATCGTCATCGTCGTAATGCTGCTCGGCCGCAATCACGCCGCTGTGGTGCAGGTGCTCGGCTCGCCGCTGGTAGCGATCCTGATGCTGCTGTTCATCGGCGCCAGCATTTATCACATGTGGATCGGCATGCAGGAAATCATCATCGACTACGTGCATGGGGACCTCGCGAAAGTTTTATTGCTGATGACCAATACGTTCTTCTGCTTCGTGATGGGAGTGGGCTGCGTGTTCGCAATTCTGAAATTGTCGTTCGGGGTCTAGTAATGGGTCGTAACATGGTGGGCAACGGCAATGCGGCGCCCGCAACCAGCGGACGGGCCTATCCAATCGAGGATCACACCTTCGATGTCGTCGTGATCGGCGCCGGCGGCTCCGGGCTTCGCGCGGTAGTCGGCTGCGGCGAAGCCGGCCTGAAAACCGCCTGCATCACCAAAGTTTTCCCGACCCGCTCGCATACCGTCGCCGCGCAAGGCGGCATCGCCGCCGCGCTCGGTAATATGGGCGAGGACGACTGGCGCTGGCACATGTACGATACCGTCAAGGGCGCCGACTGGCTGGGCGACCAGGATGCCATCGAATATCTCTGCCGCAACGCGCCTGACGCCGTGTACGAGCTGGAACATTGGGGCCTGCCATTCTCGCGCCGCGAGGAAGATGGCAAGATTTATCAGCGCCCGTTCGGCGGCATGACCACGCATTACGGCAAGGGCACCGCGCAGCGCACCTGCGCCGCCGCCGATCGCACCGGCCACGCCATGCTGCATACGATGTACGGCCAGGCGCTGCGGCATTCGGCCGAGTTCTACGTCGAATATTTCGCCATTGACCTGATCATGGATGACGACGGCCGCTGCTGCGGTGTGGTCGCGCTCAAGCTCGACGACGGCACCATCCACCGTTTCCGCGCCCACATGACGATCATCGCCACCGGTGGCTATGGGCGCGCGTATTTCTCTTGCACCTCGGCCCATATCTGCACCGGCGACGGCAACGCCATGGCGCTGCGCGCTGGCTTGCCATTGCAGGATATGGAGTTCGTCCAGTTCCATCCGACCGGTATCTACCCGGCCGGCTGCCTGATCACAGAAGGCTCACGCGGCGAAGGTGGCTATCTGGTCAATTCGGAAGGCGAGCGTTTCATGGAGCGGTATGCGCCCTCCGCCAAGGACCTGGCCTCGCGCGACGTCGTGTCACGCGCTATGACACTGGAAATCCGCGAGGGCCGCGGCGTCGGCAAGGAAAAGGATCACCTATTTCTCCATCTCGAACACCTCGATCCAGCGGTGCTGCACGAACGCCTGCCCGGCATCAGCGAAACCGCGCGCATCTTCGCCGGCGTTGACGTGACGCGCGACCCGATCCCGGTGCTGCCGACGGTGCATTACAACATGGGCGGGCTCGCCTGCAATTATCACGGCGAGGCGCTGACCAAGACCAAAGGCAAAGACGACACCGTCATTCCCGGCCTGATGGCGCTTGGCGAGGCGGCGTGCGTCTCGGTGCATGGCGCCAATCGGCTCGGCTCCAATTCGCTGATCGATCTCGTCGTATTCGGCCGCGCCGCGGCGATGCGCTGCGCCGAGCTAATCAGTCACGGTGACAAACACCCCGAATTGCCGAAGGGCTCCGCCGAAAAGTCGCTGACGCGGCTCGACCGCTTCCGCCACGCCGCAGGCAACACGCCAACCGCCAAGCTGCGGCTCAATATGCAGAAGGTGATGCAGAACAATTGCGCGGTGTTTCGCGATGCCAAGGTACTCGACGAAGGCCATAAGCTCATTCACGACGTTTATGGCGGGATGAGCGATGTCAGCGTCGCCGACCGCTCGCTGATCTGGAATACCGACCTGATCGAAACGCTCGAGCTCGACAATCTGCTGGCACAGGCCATCGTCACGATGGATTCAGCAAGGAACCGCACCGAAAGCCGCGGCGCCCATGCTCGCGAGGATTTCCCGGATCGCGACGACAAGAAATGGATGAAGCACACGCTGGCTTGGCTCGACAACAAGGGCAAGGTGAAGATCGACTACCGGCCGGTGCACGCCTACACGCTGACCAACGACATCGCCTATATCGAACCGAAAGCGCGCGTTTACTAACGCGCCGAAGAGAACATCATGGCCCAATTCACGCTGCCTAAAAATTCCAAGATCACCGGGGGCAAGAAATGGCCGAAGCCAGCGAATGCCACGCAGCTCACCGAGTTCCGCATCTATCGCTGGTCGCCGGATGACGACGAGAATCCGCGGGTCGACACCTATTACGTCGATCGCCACGACTGCGGGCCGATGGTTCTCGACGCCCTGATCTGGATCAAGAATACTGTCGACCCGACGCTTACCTTCCTGCGCTCCTGCCGCGAGGGCGTCTGCGGCTCCTGCGCGATGAATATCGACGGGCAGAACACGCTGGCCTGCACCCGCGCGATCGACGAAGAGAAAGCGCCGGTGAAAATCTATCCGCTGCCGCACCAGCCTGTGGTGAAGGATCTCGTCCCCGATCTCACCAATTTTTACGCGCAATACGCCTCGATCGAGCCGTGGCTGCAGACGGTCAGCCCAACGCCCGAAAAGGAATGGCGGCAGACCCACCAGGATCGCGCCAAGCTCGACGGCCTCTACGAATGCATCCTGTGCGCCTGCTGTTCGACCGCGTGCCCGAGCTACTGGTGGAATTCGGACAAGTATCTGGGGCCCGCCGCGCTGCTGCAGGCTAACCGCTGGATCAAGGACAGCCGCGACGAAGGCACCGGCGAGCGGCTCGACAATGTCGAGGACCCGTTCCGGCTCTATCGCTGCCATACCATTCTCAACTGCACCAAGGCCTGCCCGAAGGGCCTTAATCCGGCGCAGGCGATTGCCGAAATCAAGAAAGACCTGGTTGAGCGGCAATTGTAACGGCCATGATCGACCATCTCGGCCTTCCCGTGTCCGACTACCAGCGCGCCAAGATATTTTATACGCAGGCGCTGGCCCCGCTCGGCTATGTGCTGGTGATGGAAGTGCCGCAGGACAAGCACGACTGTCCGGCAGCAGGTTTCGGCGCCAACGGCAAACCGGATTTCTGGATCGGCGCCGAAGGCGGCCTCAACCGCGCCGTGCACATCGCCCTGGCGGCCAAGGATCGCACGACGGTCGATGCTTTCTACCGGGCCGCGCTCGCCGCCGGTGGCCGCGACAACGGCGCGCCCGGCCTGCGCCCGCAGTATCATCCCGACTACTACGGCGCCTTCGTTCTCGACCCGGACGGCCACAACATCGAAGCAGTCTGCCACACGCCAGGCTGAACGCCGAAGTGCGACGTGGCGTGATCTGACGGAACTGGAAGGTGGCGGAGGCGACCGGCAACAAGCCAGACCTCGGCGAGAACCGTAAAAGTCGCAATGCGCTGACGCGAAGGCTATTCGCAGCTTTTGCCCATGCAGAGCTTCTGCGCCTCCGGGAACGGCACGTAAGGCGCCCTGGCGCACTGCTCCGGTGTCGCCGGGATCAGCTGATTGAGCTCGCCCTTGTAAAAATACGCGATGCGATCCTCGCTGCCCTTGTACTGGCGGTTAACGTCTCGGGCATTGAAACGCACGCAGGCAAAATAAGGCCCCTTGCCGCCATTGCCCAAGACCGGCTCGGTGATGAAGGCGTCGCGGATATTGGTCGCGTCATCCAAAGTGTTTTTGAGAAGCAAAGTGATTTGCGATTTATAATTTTTTGGGAATACGTTGAGGTTCTCGGACTTGTCGTTGCCAGTGCAGCCAGCAAGCAGCAGGACCGATACCACTACCGGCCACCGGGCTTTCCTGTAGCTTGGGCACATCATCACAACTTCAGTTTTTTCTTTCGCTGGCCGAGGCCGCGCAGCCGCAGCGCGTTGAGCTTGATGAAGCCTTCAGCGTCGCGGTGATCGTAGGCGACGGCGCCCTCCTCGAACGTTACCAGGTCCTGGTCATACAGCGAATATTTGCTCTCGCGTCCGGTTACCGCGACGTTGCCCTTGTAGAGCTTGAGTGTGACGCGGCCGCTGACGAACTCCTGTGACTTGTCGATCGCGGCTTGCAGCATCTCGCGTTCCGGCGCGAACCAGAAGCCGTTGTAGACCAACTCGGCATATTTCGGCATCAGTTCGTCCTTGAGGTGCGCCGCGCCACGATCGAGCGTGATCGATTCGATGCCGCGATGCGCGGCGAGCAAGATCGTGCCACCTGGCGTCTCGTACATGCCGCGCGACTTCATGCCGACGAAGCGATTCTCGACCAGATCGAGCCGGCCGATGCCGTTGGCTTTGCCAAGCTCGTTGAGCCTGGTCAGCAGCGTTGCCGGAGACATTTTCTCGCCGTCGATCGCCACCGCGTCACCGCGCTCGAAATCAACCGTAATGACGATCGGCTTGTCCGGCGCTGTCAGCGGATCGTCGGTACGCGAGAATACGTAATCCGGCACGTCCTGCGACGGGTCTTCCAGTACTTTGCCTTCCGATGACGAATGCAACAGGTTGGCGTCGACCGAGAACGGCGCATCGCCACGCTTGTCCTTGGCGATCGGAATCTGGTTCTTCTCGGCAAACTCGATCAGCTTTGAGCGCGAGGTAAGGTCCCATTCCCGCCACGGTGCGATCACCGTCACGTCGGGCTTGAGCGCGTAATAGGCCAGTTCGAAGCGCACCTGGTCGTTACCCTTGCCGGTTGCCCCATGGGCGACGGCGTCGGCGCCGACCTGCTCGGCGATCTCGATCTGCTTTTTGGCGATCAGCGGCCGCGCAATCGAGGTGCCCAGCAAATACTGGCCCTCGTACAACGCGTTGGCGCGGAACATCGGGAACACGTAATCGCGGACGAATTCCTCGCGCAGATCCTCGATAAAAATATTTTCCTTCTTGATGCCGAGCAGCAACGCCTTGTCGCGCGCCGGGTTCAATTCATCGCCCTGGCCGAGATCGGCGGTGAAGGTGACCACCTCGCAGCCATAGGTGGTCTGCAGCCATTTCAAAATGATCGAAGTATCGAGTCCGCCGGAATAGGCGAGCACGACTTTCTTAACGTCCTTTTTTGCCGCCTTCGCCATTGTTATTCGCTGCGAAAAGTCCCGATGAAGTCGCGCGGACTATAGGGGGAAAGATTAACGAGGCAAAGGGCGCGCGCGTTAACCGAAAACGTTGTTCCTGCTATTCGCTGCCGCCGCCTTGCGTAAGATCGCTTCAACAATTTCCCCGAAAGAGTCCATGAGACGTCCCATGTCAAAAGTTAGCACCTCAATCCTGGCAGCCGCGGCGCTTGCGGGTGTCACTTTGCTCGCTTCCGCGCCGGCGTTTGCCGCGCAGTGCAATCCGCCCGGCGGTTTCGACGCTTTTCTCGCCACGATGAAGAAAGAAGCCGCTGCCAAGGGCGTCTCGAAGCGAGGACTGGCGGCGCTTGACGGCGTCACGATCGACGACAAGGTGCTTGCCGCGGACAGGCGCCAGCACGTGTTCAAGCAGACCTTCGAGGAATTTTCCGGCCGCATGATTTCGCGCGACCGCTTGACGCGGGCCGCCAAGCTGATGAACCAGCACAACGCGACGTTGCGAAAAATGGAGCAGCAATTCGGCGTGCCGGCCGGCCTGATCGTCGCGATCTGGGGTCTCGAGACCGACTATGGCGTCAATCAGGGCAAGATGTCGATCGTGCGCTCGACCGCCACGCTGGCGTTCGACTGCCGGCGCACTGACAAATTCCAGGGCGAGCTGATCGATTCGCTGCGCATCATCGATCGCGGCGACATGACCGCCGAAGAAATGCGCGGCGACTGGGCCGGCGAAATCGGCCAGACCCAGTTCTTGCCGAGCTCTTACGTGAAATATGCAGTCGACTTCGACGACGACGGCCGCCGCGACCTGGTGCACAGCGTGCCGGACGTGCTGGCTTCGACCGCGAACTATTTCAAGGAGAAGGGTTGGCAGCGCGGCCAGGCCTGGGGGCCCGGCACTGCCAATTTCGAAGTGATCAAGGAATGGAACAAGGCGGACGTTTACGCCCGTACCATCGCCGCGTTCGCCGATAAGCTCGATGGCGGCAAATCAGCCAAAGCCGAAGGGGCTCGCTAAGCGCCTGGCTCGCGGGCCGTTTCTTAAGCCCGCTTCTTCCCGCCGAAACGCCGCCCAAAAAAATTCTGGATCGACATCGCCGGCCGCGCGATCTCGCGCTCGAGTGTCGCATCACTCAAGCGCGTGCGCCGCCAGCGATATAACAGTCCGTGCATTGTCCAGATCACCAGGAAGGTTAACACGCCAGCGAACACCACATCGCTGAAAAAATGCGCACCGAACGCCATCCGCAAAATTCCGACGGCCGCGCCGAAGCCGATTGCCGCGGCATAGGCCAAAGGCCGCCACGGCGGCGGAGTGAGCGCCGCCGGCGCCAGCGTCCAGAACGCGCCGGACGGTTCACCGGCGACAAAAGAACAATTGCCGCTGCAGCCGCCGCGCGGGTCCCACCATGCGCTGAATTTCTCCAAACCGCCGAATTCGGCCACCGCGTTAGGCCGATACCGGCCCCAGTGATCCTTAAGGATGATGTTGGTGAGCAGGCCGGGCCCCAGCGCGATGGTCGCAATCAAGAAAACCGCGGGGCGCGACGGGATCAGCATCGGCCGGCGCGGCAGCGCCAGCTTGACCGCTATAGCAACAAAAGCGGGTGCGGCAATCGCGGCGATCAGCCATGATATAGCTTCGCGCGCAATGACCTCAGTCGCGTCCGTTTGTGAAAGTCCGGAACGGAATTGCGCAATCGCCCAGCGTGAAATTGCAATATCGATTTGCGGGACAACGCCGAATAAAATGCCGGTTACAGCGGCGACCGCGACAACGATCAGCAAACCGGTACGATTCATGCGGCGGTCCGGCGCGTCATTCTACCGGTCTAGCCGCGCGCCTCAGCCGCGCCAAGCCCCGGCCTTGCGGCCGGCGATGGCCCAATACACCAGCCCGAAGGCCGCGCCTGCCGCGGCCGCGATTTCCAGTTCGCGCGAAACCGGCGGCGGCGGCGTGTCGATCGACTCTTCGTAGCTGCGGCCAAAGCCGACCCCCTGGTAGGCAAGAAATGTCAGCGCGGCGCCACCCACGGCATAGATCAGCAGCGAGCGGATAGAGAAGGCTTCCGCCAGCACCACGGCGATCAAGGTCGGCAAGAAGATAAGCGCAGCCGTGATGCCCGATGCCAGAAAGGCGGCGCCCCAGAACACCACGCGCTCGCCGACATCGCCTGACGACTGCCATTGCGGACCGAGCAGGCCGATGCTCCAGACCAGCCCGGCGGCGATCGTGGCGAGCCAGAGCGCAAACAGGATCACGATAATGCGGCCGAGCAGCGCCATTTCCAACCCATTGCTTTCTCCGCCGTCATCCTGAGCCAACGGGTCCGCGTGAAGCGCGGCCCGATGACAGGCTCCGCGAGCCTCGAAGGATACGGCGGCCGAAACCAAACTTCGCGTTCGTCCTTCGAGGGCGACCAGAGGTCACCCCCTCAGGATGACGCATCTTTATTCCGTCATCGCCATGGCGCGTAGCGCCAAGCGCTCGCGCGCCGACAATTTCTCGGTCGCGCTCTTGAGCTGGCCGCAGGCAGCCAAGATATCGCGGCCGCGCGGCGTGCGCACGGGCGAGGCATAGCCGGCGTTGAAAACCAACTCGGAGAATTTCTCGATTTGCTCCCAGTCCGAGCATTCATATTTGGTGCCGGGCCACGGATTGAACGGGATCAAATTGATCTTGGCGGGAATGCCCTTGAGCAGCCGCACCAGCGCCTTGCCTTCCTCGATCGAATCGTTGACGCCTTTGAGCATCACATATTCGAAGGTAATGCGGCGCGCGTTCGAGACGCCGGGATAATGGCGGCAGGCCTCGAGTAGTTCGGCAATCGGATATTTGCGGTTGAGCGGCACCAGTTCGTTGCGCAATTCATCGCGCACCGCATGCAGCGACACTGCCAGCATGCAGCCGATCTCGTCGCCGGCTCGCGCGATCATCGGCACCACGCCGGAGGTCGACAGCGTGATCTTGCGCTTGGAAATCGCGATTCCGTCGCCGTCCGCCATCACCAGCAACGCGTCGCGCACGTTCTCGAAATTATAGAGCGGCTCACCCATCCCCATCATCACGATATTGGTGACGAGGCGGCCGTTCTTTTCCCTCTCCCCGCCGGCCGAGAGAGGGTCGGGGTGAAGGGCATCGAACGTTGGATTATTCTGCAATGCCCCCTCACCCGGCGCTGCACGCCGACCTCCCCCCGCACGCGGGGAGAGGTTAAAGGGTGCCCAATCGTCGAGCCGGTCGCGCGCCACCATCACCTGGCCCACGATCTCACCGGGCGTGAGGTTGCGCACCAACCGCTGGGTGCCGGTGTGACAGAACGAGCAAGTCAGCGTGCAGCCGACCTGGCTCGACACGCACAGCGTGCCGCGATCGCGATCCGGGATGTAGACGCATTCGACTTCGTGAGGACGCTCCCCATCAACTTCGCCGGGCAGCCGCAGCAGCCATTTCCGGGTGCCATCGACCGAGATTTGCTCGGCGACCACCTCCGGCCGCGCCAGCGTGAAATTCTGTTCGAGTTGCGTGCGCAAATCCTTCGAGACGCTGGTCATCGCGCTAAAAGCTGTGACGCCGCGCACATAGATCCAGTGCCAAAGCTGCTGCACGCGCATCTTGCGCGCCCGCTCCGGCACATCGAGCAGCGCCAGCGCATCTGCAAGCGCCGCGCGCGATAGCCCCACCAATGAAGGCTTGGCCGGCGCCACGTAGCGCTCGAGTGCAATTTTCTCGATCGGGGCGGAAGCGATATCTGTTAATGCGGTCATCGGTGCTCTTCTCCTTCTCCCCGCTTGCGGGGAGAAGGTTGGGATGAGGGGCATATCGCAGTCCGGACACGCCTTGGCTAGTCCCCCTCACCCGGATCGCGTTGCGATCCGACCTCTCCCCGCAAGCGGGGAGAGGTAAAAAGAGTCACTTGCACTCTTCGGCGATTTTGTCGAGCGCCTGGCCGAGGCCCTTGAGGGAATAGGTATCGATGCTTTTGGTGCCACGCGAGGAAACACTTTTCACCACCAGATCGGTGCCCTTGCGCATGGTATCGATCATCTGCGCCTCTTCGGCGGCATTCTTGATCCAGGCGCCGTCGTTCTGGGTATACATCGCGTAATTCGCGCTGCCGATGCTGGCGGTGGCGTCCGCGCTGGAGCGCTGCGGATAGCCGACGATAGCGGAGACTTCGTTTTTCACTTTCTCGGACGGCCGCGTTGACACGAACATGTAGGACGCGTCGCGGCTGCGGCCGGCCGGCTCGGTGCTCGCCGTCGCCGGTTTGGCGAGCGCGAAACATACCGTCTTGCCACCCGGCGTCGCCTTGTAGGCGCCCCAGTCGCCATATTGCCCGAGCATCACCGGCTGGTCGGCGCCGGCTGCGGCCGTGGCGGGCTTGACGTCTGGCTTCTTCGTTTCCGGCTTCTTGCCTTCGGATTTTTTGACTTCAGGTTTTTTGGCTTCAGGTTTGGCGGCGGCCGGCTTCGGCTTGGCTGGTGTTACGGCGGCCGGCTTGTCGGCAGTCTGCGCGAACGCGATCGAGGACGCTGCGAGGCCCACCATCACAACGACTGCCAAAGTTCTTCGAATAAAAGTCATCATCATCGGCCTACCGGTGAAAAGGCAATGTGCACGTTGATCCCCCCTGCACTGGGATATAGCCCAATACGCACAAAAATCGGCAATGTGAAGGCGGCACCGCGCCGCCAAAAAATGAATGAACGACCCCCCGGACTGGGGTTAACATGCATCTGCGCAGGCGTACAGCCATGATAGAAGCGCAAATAAATCCACGGTCAAAATTCGCATGAAAGCCTTGCTTTGTACCCGCTACGGCGGCCCCGATGATCTCTCTCTCACTGACATCGCTGATCCGTCTGCCGGACCCGGACAAGTGGTCGTCAAAGTGGCGTCGGCAGCGCTAAATTTTTTTGACACGCTGATCATCGCCGGCAAATACCAGACCAAGCCGGGAATGCCGTTTTCGCCGGCTGCGGAGTTCGCCGGGACGGTCGAGAGCGTCGGCACCGGCGTTACCTCGTTAGACGTGGGCGATCGCGTGCTCGGCTACCTAGGCTACGGCGCGGCGCGCGAGCGCGTCGTCGCGCCGGCCGATCAACTCGTCAAAATTCCGGACGCGCTCGACTTCAATCGCGCCGCCGGGCTTTGCGTCACTTATGGAACCTCGCTGCACGCGCTGAAGGATCGCGCGCATCTCAAAAGCGGCGAGACACTTGCCGTACTCGGTGCCTCGGGCGGCGTCGGCCTCGCCGCGGTCGAGCTCGGCAAGATCATGGGCGCGCGGGTAATCGCCTGCGCGTCATCGGACGACAAACTTGATTTTGCCCGCCGGCACGGCGCCGATGACGCCATCAATTACGCCAAAGAGGATTTGAAGGACGCGCTGCGCAAGGCGACCGGCGGCAAGGGCGCCGAGGTGATCTACGATCCGGTCGGCGGACCTTACGCCGAATCCGCACTGCGCTCGATCGCCTGGCAGGGCCGCTTTTTGGTAGTCGGCTTCGCCGCGGGCGACATCCCCAAGCTGCCGCTCAACCTGGTGCTGCTGAAGGGCTGCGACGTGGTCGGCGTGTTCTGGGGTTCGTTCATCCAGCGCGACATCGAGGGTCATCGCGCCAACACCACACAAATTCTCGATTGGTGCGCGCAAGGGAAACTGTCGTCCCATGTGCACGCGGTCTATCCGCTGGCCGATGGGCCCGCCGCGCTCAAGGCAATCGCTTCGCGGCAAGTGATGGGGAAAGTGATCTTGCGGCCGTGAGCGTTCTCCTCATGGTGAGGAGCGCCGAAGGCGCGTCTCGAACCATGAGGTCCCATCCTTCGAGACGCATCGCTTCGCGATGCTCCTCAAAGATGAGGGTTCACCCCACGATCTTATCCATCGCCTCGGCCAACTTGATGTCGAGCTCGGTGACGCCGCCGGCATCGTGGGTCGACAGCGTGACCTCGACCTTCTTGTAGACGTTGAACCATTCCGGATGATGGTCCATTTTCTCGGCTATCAGCGCCGCCCGCGCCATGAAGCCGAAGGCTTCGTTGAAATCCTTGAACTCGAATTTTTTCGTGATGGCGTCGCGGCCCGAAACCTCCGACCAGCTCTTGAGCTTAGCCATAGCGGACTTCCGGGCGTCGGCACTAAGTTTTGCAGCCATTGAAAACCCTCGCTTTTAGTCGTCGGAGACGACATTAACGCATCTCGGACGCGTCTTGTTGCAAATCGTTGCTTCGCGCGCATTCGACACTATATTCCCGGCGAATCGCGGGCCAATAGGGCCCGCGACCCATTTCCCGGACCTGCTCATGAATTTGCGTAACGTCGCCATCATTGCACACGTTGACCACGGCAAGACCACGCTGGTCGATCGGCTGTTGCAACAGTCCGGCGTCTATCGCGACAATCAGCGCGTGGTCGAGCGCGCGATGGATTCTAACGACCTCGAGCGCGAGCGCGGCATCACCATTCTCGCTAAGGCCGCTTCGGTCGAATGGCAGGGCACCCGCATCAACAGCGTCGACACGCCCGGCCATGCCGATTTCGGCGGCGAGGTCGAGCGCATCCTCAACATGGTGGACGGCGCGCTGGTTTTGGTCGACGCCGCCGAAGGCCCGCTGCCGCAGACCAAGTTCGTGGTGTCGAAAGCGCTACGCATGGGGCTCAAGCCGATCGTCGTAATCAACAAGGTCGATCGCCAGGACGCGCGGCCGGTGCAGGTCGTCAACGAAGTGTTCGACCTGTTCGCAGCGCTCGACGCCACCGACGAACAACTCGATTTTCCAATTCTCTATGGCTCGGCCAAACTGGGCTGGATGTCGGACAAGCTCGATGGCTCGCAGGGCGCCGGGATGAAGCCGCTGTTCGATTTGATTCTCCAGCACGTCAAGCCGCCGGTCGTCGAACAGGGTCCGTTCCGTCTGCTCGGCACCATCCTCGAAGCCAACCCCTATCTCGGCCGAATCGTCACCGGCCGCATCACCGCCGGATCGGTTAGGCCCAACCAGGCCGTCAAGGTGCTCGACCGTGACGGCAAGTTGATTGAGAGCGGCCGCATCACCAAGGTGCTGGCGTTCCGCGGCATCGAGCGCACCGTGGTCGAGGAAGCCGAAGCCGGCGACATCGTGGCGCTGGCCGGATTGCCGGAAGCTACGGTCGCCCATACGATTTGTGATCCGGAAGTCAGCACGCCGATCCCCGCACAACCGATCGACCCGCCTACATTGGCGATGACGTTTCGTGTCAACGATTCACCGCTGGCGGGCACCGAAGGCAGCAAGGTGACCGGCCGCATGATCCGCGACCGGTTGCTGCGCGAGGCCGAAGGCAATGTCGCGCTGCGCGTTCGTGAGAGCGACGACAAGGATGCGATGGAAGTCGCCGGTTGCGGCGAATTGCAGCTCGGCATCCTGATCGAAACGATGCGCCGCGAAGGCTTCGAATTATCGGTATCGCGGCCCAAAGTGCTGCTGCGCAAGAACGACGCCGGCGAACTGGAAGAGCCGATCGAAGAAGTTGTGATTGATGTCGACGAAATTCATTCCGGCATTGTCGTGCAGAAAATGTCCGAGCGCAAAGCCGAGATGATCGAGATGCGGCCGTCCGGCGGCGGCCGCGTGCGCATGGTATTTTACGCGCCGACCCGCGGCCTGATCGGCTATCAGGGGGAGCTGCTGACCGACACGCGCGGCACCGCGATTATGAACCGGTTGTTCCACGCCTACGCGCCGCACAAGGGCGACATCCAGGGCCGTCGCAACGGCGTTTTGATTTCCAACGACAAGGGCGAAGCCGTCGCCTATGCGCTGTGGAATCTCGAAGACCGCGGCCCGATGATGATCGAGCCCGGCTGGAAAGTTTACACCGGCATGATCGTCGGCGAGCATACCCGCGACAACGATCTCGTCATCAACGTGCTCAAGGGCAAGCAGCTCACCAACATCCGCACCACCTCGAAGGACGAAGCGGTGCGGCTGACGCCGCCGATCCGCATGACGCTGGAAAAGGCGCTGGCCTATATCGAGGACGACGAACTGGTCGAGGTGACGCCGTCGTCGATCCGGCTGCGCAAGAAGCTACTCGACGAGACCGACCGCAAGCGGGAAGATCGCAAGAAAGAGGCCGAGACGGTCTGAGGGTAGCCCCGCGAATCAGTTGCGGTTGCGCGAGTCATCTTTCATTTCCCGCCGGAGCGGCAGCGGCACTTTTCGCTGCAACACGCCGCACGCATAAACAGCGATATTGTGCCGCAGCCGCAACGCGTTCCCGCGCCGCCTGTGGCCAGTAATCCACACCATTAACCTTTCATTAAACACAAGGCTTGAAGGCCGCAAAGTTCGTTGCTTGTATTCGCGCATGTCTACGGTCGTCATTGAGATTCGCCGCGCAAGGCCGTCCGACGCAACGTCGGTCGCCACGACGCATGACGACGCTTGGCGCGCCGCCTACCAGGGCATCATTCCCGGCAACGAGCTCGACAAGCTGATCAGCCGCCGTGGCCCGGACTGGTGGGATTCGGCGATTCGCAAAGGCAGCCGCATCACGATTTTGCAGTTTGGCGACACCGTTGCGGGCTACGCCAATTACGGACGCAACCGGGCGCGCAGCCTGTTCTATGACGGCGAGGTCTACGAGCTGTACCTGCGGCCGGAATATCAAGGCCTCGGCTTCGGCCGCCGGTTGTTCTCCGCCGCGCGTAAGGATTTGTTGCAGAGCGGCCTGAAGACGCTGGTGGTGTGGGCGCTATCCGACAACGAGCCAGCGGTGGAATTTTATCGCGCGCTCGACGGCCGCGCGGTCGCGCGCTCGTCGGAAAAATTCGGCTCCAAGACGCTCGATAAGGTCGCCTACGCCTGGCAGGCGTAATTTCAACCTGTGGCTCGAACAATATGAAACTGTCATGCCCCGCGAAAGCGGGCATCCAGTAACCGCGAATGCCCGAATTGCCGTCGCAAGGACGACGACTAGAGGTCGGGCTCCGGCAAGCCGTTCTGTGCGCATGCCGCACGCAATGTGTTGAGCAGCAGGCAGGCAATCGTCATCGGACCGACCCCGCCCGGCACCGGCGTCAGTGCACCGGCGACCTCGGCGGCATCGGCCGCCACGTCGCCGACGATGCGCGATTTGCCGCCCAATTCGTTTTCTTTGCCCGCTACCCGATTGATGCCGACGTCGATCACGGTGGCGCCCTGCTTGATCCAGTCCTTGCGCACCATTTCGCCCTTGCCGATCGCGGCGACCAGAATATCGGCGCGGCGGCACACCGCCGGCAAATCCTTGGTCTTCGAGTGCGCGATCGTCACCGTGGCGTTTTCCGTCAGCAGCAATTGCGCGACCGGCTTGCCTACAATGTTGGAGCGGCCGACCACCACCGCCTCCAGCCCCGCCAATGAGCGATGCACCGTTTTCGTCAGCAGCACGCAGCCGAGCGGCGTGCACGGCACCAGCCCCGGCAATCCGCTGGCCAAACGTCCGGCATTGATCGGATGGAAGCCATCAACGTCCTTGGCGGGATCGATGGCGGCGATGATCTTGTGGCTGTTGATCTGCGGAGGCAACGGCAGTTGCACCAGAATGCCGTTGACCGCGGGATCGGCGTTGAGCCGGCCGATCAGTTCCAGCAGGGCGGCTTCGCTCGTGGTCTCCGGCAGCTTGTGATCGAACGGCCGCATGCCCGCTTCGGCAACCGCCTTCGACTTCGACCGTACATAGACTTCGCTCGCTGCGTTGGCGCCGACCAGAACCACTGCGAGGCCCGGCGTAACGCGGCCGGAGAGCCGTTTCACTTCGCCGGCGATCTTGCCGCGCAGCGCCGCGGCTTCGGCTTTCCCGTCGATGATACGCGCGGTCATTTTATGGCTATGGGCGCGCCGACACGACGCTAGATGAAGAGTTTGGCAATGTTTGGAATTATTACGTTTTGCACGAACAAAATAACAAGAATCAGAATAATTGGTGAAACGTCGATGCCTCCGAGATTTGGCAGCAAGTTGCGGATTGGCCGCAGCGCCGGCTCGGTGACCCGGTAAAGAAACTCGGCGATATTGGCGACGATCGGATTGTGCGTGTTCACCACGTTAAAAGCGATTAGCCACGACAGCACGGCGGCTGCGATCAGCACGTAGATATACAGCGTCAGCAAATACGAAATAAATGCTAGAAGCTCGAGCATAGCCCCCTCGGACGGTTAAGCGCCTGAACGTGTATCCTCCTGATTTAACGCCCGCAAGGTCAGAGCGGTTTCGAAGTTTCATGATGGCTCACCAAAGCCATCCTTGACAGCCCACACCCCTCGCCGTAAATGGCGCGAACTCGCTGAAATCGGCGGCACCAATTTGTGCCGATCGAGCGTCGGCCGGGGCCATAGCTCAGCTGGGAGAGCGCGTCGTTCGCAATGACGAGGTCGGCGGTTCGATCCCGCCTGGCTCCACCAGCCTTCGCTCGCTTCGCGAGCTACGGCTCGGCGGGCCGTTCCGACGTTGATTCAACGAAGCGAGCGAAGGCCGCCGCGCCGAAGCTCCGCAGGTCGATTGCCACCATCATATTGACGCCGACGGCTGTCCACCGCGATTGCGGCGGCATCGCCGGCTGGCTAGTCTCATCGAAATAAGGCCGGGGAAGACACGCATGGCTCACATTCGCATGTTTCGCGCAGCCATAACCGTCGTTGCGATGCTGGCGGCGCCGGCTTTCGCGCAGAATGCTGATCTAATTCTCGAAAAAAAGACGTTCGTGCTTCCGAGCTACACCACGGCGGCCGGCGCGACGATCAAGAACGTCAAGATCGGCTGGGAAGCTGCCGGGACGCTCAATGCCGACAAGTCGAACGCGATCCTGATCACGCATTTCTTCACCGCGACCAGCCACGCCTTTGGCAAGTATGCCGCAAGCGATGCGGCCGCCGGCTACTGGAATTATCTGATCGGCCGGGCAAGGCGATCGACACCGACAAATATTATGTGCTGTCGTCGGATACCCTGGTCAATCTCAACGCCAACGCGCCCAACGTCGTCACCACCGGGCCCGCCAGCATCAATCCCGACACCGGCAAGCCGTACGGCATGAGCTTCCCGGTCGTCAGCATCAAGGACTTCGTCAACGTGCAGGCCGCGCTGATCGAAAGTCTCGGTATCAAGAAACTGAAGGCTGTGGTCGGCGCTTCGATGGGCGGTTTGCAAGCTTATGAATGGGCTGCGAGTCATCCCGACCAGATCGATCGCATCGTCGCGGTCATTTCCGCGCCGGCCGCTGATCCTTACCTGATCGGCTGGCTCGATGCCTGGGCGGCGCCGATCAAGCTCGATCCCAAATGGAATAGCGGCGACTACTACGGCAAGGAGCCGCCGCTTGACGGACTCGCCGCCGCGCTGGTGCTTGTGACGCTGCAAGCCCAGCATTCGGAATGGGCCACCAAGACACAAGCCGGCCCGGCCGACGCCGCCAAGGATCCGTCAAAGGCATTGAATAACAAATTCAAGATCCAGGCCACGCTCGACGGCGCCGGCGCGGCGCGCGCCAAGGCCAGCGACGCCAATTCGTTTCTATATCTGGTCAAAGCCAACCAGCTCGCCGATGCCGATCCCGCCAAGGTCAAGGCGCCGGCGCTGATCATCTACACGCCGACCGACGAGATTTTCTACGCGCCCTATGTCGAGGACGCTGCGAAAAAAATGTCAAAAGCCGAAACGGCGACCGTCGCCGCGCCGAACGGACATCTCAACGGCGTGCTGCACCTCGCGCCGGTCGGCGGCAAGATTACGGAATTTTTGGCGCGTTAGTTAGTGCCGCGCGCAAGCGGTGACGCAAGCCCGGGATTCAGCAAGGCAAGGCTTGATGGCGGCGCGATAGGCCACCGCGCATTGGTGCTTGCACTTGAAGCCGCCTGTCGAGCAGGCAGCTCGGCAGGCTTTCTGGCTGGCAGCGGACGGCTGATCACATACGGCCGTCGCCGCTGCACACTTTTGGACGCAACCGATCCGGGCTTGCGACGGATTGGCGATCGCGAACGACGCGGCCATCAGCAGAAGGATGAACAACAGTTTGCGCATTTGACCTCGCTAAAAGACGGCGCATTCTATAGCGCCGATCACGTCACAAGCCGCCTACCGAAGTTTCAGCCGGGCGCGCCTGTGCGTCGGCTGTTTGGCCGAGCCAATGGTCGATGAAGGCCGCCAGCCAGCGGTGCGACGCCAAATCATGCACCGCGCGGCCCTCGATGTGCTCGTGGCGCTGCTTGGCGCCCGGCATTTCCATGCGGTGAGCGCCGCGCGTCAGCCAGCGATACATCATGGCGTGGGTGACTTCCGGATGAAATTGCAGCGCGTAGCCGGTGCCGTGGCGGAACGCCTGCACCGAAAACGCGTCACCCTCCGCCAGTAATTCGCTGCCGGCCGGCAGGTCAAAACCCTCGCGGTGCCATTGATAGACGTGGTCCGGCCATTCGGTGCAAACGCCCCGCCCGGCCTCGGTGGGGCGGATCGGATAATAGCCGACTTCGGCGTGGCCTTGCGGATGCGGATAGACGCGGGCGCCGAGATGACGCGCCATCATCTGGGCGCCGAGGCAGATGCCGAGATAGGGGCGTTTGTCGCGTAGCGGCACGCCAATCCAGTCGATCTCGTGCTTGACGAATTCTTCCGTATCGTTGGCGCTCTGCGGGCCGCCGAAAATCACCGCGCCGGCGTGCCCGTTCATCGTGTCGGGCAGCGGATCGCCGAACCGCGGACGCCGAATGTCGAGCGGATAGCCGAGGCGCGTCAACGTCTGCCCGACCCGGCCGGGCGAGGAATGTTCCTGGTGAAGGATAATGAGGACCGGTTGCGGCATATTCCGTCTGCGCCGTCGCGCCGGTTCCGATTACTAGCGCGTTCGCGCCGGTTTGCAACCGGAGCCCAAGGGTCCAGCTACGAACCTTGCGCGTCGCTGCGGCGCGACTGGCGTGCGCCGACAAGCGCCAGCAGCAACCCATGCGGCACGAAGCGCAACAGCGTTATCAGCAGTTTGTTGACCAAACCGGGGACCACCACCCGCCGACCTGCCATCAGGCCGCTATAGCCCTCGTGCGCCACGCGCTCGGCGCTCTGTGTCAATAGCGCCGGCGCCATGGCCTCCTTGACGCCCGCGCGCGCCGCGAATTCGGTCGGCACCGGGCCGGGACACAGCACGGTGACGCGAATGCCGCGCGGCGCCAGTTCCGCATGCAAGGCTTCACTCAACGAGACTACATAGGCTTTGGTCGCGTAGTAGACCGCCATGCCGGGTCCGGGCAGAAAACCGGCCATCGACCCGACATTGAGGAGCCCGCCGCGGTGGCGAGCCAGGCTGTCGGCAAAGCGCAGCGACAATTCGGTGAGTGCGCGGATATTGAGGTCGATCATGGCGAGCTGTTCGCCGAGATCGCGGTTATCGGCGCGCCCGACCAGGCCGAAACCGGCATTGTTGACAATGTATTGCGGTTCGGCGCCTGCGGCCGCGAGCGCCTTGGCGATTTGGGCGACGGCGCCAGGTTGCGTGAGATCGGCCGCGATCACCAACGGCTGCGGCGCGCCGGTCGCCGCGATTTCATCTGCCAGCGCGCGCAAGCGTTCTTTCCGCCGCGCCACCAACACGACTTCATGGCCGTGCCGCGCAAATTCACGCGCCAGTTCGACGCCGATGCCGGCCGACGCGCCGGTGATCAGTGCGACCGGCCGCACCGGTACTCAGCCGTTCACTTGAGCCGCGTCGGGGTCGAGCGTTTCGAGCGACCGCCGCGCCGGCTCTACGCCCCAGAAATAGACCGCGATGATCTGCACGACGACGAGGCCGATCATCAGCCAGAGCACGCCAGGCAACGCGTAGTTCACCATCAAGTACCCGACCACGAAGGGCGAGATTACTGTCGCGCCCCGGCCCAGCGTATTGCAAATGCCATTGGCACGCAGCCTGATTTCGGTCGGGAACAACTCGGGCGTATAGACGCCGAACAGCAACGCGGTCTGGATGTAAATCGCCACGATCAAAATGGCGCCGACGCTCAGGACGGTGACTGGATCGGACCCCGCGTTGAAGCGGGCATAGATCCAGCCGAAGACAATGGTGAGGACCGAGCCGAGGATGATGCTCCAGCGCCGCCCGATTGAATCCGACAGGTAGGCGCCGAGCGCGCAGCCGATCAGCGAGGCGGCAGCGAGCACGACGGTGTAGCCGAGCGAATTGGCGATGGTGAGGCCTTGCCGCAGAAAAAATTGCGGGAGGAAGATCACGAAGCCGAAGATCAGCGTGTTGATCGTGATCAGACACCAACTGCCGACCAGCAAGCGTTGCAGGATCGGCGGCTTGAATATCGACGCGGCGGTAAGCTGCGGGGTCGGCGCAGTCACGGCCGGTGCCGGCAACACACCGGTGGTCGATGCAACGTCTTTCTCAATCGACTGCAGCAACGCTTCGGCTTCCGCATCACGGCCTTGCGCTTCAAGCCAGCGCGGCGACTCTGGCAAATTCTTGCGCAGATACCAGACGATCAGCGAGCCGACACCGGCAATGATGAACATCGGCCGCCAGCCCCAGGTCGGAATGATCAGATAGCTGAGGATCGCCGTGACCGGGAACCCGCACACCGTCAGGAACGCCATGAAGGCGAGCCAGCGCCCGCGCGTTTTCGGCGGCACAAATTCGGTCAACGTCGAATAGCCGACCACGATCTCCGCGCCAAGGCCGAGGCCTTGCACGAAGCGGCAGATGATGAGCTGGTTCATGTCCTGCGCGAAAGCGGCGGCGAAGGAGGCGAGCCCGAAAATCAAGAGGTTGACCTGGTAGGTGAAGCGGCGGCCGTATTTATCGCCGACAAATCCGGTGACAAACGAACCGATCGTCATGCCGACGAAGGTCAGCGAGAGAAACTGCAAGTTCTGCGGCAACGTCGAGAACTTGGTCTGGATCGTCGAGGCCAGCACGCCGCCGGCGACGTAAAGGTCGTAGCCGTCAAAAAACATACCGGCGCCGACCAGCCAGAAGATGCGGTAATGAAACGATGAGATCGGCAGCCGGTCGAGACGCGCGCCGGCGTTGACGAACGTCGTCATAGGCTCCCCCTTGGTGCTTCTGAGCGGCTGGTCTGCGCAGCCAGCCTCGATTTCACGATGCTACAACACCCCGAAAGGGATGTCTTATTCCCGTGCCGGCTGGTCCAGTGCATATGCTGGCAACCGAACGCGCACGCCGTATAATGCCACGCGTCAGTTTGGAGCAACGACCATGAACGAACCTCGGATCAGCTACGTCGATCCGGCCACCGTCGACCCCACGATGAAGGCGGAATTCGAGCGTTGCGCCCGCGAGGGCACCCCGCGGCCGGAGAGTCAGGCGGTGCGCGCGCATGTGCCGGCGGCGTTCTGGTCGTTTGTCAACACCTGGCGCGACGTTTTCAAGAACGGCGTCGCCGACCACAACATCAAGGAACTGTGCCGCATCTACGTGTCGCGGTCGGTGCTATGCGAATTCTGCGGCAACCAGCGCTCTATAAAGGCAGCCAAGGCCGGACTGAAAGAAGACGACTACTCGGATCTGATCAATTTCGAGACGTCGTCGCGCTATGACGACCGGCAAAAGGCGGCGCTCGCCTATGCCGAGGCGATCACCTGGGACCTGCCGGCCGGCGATGATTTGTGGGAGCGGCTGCACAGGCATTTCAGCGAGCCCGAACTGGTCGAGATCGGCTATTTCGTCGCCATCACCATGGGCCAGCAGCGCTGGCTGCGTACGCTTAACATCGAGCATCACCAAATTCTCGCAGGCCAGGACGGCTCAATGGCGCCGGGCTTCGAGACCATCGGCAAACTGGCGGCCTCGAAAAAGGCCGCCGACTACTGGGCCAAAGTCGCGCCCAAGCCTGTTTCGACGTCGACCTCGCAGGCCGTAGAATGAGCACCGCTTCCGTAGTCCCCGAACGTACCGCGGCTTCTGCCCCGACGCAGCCGCGCATCCGCGTTAAGGGTCTTGGCAAGCATTACGGCACACTCGAAGTATTCCGCGACATCTCCTTCGATGTCGGCGAACGCGAGATCGTCGCGGTGGTCGGGCCGTCGGGCTGCGGCAAGACCACGCTGTTGCGCTGCATCGACGGGCTACTGCCGGTCGATGCCGGTGAAATCTGGGTTGACCGCGAGCGCGTCACCGAGCCGATCGCCGGCGTCGCCATGGTGTTCCAGCATTTCGGCTTGTTTCCGTGGAAGACGGTGTCCGACAACGTCGCCTATGGATTGCGCATGGCCGGCGTGGCGAAGGCCGAAATCGACAAGCGCGTGCCGGAATTCATCAAGCTGGTCGGCCTGAGCGGCTTCGAGAAAGCCTACCCTTATCAGATGTCCGGCGGGATGCAGCAGCGTTGCGGGCTTGCCCGCGCGCTGGCGGTCGAGCCGAGCGTGCTGCTGATGGACGAGCCGTTCGCCGCGGTCGACGCGCAGACCCGCGAAATCCTGCAATTCGAGCTGCTGCGGATTTGGCAGGAGCGGCCCACAGCGATGGTGTTCGTCACCCATTCGATCGAGGAAGCCGTGCTGCTCGGCCACCGCGTCATCGTGCTCAAGGGCCGGCCCTCCGGCATCCACGAAACCATCGACATCGACCTGCCCGGCCCGCGCACCCGAGCGACGTTACGCGAGCCGCGTTTTTCCGAATTGCGCGAACGCGTCTGGAATACGCTGATGCGGGAAGCCCGCGAGGCCGAATTCCTGCTTGAACGTCAATAAGAAACGCCGCACGTCTGGGAGAGGATTTCATGAAAGCCCCGTTGAGAATTCTGACCGGGTTCGGCCTCGTCTGCGCGCTGGCACTCGCCGCCGCGCAGCCCGCCGCCGCGCAAGGCAAAAAACTTGTCATCGCGCTGCCCGGCATCCCGCCGGTGTTCTCCGTGACCATCGCCTACGTCGCCGAGCAGCAGGGCTTCTTCAAGAAGCACGGCGCCAATGTCGAGATTCGCCCGTTCGACAACGGCACCGCCGCGGCGCGCGCTGTAGTCTCTGGCGACATCGACATGGCGTGGTCGCCGACCCCGCCGGTGATCAACCAGGTCTCGAATGCCGACGTGCCCCTGGTCGCGGTCTACGGCATGCCCAATCCGGACTGGGTGATCGGCACCACCGAGGCCGGGAAGACCTGCAAGGACCTCGCCGGCCAGGAGGTCGGCGTGGACTCGATCAACGGCGCGCGCTCGATTGCGCTGCGCTCGATTCTCGCCGGCGGCTGCAAGGAGGTGAAGATCGATGAGATCAAACAAGTTGCGCTCGGCACCACCTCCGGGCAGGCGATGATCGCCGGCCGCCTGAAATACGCGGTGCTGCACCTCGACGATCTTTCGGCGATCGACGCGCAGGGCAAAAAGCTCAACATCCTGCTGGCGATGAAAAACACCAACCCGACCAGCCATTACCTCGTCCTGGTCGTGCGCAAGGACAACCTCGCGAAAAATCGCGACGGCGTCGTGCGCGCGCTGGCCGGCATAATCGAGGCCGCGCATTTCGTGGCGGATCCAAAGAACGCCGATGCAGTGGCGCAGGCCGCCACATTCACCGGTCATTCGGCCGGGGTGAACAAGGCGGCGCTCAAGGAATTCCTCGCCATCAATTTCTGGGCGGTGAAGGACGACGGCTTGCCGAAGGACAAGATCGAGGCGGTAGCCGCCCAGATGAAGAAGATCGGCGCGATCAAGGAAGACAAGCAGCCGGTGTCCTACGACAACTTCGTTGACCCTTCGATCTGGAAAGACGCCAACGCGATGGTGAAGTGACCGCGATTTGCGTCAGCAAAGCGCGGTCATCCCCGCGAAGGCGGGGATTGCAACGATTGACCGTCGTCCCCGCGAAAGCGGAGACCCAGTTATCGCAAGCGCTCGTTAGGATGCGCCAAGCCTGCGATTACTGGATCATCCGCTTTCGCGGATGATGACGCCTGAGAACGGGTAAACGCGCTTTGCCAACCACGCTCCGCCGATACGCGCCGTTCTGGCTCAGCCTCGCGGCCGGCCTGCTAGTCTGGGAGGTCGCCGGGCGGCTGACCAGTGCGGCGTTCATGGTGCCGTTCTCGGCGACGCTGGTGCGGCTGTGGCAGCTCGTCATTGGCGGCAGCTTCCTGCCGCAGCTTCTTGACTCCGCGACATTATTCATCACCGGCTTCGCGCTGGCGCTGGTGATCGGCGCGCCGCTCGGCATGCTGTTGGCGCGGGTGCGCGCGATGCGGGTCGGAATCGAGCCTTATCTGACGCTGATCTACGCTACGCCGATGGTGGCGCTGATCCCCTTCATCTTGTCGATGATGGGGTTCGGCTTCGCACCCAAAGTACTGGTGGTGTTTTTGTTCGCGGTTTTCCCGGTGATCTACAATACCGTCGAAGGCGCGCGCAGCATCAAGCCGGAATTGATCGAAGTCGCGAAGTCCTACCGCTCGAGCGAATGGTCGCTGTGGCGCGAGGTGATGCTGCCCTACACCCTGCCCTACCTGATGACCGGCGTGCGCCAGGCGATCGGCCGCGCGCTGGTCGGCATGGTGGCGGCGGAGTTTTTCCTCAGCGCCACCGGCCTCGGCCAGCTCATTATGGGCGCCTCGCAGAATTTCGACACCGGCGCGGTGTTCGCCTCGATCCTCGTGATCGGCCTGATCGGCGTCGCGCTGATGCGGCTCGGCGTCGAGATCGAGCGTCATTTGGTTGCGTGGCGAAAATAGATGACCCAAGCCGTCGACAGCCGAACCGCGTTTGGCACCGGGCCGAAAGGTCCGGCGCTGTCCGGGCGGCTATTGAATACCTTTCTGCCGCGGCTGATCGCCGGCTTGGCGCTGGTGCTGATCTGGGAAATCGCGGTGCGGCTGCTGGCGCCGCCCTTTGTCGCCAAGCCGACCGGCGTGCTGGCAGTCGCGCCGCATGTTCTCACCGATCCGACGTTTCTAAGTGCGACCGGCAGCACGTTGTTCGCCTGCGCCGAGGGCCTCGCCATCTCGCTCGTCATCGGCACCATCATCGGGCTAGCGATGGGGCGCATGCCGGTTTTCGAGCGGGCGATCCAGCAGCACGTCAATTTCTTCTACGCCATGCCGATGATCATCATCCTGCCGCTGTTCTCGCTGTGGTTCGGGTATTCCAACGCGACGCGCATCGCCACCATCATCTTCGCCTCGATCTTCGCGATCACCATGAATGTCGCCGACGGCGCGCGCTCGGTGCCGCGCGATTTCCTCGAGGTCGCGCGCTCCTTCCGCGCCGGGCGATTGCGCATGATGGCCGACATCGTGCTGCCGGCGTCGATGCCTTATCTGCTCGCCGGCGTCCGGCTGGCCGGCGGTCGCGCGTTGATCGGCGCGGTGGTGGCCGAGTTCTTCCTCTCGATCGGCGGACTTGGCTATTACATTCTCTATAACTCGCGCTCCTACCATCACAACGAGGCCTTTGTCGGGGTGCTGCTGCTTGCCGGTTTCGGCGTCGGCTTCGAGGTTCTGGTCGGATGGTGCACGCGGCGCTTTATGCCGTGGTACCGGCGCGGCACGGTGTGAACCTGGCAATGTCTAACGATCCCCGTCTGACCTCCGCGATCTCGCACTGGCGCGCGCGTTTTGTCGCCAACGGGGTGGCGCTGGCCGATTTCGAGGACGTTACCCGTTCGCTCAACAGCTACGACGACTGGTGCCGCGCCTGGTCGGAGCGCGCAGCGCAGCACGAGCAGCTCGGCCGCGACGCGCTGGCCAACCGGAAATTTCTCACCGCCGGCGAATGTCTGCAGCGCGCGGGAGTCTATTATCATTTCGCCGCATTTTTGTTTGTTAACGACGTGCCGCAGATGAAGGTCGCGCACATGAAGGCGGTGGCCTGCCGGCAGGCGGCACTACCCTATTTGCAGCCACCCGGCGAGCGCGTCGAAATCCCTTATGAGGGAAAAAAGCTCGACGGCATTTTGCGCAAACCCGCCAGTGTCGAGAAGCCGCCGGTCGTGGTCATGGCGGTCGGGCTCGATTCCACCAAGGAAGAAGGCGACGCCTACGAAACGTCGTTTCTCAACCGCGACATGGCGACCCTGATGTTCGACGGCCCCGGCCAAGGCGAGGCGCAATATGATTTCGCCATCCGCGGCGATTACGAAGTTCCGGTGAAGGCGGTGCTCGATTTTGTCGAGACGCGGCGCGATCTCGACATGGCGCGGATCGGCATGTGGGGCGTTTCGCTCGGCGGCTATTACGCGCCGCGCGCCGCCGCGTTCGACAAGCGCATCAAGGCCTGCATCGCGCTCGGCGGCCCGTTCGATTGGGGCGCGGCATGGGACACACTGCCGGAGTTGACGCGCGAGGCATTCCGGGTGCGCAGCCACGCCAAAACGCCGGACGAAGCGAAAAAAAATGCCGCGACGCTGTCGCTGGTCGGCGTCGCGCAGAAGATCACTTGCCCGATTTTTATCGTGAACGGGCGGCTCGACCGCGTCGTTCCGGCAAAAGATGCAGAGCGCCTCGCGCGCGAGGTCAAAGGCCCGGTTGAATTGCTGATGGTGGAAGATGGCAACCACATCGCCAACAATCGCGGCTACCGCTGGCGCTCGCAAAGCGCGGAGTGGATAAAGGACCGGTTGAAGTAATTTTACGCCGTCATCCTGAGGTGCGAGCACGGTGCGCGAGCCTCGAAGGATGGCGAACAATGATTCCAGGTCGGCATCCTTCGAGGCCCGCGTTCGGCGGGCGCCTCAGGATGACCGAGCTAGGGTGACAAACCCCCGCGGCACCGCGTGAAACCGCCCGACGCCCGTCTCAGTGATCAGCACCATTTCGCCGGTCTGCACGCCCGCCATGCCATCCTTCGTCACGACGTTGGGCTGGATCACGACGACCTGCCCGGCGCGGAATGGCTCGGACGGCACCGGCCCCGCCGGCCGGCTCTTGCAGCCGAGGATCGGCGGCAGGTAGCCGCCACCGTAGCCGTGCAGCAAGTCGTCGATGATGGTGAAGCCGGCCTGCTCGATCACGCCCGACGCCTCGATCAGCTGTTCAGGCTTTGCGCCGGCTTTCAGCACGCCGGCGACCGCATCGAACGCGGCGTCCGCCGCCGCGTGCAGCTCGCGATAGAGTTTTGGTGGCTCCTCGCCGAGTGCGAAGGACCGCAGCACCTGACCCGGATGATCCCAGAATGCCGCAGTGATTTCCGCCACCACCGCGTCACCCTGTTGCAGCTTGCGCGTCGACGCAAACTGGCGCGGCACGCCAAGCCTGGGCGCGCGCATCGGAGTCGCGCCGATGTAGTGAATGACATTGACCGCGCCGTGCGAGACATAGGCGCGCTCGACCAAGTCGCCGAGTTCGCGTTCGTTCAGGCCAGCCTTCATCCCGTCGCGCAGCGCCAGCATGCCGAGATCGGAAAAGTGCGCGCCGATCCGCATCCAGTCGATTTCCTCGACTGATTTGACCTGCCGCAGCCGGGTGTAAGCGCGGTTGAGATTTTTCGGCGCGCCGAATTTCACCGACAGCGCGGCATGCTGGTCGGCGCTCAGCGGCCCGACATACGCAATGCGACCCGATCTCGCGCCGCGCTTTGCCAATACGCCGATCGCGGATTCGATCGACGACTCGCCGCCCCACGCCACCTCGGCCTGATCGGTCAACAGTTTCGCCTGCGGCGCGTGATTGACGTATTGAACGAACAGCGCATCAGGTTCGCCCGGCGACAGCACACCGACCGCTTCCGCCGTCACCGGCCATTGCGTCAGCCACTGCACCGCCGAGCCAACGCGATTGGCGCCGCAGAAAATCAGGTGATCACAATCGGCTTCCGCTAGTAACTTTTCGATGGCGGCGCGGCGGCACGACATTTCGCCGGCCGAAAAACGCGGATATTCGGCTTCAAGAATTTGGGCGAGATGGGGAGGCAGCGCCGTCATTTATTCTCCGTCATGGCCGGCCTCGTCCCGGCCATCCACGTCTTTCTAGCCCAAGCAAGACGTGGATGCCCGGCATAGAGCCGGGCATGACGATGTTGAGTTAGGCTTGTAAAAAAGCGAACGTGCGCCCGCAGGAGACTCCGAATGCCTTCGACTATCTTCGATTCCGCGGTGTTTCGTGACATTTTCACCACGCTGGCGATGCGCGCGGTGTGGTCGGACGAAACCCGTGTGCAGAAATATCTCGACTTCGAAGCGGCGCTGGCCCGCGCCCAGGCCAAACTCAAGATCATCCCGAAAAATGCCGCCGCCGAGATCGTCAAGCACTGCAAGGCCGAGCAGTACGACATGGCCAAGCTCAAGTCGCAGACCGAGAAGATCGGCTACCCGGTGCTTCCCGTCGTCCAGCAACTCGTCAAGCTCTGCCGGGGCAAGCTTGGCGAGTGGTCGCACTGGGGCGCCACCACGCAGGACATCACCGACACCGCGACGATTCTGCAAATTCGCGACGCGCTCGACCTGATCGAGAAAGACCTCAACGCGATTTGCGACAATCTCGCGCGGCTGGCGAAACGCTACCGCGACACGCCGATGGCGGGACGCAGCAACCTGCAACAGGCGGTGCCGATGACCTTCGGCTACAAGATGGCGACCATGCTCGCGGCATTCGAGCGCCACCGCGAACGGCTCAAGCAGATGCGGCCGCGTGTCGAAGTCGGCGAATTCGGCGGCGCCGCCGGCACGCTGTCCTCGCTCGGCAAGCAAGGCCTCAAGTGCCAGGCCGCGCTGATGAAAGAGCTCAAGCTCGGCCAGCCGGAAATCTCCTGGCACACAGTGCGCGACCGCATCGCCGAAGCCGGCTGCTTTCTCGGGCTCGTTACCGGATCCTGCGCCAAGATTGCGTTCGACGTGAAGCTGCTAATGCAGACCGAGGTCGAGGAGGTCTACGAGCCGTTCCACCAAGGCCGCGGCTCTTCCTCCACCATGCCGCAGAAGCGCAATCCGATCTCCTCGGTCTACATCACCGCGCAGGCCGCGGTGGTGAAGCAGCACGTCGCCGCGCTGCTCGAAGCGCAGGTCGAAGACCACGAACGCTCGACCGGCCCGTGGGAAATCGAGTGGATCGTGCTGCCGGAGATTTTTATGCTGTCGGCCGGCGCGCTGGCGCAGACGCGCTTTCTTACTGGCGGCCTACAGGTCAACGAGAAGAAAATGGCGGAGAACCTCGGCATCACCAACGGCCTCATCATGTCGGAAGCGGTGATGATGGGGCTTGGACCCACGCTCGGCCGCAATCGCGCGCACGATCTGGTTTACGACGTCTGCCGCCAGGTGGTAGCGACCGGGCGACCGTTGATCGACCTGCTGCTTGAGCATAAGGAGATCCGCAAGCACGCCGGCCGCAAGGAGCTGGAAAAAATGGTCGATCCGGCGAATTATCTCGGCGTCGCCGGCGAGATGGTCGACCGCGCCATCAGGATGCGGAAGAAATAGCGGACACATCGCGCGGCATCGTCCGCCACACCGCTAGCGCGACGCCGAGCCCGATCGCACCGATCAGTAGAAATAGCTGCGGCACGCCCAATCCGGCCTTTTGCAACAGTGCCACCAAAACCGTCGCGCCGGTCATGAAGGCTGCATTGAGCACATTGACGGCAGCGACGGTGCGCGCGCGATAAGCGGCGCCGGCCCAGGCCTGCACCGCGGCGAAGGCGGGCACGATGAACAGCCCGCCCGACACCGCGAGCCCCGCAAGATCGAGCGCGACCATCCAGCCTTGCAGCGATGAGAAGACTTCGTTCGGGCGACGTAAGGAAGGCTCCGGTGTTGCGCCGAGCAGGACGACGCCGAGATCGAGCGCGAACAAAGCCAATAGCACCGCACCGACCAACGTGGTCCGCAGCACGATACGCCCGCGCGCGATCATCGCCGCCAGCGCCGAACCGGCGCCGACCGCCACCGAGAAGATTGCCAGATATGCCGTCACGGTGTCCTCGTCGCCGCCAACCAGGTGCTTGACGAGGACGGGCAGCAGCGCCAGCACGACGATGCCGGCGGTCCAGAACCAGCTTGTCACCAGCGCGCCCCACCACAGCCGCGGATCGGTCCGCAGGTAGCGCAGCATCGCGATCGTGGAAGCCGCGATGTTCGGCGATATGCGCAACGTGGGGGCTCCCGAGCCTGTCGGTGGAATAAACAGGCTGGACAACCAGCACAGCAGCGCGAAGCTCACCACCAGCACAACGTAAACCGCCGTGCCGCCCCCCTTGCTGGCCAGTCCGCCGGCGATGGTGCCGCCGAGGATGGCGATGAAGGTCGCGCCCTCGACTAACGCGTTGCCGGCAGGCAATTGCTCGTGCGCAAGATGATCGGGCAGAATTCCGTACTTGATCGGGCCGAACAGCGCAGAAATAACGCCGAACAAGGCCAGAGCAACAAACAACAGCACCAATGTATCGGTCATGAATCCGGCGACCGCGATCCCGGCTACCGCGATCTCGGCGAGCTTAAGCCGTTGCGCGACCTTGGCTTTATCGTAACGATCCGCAATTTCGCCGCCGAGACCCGACAGAAAAAAATACGGAGCGATAAAAATCGCGCTCGCCAATGTAATCAACGCGTTATGGCCGTCCGGGCCGAACAGGATGACAAACACCAACGCGGTTTTCAGAAAATTGTCGTTGAACGCCGAAAAAAATTGGCAGCAGAACAGTGGCGCAAATTTCCACGATAACAAGAGCGGTTTCGACATTGGCCGGCGTTCCCGCAACGCGAGCTCGCTTATAACAAAGGGGCGGCCGTCAGGCCGCCCCTTGACGCTACAGACAGACTTACGAGTGAGCTTTCTCGCCGTGAGCTTCCATCCAGACCGCCGCCAAATTCGCGGCGATCGCTAACGCGATGGTCGTGCTGAACAGTGCGATCCACATGACATGATCTCCCTGTATCGCGATCCCACGGGAGGATCGGCCGGGATAACGCGTCCGTATCCGGCCTGTTCCTCGCCACTAACCCACTGTAAAAACAGTCATTTTAGCTGTCTGGGCGCTGATTAATTCGATTCAATTGTGGCGGGGCTGAATCGACGATTTGAGGTCAGCCATCAGCACCCGCAATTCGAGCTCGCGGAATTCAAGAAACAGCTTTCGCATCCAGCGCTGCAATTCAATGTGAATGTCGAGCGGAACGTCCGGGGCGGCTGGACCGCTGGTCTCGACGAACGAGAACGGCCGTTGCTCGATCACCCGCCGCAGCCCCGGCGCCAGCAACGGCAAATGCAAAAGCTGCGACCCGTCGCCATGTGGCTGAAACTTGTCGCGGTGCTGCGCGCTGCCAAGCATCTCGTTATGAACCGGCACTAACGTTAGCTGCGGAAACAGTCGCGCCAGCGCCGCATAGGCTTCGACCGACGCGGCGTCCGGACTGACCACATAGAGAATGACCGCAGCAACTTTGCGCTTGCGCGTCTCCTCGCCGAGGCCGATCTGCTGGGCTACCAGGAAAAACCGCTCGAACGCTTCATGACCGAGGTCCACCACTTTGTGGACGCCGTTGTCGGCGACCAGCGCATCGAACAGCGCCATCTGCCCCTGGATCTCGCCGATCTCCGAACAGGTGGTGTGGTTCGGGTGGAATTGGTTTAATGCCGCGTCGCGCTCGTTGAGATCGAAACCTGCAACCGTGCGTTCGCTGCGCAGATGGAAATCGATAAGCATGCGCGCCAGCAGCGTCTTGCCAACGTGCTGACGAGGAGATGCACAAATGGTGACGAAACTGCGGAGCGACATCGATTTATCGTTGGCCGGCGCGCCGCTGGCGGAATAAGGACGGGCGGGCTCAGCCTGCAGCTTGCATAGCGCCGTCGTCGGCCTTTGATCCAACCAGATCCATCAGCTTGACCTGATCATACTCGCTCCAGACGTTGCCGAGCCAATGGCGCACGTAACCGCGCAACACGAAAGAGAAATTTGCCGGCTCGCCATTGGCGCCCTTATTGGCAACGAAACTGACAAACGGAACGCCGGCGACTTCGACCTGCTCGCACGCCATCTCATTGAGCTTGGCGACGGTAACGTCCTTGGCGCCCTTGATCCGGTTGAAATACGAACTGTAGGTCGCCGGATCCCATTCGAAGAAGGTGGTGTTGTTGATGAAGTTCTTCACCAGATAATAATTGGCATCACCGATAATCTCGGCGGTTTCCGCGATCTCGTCCAGCGATGCGATCGAAGGGCCGAGGATATGAAACACCGCGAAAGTAATCTGGCCTTTCTTCGCGGTGTCGAGAAAGCCGATCTCGTTGAGCGAGCGCAGCGTCGATGACAGAAGCCCGGCGCGCACGTCGATTACCGTCACGTCGGCGGCCGAATTGGCCAGCGTATCAAAAATCTTCATCTGGTCGCCAACCTGAGTGACGTCGACCACTTCGGTGATGTCGGGATGGAAACGCTTGAGCGAACCACGGGGCGCCTCGGTGTCGAAGGCGCGGATCGCAACCTGATGCGCGGTGAAATAATCCAGCAAGGTGCGCGCGACGGTCGTCTTGCCTACCCCGCCCTTGTCGGCACCGACGAGAATTACTGTTGGCTTGGCCATGATCTCACTCAATTGACGCGGACTGACGCGAATTTTCGTTTTGCTCGCGCATCACCATGACAGAACGACCATCCGAATCCAATGACCGGAACTCCTGCGGCTTCCGGCTAGCAATTGCCGAGAGGTATCAATTCAGTAGTAATCTCAGCCGCTTACCTTAGACTGCCGCGATGCTTTGTGACAATAATATTCGGTCGCGGCGATCGAAGTGCGAGCCATGAATAGTGGAGTTCAAATCGCCCGCCTTCGCTAAGGAAGCTACGGCGGGCAACTGCCGCGGAGCAAAAGGCTCAAAAGTCCGCGTTCGCTAAGAAGAGCTTAGGCGCGACAGCCGTCGCACACGGGGTTTGCCGAGCCGAAGCTTCGAAGGGGCGAAGGCTGGTGCCGGCGGAGGGATTCGAACCCCCGACCCCCCGCTTACGAAGCGGATGCTCTACCCCTGAGCTACGCCGGCGCGATTCCGCGTTCCTGATAAAGGCGCTCTGGGACTTTGGCAAGCAAAGGGCAGCACGACTATTTCCGCTCGTTTCGGCACTCGGGTCCGGCCTCGCCGGCAGTAGCGGCGAAGCACTAGCGGAACAGTTGCCGAATGCGACTCCAGCCATCAGACGGCGGCAACGTCGGCTCCGGCACCGGATCAGATTCGAGCGCGGGATCCGGTCCCGGATCGTCCGGCGCATGGATTAGCGGAATTACCGGTTCGGCCGGCGGCTGTTTAGCCGCGCCGCGCAATTGCGATTTTCCGGCTGGCTTTAAATCGGACTTGGTCGCGGCGTTCGAGCGGCGGATCGGCTTGTCACCCGCCGGCGCGAGGTCCGCAGCCGTATCGATCCCTCGTGGCGATGTCGTTAAATCCGGCTCTATGACAGGACGCTCAACGCCGATCTCGGCCAGTGGCAGCCGCCATTCGAACGCGTCGAGCCGCCCGCTTACCGGCGACACTGGAATCCAGCGTTCGCTGACGACACCATCGGCCGTCCAGGCCGGATCGGGCGCGGCGCGCATCGCGCGCGACATCCAAGCGCGGGCGCGTCCTTCGTCGCCATGTTCTCGTTCTTCGATTTCGGCCATTAGCGTCGCGACACGCCGCGTCGGCGCATGAACGTAAGGCGCCAGCGCACCGCGCGCGGCCGCGAAGTCGCCGGCGTCGACCGCCGCGCGCGACAGCGCCAGCGCGCTCTCGATATGGTCCGGCATTTTGGCGGCGAGCCTCTTGACCCGGACGCGCCGGTCACGTGCGCTGTCGCCAAGTCGCAAGTTGGCATAAGCCTCCGCGATATCGGGGTGCGGGCTGGCCTGCCAGGCCGCATCAAGGATTTTTCCCGCTTTGCGGACCTCGCCCGATTCGGCCAATCGCCGCCCGGCCAACGTGGCGGCCGGAACAAAGTTGGGCGCCAGCTTGACTGCTTCAAGCGCCATCGCGCGCGAGGCGTCGCGGTCGGTTTCTTCCAGTGAAAGCGCGCGCGCCGTCAACAACACTGCGCGCTGCCGGCGATAGGCCGGCTTCTCCAGTGAGGATTTCATCGCCTCAAGTGCTTCCAGCGCGCCGCTCCAGTCGCCGGCAGCGCATCGGAAATCGAGCGCCGCTTTTCCGGCCCACGCGGCGCCCGGCGCAACCTCGGCCGCCTGCTCGGCAAAGCGGCGCGCCGCATTCGGATCATTGCGGCGCTGTGCCTCGATATAAAGCCCGCGAAGCCCGAGCAATTTGGTGTCGTCGCGCGCCACCATGACGCGAAACGCCTGTTCGGCGCCGTCGCGGTCGCCCTCCATCTGCGCCGCCTGCGCGCTCAACAACAATGCCAGCGGATCGCCCGGTGTCAGCCGCGCCGCGTCGGCGGCGGATCTGCGCGCCAGACGGAGGTCGCCGGAACCGATCGCGATCAGCCCGCGGGTGATGGCGAGATAGCCCTTGATGGCGCGGCGATGCCGTAAGAACAGTGACACCTGATCCGGCGAGCGGACGACCGCGCGAACCAGCGACCACACGGCGATCACCGCGATGGCGAGAACAATTATGGCGAAGGCCGCAACAAAAATCGAAGTGTCGAGCCGGTAGCCGAGCCAGACAATCGAGACCTCGCCTGGCCGGTCGGCGAACCACGCAACGCCAAGCGCGATCAGTGCGACCGAAATAAGGAACAGCACGACCCGGATCATCCGGCGGCCCTCACGGCAACTTCGGCGGATGGCCGAGCGAGCGCGCGGCTTCCGCGGATATCGCCGCGGCGGCCGTCAATGTCTTTTTGCGCGCATCGGCTTTTCTGCTCCAGGCCTCGGCAAGCGTGCGACTTTTGAGCGGCAGTTTGGCGATGTCGGCTTGCGCGCCGCTCACATCGTTACGCGCGATTTTGACTTCAAGGCGCGCCAGGATGGCTGACGGATCGTCACCTGCCGGCGCGCCGGTCGGGCGCACCCGCACCAGCTTGCTGGCGTTGGCTTGCAGACGATCGAGAAATCCGGCCGGCGCAACGGTATCCGGACCCGCCACATCGCGCATTGCCGGCAGCAGCGCCGCGAGTTCGCGCGATAGCGCAGCGTCCGTAGGGATGCCGCTTGCAGCGAACGGCTCGAGCGCGGCGAGGGGTTTTGCATCCGCGCCGAGCGAGCGAATGGCGGCAAGCTGCGACGTATAAGGTTCGCCGCGCGCCACAGCGTCGCGCAGCGCGGCCGCCGCCAATGCAAGGCGCGCCGCGTTGTCGGCGTTCGAGCTCGCCGCGACTTTTTCCTGGGTGGTTTTTACCGCGACCTCCAGCGCATCCATGCGCTTCTGTAAAGTAGCAACTTCGTCGCGCGTGGCCGTAGCATTTCCTGCGATCTCGTCGGCGCGGCGCGTCAAAGCCGCGAGCGCGATGCCGAGCGACTTCATTGAATTCTCGGCTGCGGTCGCCCGCTCGGCCGCGGCAGGATCGCCCGACGGAATTTTCGCCAGCGATTGTTCGACCTTACCGACGCGTTCTTTAATTTGATCCAGCGCGCCCATATCAGCCGCCGGCTTGTTGGCCAAATCCTGCGCGATGCTCTTCACTTGCATTTCCAGCCCGGTGACACGCGCGCTGATCGCGGTGCTGCCGGCATATCGGATCGGCGCCAGACCAGACAGCCATAGCGCAGACAGCACCAACGCGACCAACGCGCCGCCAGCGAGCCCAGCGATTGCGTGCGACGACGTGATCGCGAAATGCGAACGCTTCGGTGTTTCGTCTGGCGCCGCGGACCAAGATTCGCGGGCCGAACCTTCGCCAGCCCCCTCGGCTTGATTCGGCGCAGAGATATCCGGCGTGGGAACTTCGCTGGCGGAAAGATCGATAGTCGGCGGCGAACGGCGCCGGCGGGGCTTGTCTCCGGGACCTTGTTGCGCGCTCGGCGTTGTGGGCTTTTCGTTCGCCATGCGGAATTCTATACCGATTCGACGAGTTCGAGCAGCGCCGCCTCGTCAGACTGTGCTGCAACGACAGTGATTGCACCAGCGGCCCGCAAAGGCTCGGCGACTTGCGCCGAAAGGCAAAAATGCCGCGCCGCTCGCGCATGTTCGACAATTCCGGCGACGTTACCTCCGGCCAGATAATTCTCGGCACTGCGGCGGGAGAAATGCAGCACCGCATCGACCGAGCCGGAGCGCAGGGCATCACTCAGCGCCGGCGGATAAGGCAACGTGACGGCGCGATAGACCACGACCGTCTTTGCCGCGATCCCCATGCCCGCCAGTTCGTCCGTCAGGTCGAAGGCGCGATCCTCACCGGCGAGATAAAGCAACGGCAAAGTTGCACCCTTGCAGCGCGCGGTGATCAGTTCCACCAGATCGCTGCCGGCCCCATCTGCCGAGGCGACGTTGCTAAACTCGGCCTGTCGTGCGGCGTCGGCGCTGCGCCTGCCGACCGCGAATAACGGCAAGGTCCGAAGCTTCTCGCGCTGCGCGTCAGCAAGCGCGCCTATCGCATGGGCGCTGGTGACGATCACCGCCGCCCACTCGCTGCCGAGATCGGCCGCGATGTTCTCAACCCGCATCAGCGGCGCTACCAGCGTGTCATGGCCACGCGAGCGCAACAGCGCAGCGGTGCGCTCGCCCTCCGGCAGTGGCCGCGTGATCACGAAACGCATCTAGAAAAATCCTGGCCCGGCGCGGGCCTTGAGCTCGCGGCCGGCCTCGGTGCCCATCTTTACCGCATCGGCGCGAACGCCGGTTCCGGCGATGTCATGCGCGGCGCCGCCATCCGGCCGCACGATCAGGCCGCGAAACTGCAGCGACGGGCCGAACAGCGTGGCGTGTGCGGCGATCGGCGTCCGGCAAGTGCCGTCGAGCACGCCGAGAAAGGCGCGCTCACACGCCAGCGCAATCGTGGTATCGGCGTCGTCGACCGTCGCCAACAGCGCACGGAGCGCTGCATTATCCTCGCGCGTCTCGATGGCGATGGCACCCTGCCCCGCCGCCGGCAAGAATTCCTCGATGCTCATGATCGTTGTCGCGCGCGCCGCAAGCCCGAGCCGCTTCAAGCCGGCCAGCGCCAGAATGGTGGCGTCGGCCACGCCGTCCTCCAGCTTGCGCAAGCGCGTCTCGACATTGCCGCGCATTGGCACGACTCTCACATCGGGCCGCGCGCGTTTCACGATGGCTTCTCGCCGCGGCGACGACGTCCCGATAGTGGCGCCTTTTGGCAACTCCGCGATCATGCGTGCCTTGGGACTGATAAAAACATCTCGCGCGTCCTCACGCGGCAAACAAGCCGCCAGCATCAGTCCGGCCGGCATCTGTGTCGGTACGTCCTTGGCTGAATGCACCGCCAGATCGATGGCGCCGGCCAGCAGCGCCTCCTCGATCTCCTTGATGAAAAGTCCCTTGCCGCCCTCATCCGCCAGCGGCCCCTGAATGATGTCGCCACTGGTGCGGATCACCTTGATCTCGATGGAGCCATCTTCGCAGCCGGCCGCCACCAGCCGCTCGCGCAAAATGCGCACTTGCGCCAATGCGAGCGGCGAGCCGCGCGTTCCGATCCGCAACGATTTGGAAGATAAATCCGGCATGGGGCATGTCTTGCATTATGTCTTGGATTGCGTTTCGGGACCTCGCGATGCTAGGCCCCTTTTAGTTCACCTGCCCCGCGAAGGGGAAGGTCAAGCCGGGGATTGAATGATCGTTCTCGGAATTGAGACGACCTGCGACGAAACCGCGGCCGCCGTGGTCGAGCGCTTCGAGGACGGCCGTGGCCGGATTTTGTCAAATATCGTGCTGTCACAGGTCAGCGAACACGCCGCGTTCGGCGGCGTGGTGCCGGAGATCGCGGCGCGCGCCCACGTCGAGGCGCTCGATTACATCATCGACAAGGCGATGACCCAGGCCCGGAAGCGCTACAACACCATCGACGGCATCGCCGCCGCCGCCGGCCCCGGGCTGATCGGCGGTGTCATCGTCGGGCTCACCACCGCCAAGGCCATTGCGCTGGTCAACGAGAAGCCGCTGATCGCCGTCAATCATCTTGAGGCCCACGCGCTCACCGCGCGGCTCACCGACAACACGCCGTTTCCGTATTTCCTGTTCCTCGCCTCCGGCGGCCACACCCAGACGGTCGCGGCGCGGGGCGTCGGCGATTACGTGCGGCTGAGCACGACGATGGACGACGCCATCGGCGAGGCCTTCGACAAGACCGCCAAGCTGCTCGGCCTCGGTTATCCCGGCGGGCCGCAGGTCGAGAAGGAGGCCACCAAAGGCGATTCGGCGCGCTTCGCGCTGCCGCGGCCGATGAGCGGCCGGCCGGAGGCCGACTTTTCTCTGTCCGGCTTGAAGACCGCGTTGCGGCTCGAAGCGGAAAAAATCGCGCCGTTGTCGGACCGGGATGTGGCCGACCTGTGCGCCTCCTTCCAGCAGGCCGTCGTCGACGTCGTGCTCGATCGCATCCGTGTTGGCTTGCGGCTGTTCCGCCAGCGTTACGG
>JBPCQM010000071.1:0-3260 GCA_050998115.1 Pseudolabrys sp. | reverse complement strand
GGTGGTGCTGGTCTCGCTCATCGCGTCCCCCCCGGATCGCGCGGGGAAAATGGCGGGGCGGCCCAGACGTCCGCCCCGACCTCGCCTTACATCCAGCCCTTTTCCTTGAAGTATTTGGCGGCCCCGGGATGCAATGGCGCCGACAGGCCGTCCTTGACCATGTTTTTCGGGTCAAGGTTGGCGAAGGCCGGATGCAGCTTCTTGAACTCGTCGAAGTTCTCGAACACCGCCTTGGTCAGATTGTAGACGACTTCGTCCGGCACCTTCGCCGAGGTGATCACCGTCGCCAGCACGCCATAAGTCTGCGTCGGATTCGGGTTGTTGGCATACATCCCGCCCGGAATGCTCACTTTGGCGTAGAACGAATGCTCTTTCACAAGTGCATCGACCGCCGGGCCGGTCAGTGGAATGAGCTTGGCGCCGCACGACGTGGTCGGATCCTGGATCGCCGCCGAGGGATGGCCGACGCCATAGAAGAAGCCGTCGATCTTGTTGTCGCATAACGCCGTGCCTTGCTCGTCCGCCTTCAACTCGGCGGCGAGCGAGAAGCTCGCTTTTGTCCAGCCCATTTGCTTGAGCAGTTCTTCCATCGACGCCAGCGTGCCGGAGCCCGGATTGCCGATGTTGAAACGCTTGCCCTTGAAGTCTTCGAACTTGCTGACGCCAGCTTCCTTGCGCGCCAGCACCGTGAACGGCTCCGGGTGCACCGAGAACACCGCGCGCAGATCGGGATCGGCCTTGCCCTGGAATTGCGCGGCTCCCTTGGTGGCGTTGTATTGGATGTCGGATTGCGCCAGTCCGAAATCGAGCTCGCCTGACTTAATGGCGTTGGCGTTGAACACCGAACCGCCGGTCGATTCCACCGAACAGCGGATGCCGGTCTTGGCGCGGTCCTTGTTCATCAAGCGGCAAATTGCGCCGCCGACCGCATAATAAACGCCGGTAACGCCACCGGTACCGATGGTGATGAATTTCTGCTGTGCAGATGCCGGTTGGCTGAGCGGCGTCAGCGCCAGGACCGCGAGTGCCGCGATGCTGGTTCGATAAGTGGTTTTGAGCATATTTGAATCCTCTCCCGTGTTGCTTATTTACCAACGCTTACGAACATTTGGCCTCAGGACGGCGAAACCCCTTCCAATGCGGCATCGACCGCCTCGCCTAGGCGATCAACGATCATATCAATCGCCGCAGCGTCCACAATGAACGGCGGCGCCAGCAATACATGGTCCCCGGCAACGCCCTCAACCGTGCCGCCCATTGGATAGACCATCAGGCCGCGCGCCATCGCTTCCCGCTTGACGCGGCCGTGGAGTTTCAATTTTGGATCGAACGGCTGCTTGCTGGTGCGATCGGCTACGAGTTCAACGCCCTGGAACAAGCCGCGGCCGCGCACGTCGCCGACGAACGGATGATTGCCGAACCGCTCGCTAAGCCGGCGATTGAAATGGGCGCCCTGCTTGCGGACATTGGCGAGCAGATCATCACGGTGGATCACCTTCTGCACCGCCAGCGCCGCCGCGCAAACCAGCGGATGGCCCATGTAGGTGTGGCTGTGTTGCAACGCGCCGGAACCGCGCGCAATGGCGTCGAAAACCTCGTCACGGATCAGCACGGCGCCAATCGGCGCATAGCCGCCGCCGATGCCTTTGGCGACCGTCATCAAATCGGGACTGACGCCTTCCTGCTCGCAGGCGTGCAGCGTGCCGGTGCGCCCCATGCCGCACATCACTTCATCGAGAATGAGAAGAATGCCGTGGCGGTCGCAGATTTCGCGCACCCGCTTGAAATAACCCGGCACCGCCGGCGCCGCGCCGAGCGTCGCCCCGACCACGGTTTCCGCGACGAACGCGATTACGTTCTTGCCGCCAAGTTCGTCGATCTTGGCTTCGAGTTCCTGCGCGAGGCGCTCGCCATAGGCCTGCGGCGTCTCGTTGGAGCGCTTGTCGCGATACTCGTAGACCGGGGAAACGTGGTGCGTCTCGATCAGCAGCGGCTTGAATTGCTGCTTCGCCACGGCGCGGCCGCCGATCGCCAGCGCGCCGAGCGTGATGCCGTGATAGCTCTGCCGGCGGGCGATCAAGTATTTGCGCTGCGGCTCGCCGCGCTCGACAAAATATTGCCGCGCGAGCTTGAGCGCGGCCTCGACCGCCTCCGAGCCGCCACTGACGAACAGCACGCGGTCGATACCGGCCGGAGCATACTCGACCAAGTCATCGGCCAATTCCTCGGCGACCCGCGTGGTGAAGAAGCTGGTATGGGCATATTCGAGCTGGTCGAGCTGCGCCCGCATCGCCGCGATTACGTCCGGATGCGAATGGCCGAGACACGACACGGCGGCGCCGCCGGAGGCGTCGATATAGTCCTTGCCGTTGCTGTCTTTTATGAAGATGCCGCGGCCGCTCGCGGCGATGGGGTATTCGTGAGCGATTTGCCGATGCAAAATGTGCGTCATGACCGCGTCGTTGCCCGCTTTGGCGCCAGCACATAAGTGTCGAATGCCGACAACTGCGCCTCGCTGCGCGCCAACGACTTGAGTGTATCGGAGCCGCGGCGCGCCGCAACCAGCGCGGCAAGGCATTCGACCGCCGCGAAAGCCGGCGTCATCGAGTGAAAAAACGACGGCGTTTCGGTGCCGACCAGCAAGATGTCATCGGCCAATGGCGCGAGCGGCGACAGCTCGCTGTCGGTGATGGCGATTATCTTGGCGCCGCGGCTCTTGGCGTAATGCGCCGCTTTTAGAGTCAATCGCGTGTAAGGCCGCGCGGTCACTGCAAGCAGCACATCGCCCTTTTCAATGGAGCGAAGCACGTCCACGCCGGTATCGCCGGCGCCATCAACCAGAATTGACGCGGCGCCAAACAACGAGCGCACATAATGGAAAATATAGACGACCGAAAATGTCGAGCGCAGCCCGAGACAAAACACGCGCTCGGCCTTGGCGATCCGCTCCGCCGCCGCGCTGAAGCGTTTACTGGCTTGCGGCGACGATAACGTCTGCAGATGCAGAGCAAGCGAGGCAAAAATATCCTGGATCAGTGCGGCATCGCCTTCCGCATCGCGCCGGTGCACAAGTTCTTGCGCCCGCCCACGAAAACTTTCCGGCCGGCGTCGCATTACGTCGGCGTACAGCTTGCGCACCTCGTCGTAGCCTTTCATCCCGAGCCGCTGGGCAAAGCGTGTCATCGTTGCCGGCGACACCCCGGCCCGGCGCGCCTGTTCGCGAGTCGTGAGCAATGCGACATCGGCAGGGTGGTCTATCA
>JBPCQM010000202.1:0-7236 GCA_050998115.1 Pseudolabrys sp. | reverse complement strand
CATTGACACGGGGGGTGGAACCCCGCGGGGCCGCATCTGCGGTGCGGCCACCCTCCCCCGAAGGGGAGGGATAGAAAAATCATGCCGATCCAATTCGTCTTGCTCCCGCTGTTCGTCGAAGTGGTTCTCACTTTCGTCCTGCTGTTCTGGACGGCGCCGTTGCGCGCCCGCGATTTCAGGAACGGCTTGCGCGAAAGCGACATCGCGCTCGGTGAAAAGAAATGGTCGCCCCGCGCGCAACAGGTGGCCAACTGCTTCGACAACCAGTTCCAGCTGCCCGTTCTGTTTTACGTGCTCACTATTTTGTCGATCATCACGCGGCACGCCGACATTATCTTCGTCGTGCTGGCCTGGATTTTTGTGCTGACCCGGCTTGGCCACGCCTTTGTGCATACGACGAGCAACAAAGTGAGGCTGCGCGGCGCGATTTTCGGCCTCGGCGGTATCGCGCTTTGCATCGCCTGGATCATTTTCATGGTCCGCATTCTCGCCGGCCTTCCCTGATTTCAGTATCCGACCTGATTGTGTGTCATGACACCCGCCGCGCGGCTCGCCGCCGCCATTGAAGTTTTCGGCAACATCGAAACCGACCGCCGGCCGGCTGCCGACGCTTTGAAAAGCTGGGGGCTGGCGCATCGTTTCGCCGGCTCCGGCGACCGTGCCGCGATTGCTGGGCTGGTCTACGACGCGCTGCGGCGGCGCGCTTCGAGTGCCTATCTGATGCGGGTCGATACGCCGCGCGCCATTCTGCTCGGCATGTTGAAGCGCGAGCGCGGCCTCGATAGCCAAGCTATCGCGAAGCTGGCCGACGGCTCGCCATACGGTCCCCCGGTGCTGACCGAAGGCGAACGCCAGCGGCTCGACAGCGGGGAAATGGATGACGCGCCGGCGCATGTTGCCGGCGACTATCCGGAATGGCTCGATCCGTATCTGGCCAGGACCTTCGGCGAGGATCGGGCCGGGGAGGGCGCGGCGCTTTCATCGCGCGCGCCGCTTGACCTGCGGGTGAATTCCCTGAAACGCAATCGCGGCGACGCGGCGGCGGCGCTCGATCTCAAGACCGAGGAGACACGCTGGTCGCCGTGGGGGCTGCGCGCGATTCTTGCGGCGGACGCCAAAAATCCCGCGGTTCATGCGGAACCTGCATTTCTTAAAGGTCTAGTGGAAGTTCAGGATGAAGGCTCGCAGCTCGCTGCCTTGTTCAGCTGCGCCAAGTCGGGCGAGCAGGTGGTCGATCTGTGCGCCGGCGCCGGCGGCAAAACGCTGGCTTTAGCGGCGATGATGGACAACAAGGGCCAGCTCTATGCCACCGACGACGACAAGCGCCGGCTGGCGCCGATTCATGACCGGCTGGCACGCTCCGGCGCGCGCAACGTGCAGGTGCGCACGCCGAAGTCGATCGGCGGCGAAATCGACGATCTCAACGGGCATATCGATCTGGTTCTGATCGATGCGCCCTGCACCGGCACCGGGGCCTGGCGGCGCAATCCGGACGCCAAATGGCGGGTGCGGCCCGGCGCGCTGGAGCAGCGCAACAAGGAACAGGCCGCGACGCTGGAGCGCGCGGTGCCGCTGCTGAAATCCGGCGGGCGGATCGCCTACGTCACCTGCTCGGTGCTCGGCGAGGAAAACGGCGCGCAGGTCCGCGCCTTTACCGGACGCCACCCGGAATTTTCCGTGATGCCGCCGGACCAGGTGGTCAAGCCGCTGGGCGACAAGGCCGGCGCGTTTCGCAAAGGCGCGCGACTGTCGCACGAGGGGCTGCTGATGACGCCGCGCTCGACCGGCACTGACGGATTTTTCGTCGCTGTGCTGCGCCGTTCCGACTGATTGCGGCCTCGGTTCCTCGATTACGCCTCAATCCGGACCAACTTTCTCCGAGAATTTCCGGTGAATGCCCCTTTCTGTTCCGGCTGAAGGGCTTTTCCGCAAATGCTTGTGGCGACACGCGATCATGACCCGCCCGACCGCAATCCGCATTTTGGGCCTGCAGGTGCCGCGCGCTCGCCGATGTCGCGTCTGACCGGCGCTCTCCAGCTGCTCGGCTCGCTGATCGGCATCCCGCTGGCGCTCGCCAGCGGCTATTCGATCTACAAGTCGAACTTCTCCGCCGATGCGAGCTGCCAGTCGCTGCGCGCCAGCATCATCAGCATGCTCGACAAGAAAGCCGATGCATCCACCTTGCGAATGCTGGTGCATCGCGATGTCGTGACGTTCGAGCGCGAGTGCGGCGCAGTCGACGCCGAAGCCGTGGCGGCGTTCAAGTCCCTGCTGACGGCAGAGCGCGCCGCGTCGATCGTGCCTGACAAGCTCGCGGCCGGCGGCGGTGAGCCCGCGACCAAGACCGTCAAGACTGAGTCCACCAAAACTGAACCCGCCAAGAGTGAGTCTGCTAAGCCCCAGGGGGCCATCAAGGTTGAGGGCGCAAAGCCGGCCGTCGTGAATTTCGAAAGCGCGAGGGTCGAGCCGCCGCGGGGCGAGGCCGCCAAGAACACGAACAAAAAAACGCCGGCGGCTTTCAGGGAAGAGACGGTTGACAAGGTTGAACGGAAGAAGCCGACTGAGCTTGCCAAGCCTCTCGAACCAACCAAGCCTGTCGAGCCAGCCAAGGCTGCTGACGCCGCCAAGCCGGCCGAACTCAAGCCGGCCGAGATGGCCAAGGCCGCCGAGCCGCCGGCAGAACGTCCCAGTGCGTCGCCGGACGCCAACTGGATTGCGTCGGTGCGCGAGGCGCTGCGTGACAGCGCGTCACGTCCGGCGAATGATCCGGCCGCCGAGGTAGCGACGCCGGTCGCGCCGCCGCCAATGTCGCCCGCTATCGTGGTTCCGGCGCTGCCGGCAACGATGAGCGCTTCGGCACGCGGGCAGGCGGGCTCGCCAGTGCCACCCGCCGATATCCCGACGGCGACGCGCGAGCCGGATCATCCGGTGCCGCCGGCGTCGATTCCGAATGTCGACAATGCCGAGCCCGCGCCTGCCCGCTGATCCGGCCGCGTGTGGGAGATCAAAACCGTCATGCCGGAGCACCGTTTTATTTTTTTTCGACGCTTGCGGCGGAAATAGTTAGTCATTCCGGGACGCGACGAAGTCGCGGGCCCGGAACCATAAACCCGGTCCGCGTTTATGGATTCCGGGCTCGCCGCCCATCGGCGTCGCCCCGGAATGACAGAGTCAGAAACCGCGCCGTCGCGCGGAAATCTCACGGGTGGTTACAGCTCAGGAGCCGGGCTGCCAGGCCGCCACCGCCGCGGTGTCGGCTTCGACCTGCCAGCGCCCGCTCTTGCCGGGCATGCCGCCGGCCTGCGCCAGCCGGCTGAGAAAATCCGTTCGCGGAATTTCGCGGAATCCCACGTCGTGCAGCGCCGGGGTCGGCAACTTGCCGTCGTTGAAGGCGAAGCCCCAACGGGCGAGATGCCAGTTGAGCACCGCGAAGCCGAGCTTCGAGGTGTTCTTCTCGCGCGAGAATTGCGACTCGGTGACGAAGGCGCCACCGGTCGCCAGGCCATAGCCGCCGCCGGCCAGTTCGCCGTTCTCGTTCCACACCTCGAACGAATGCACGTGACCGGCGTCGAACGCCTGGGCGAAAACGTGCATCACGCGCGGGGTGATCCAGGTCAGCCGTCGGTTGCGAGCGCAGGCGGCGATCACGGCGTCGAAGTCGCGGTCGAACGTCACCTTGTAGCGGCCACGGCGCAATTCGCGCCGCAGGTTCTTGCCGATGTGGGTTTCGGGAAAAAACAGCACGGTGCGCTGAGGCGGCGACCACCATTTCAGCGGCGCGATGTGCGCCAGCGGATAGAGCCCGCACCGGTAGGCGGCGAGCAGCGCCGGCAGTGACAGGTCATGCACGATGCCGGCGAGGCCATAGGGATTGTCGAGCGCTTGCTCCGGATCGGGCAGCGCGCGGTCGGGCGCCAGCATTTCGCGAAGCCACAGGCGCCCAAGCGCCGGCAAGCCGCCGATCCGTTGCGGCGACAGCGCCCAGGCGGCACCGAGCGTCCAGCGCGCCAGCCGGTCGAGCGGCGCCTCGCGAAACAATGTGGCGCGCCGGGTCGACGGCGGCGCGTTGTCGATGGCGAGATGATCGGCGAGGGTAGCCAAAGCGCGCTCCGGACACGGGAGAGGGCGTATTTCTTCCGGTCCTGTGTCGCATGGCAGGGCTAATGGAGGGTTAGCCGGATCGCTCGAAAGCCGGGATAGTTAACCGGGCCTGACGCGGCCTTTCGGCAGCATTCCAAAGAGAAAAGCGCGCCGATTGCCCGGCGCGCTGGTGTCTTGTTCGGTTTGATGCGTCAGACCAGGTGGATGTCGCCCTGTGCCAAACTTGGATGCCCATCGAGCGTCAGCAACAGCACCCTGGCATGGGCGCCGGTGCCGTCGTCGTCGAAGAACAGGTTGCCGTTGTCGGTGTCGTAGAGGAACGTCGCATTGCCGGCCGGCGGCGTGGGAGTGGCGCTGGAACTGAAATCCGCCGCGCCCGCGATCCCGAAGCCCGCGGCGTTGATTGCGATGACGTCGACGCCGCCGACGAAATCGGTGATGTGGTCGCCTTTCTCCGCCAGCGCGTTGTAGACGAACGTGTCGCTGATGCCGTCGTTCGGATTCCCGCCGGTGAGAATGTCGGCGCCCAGCCCGCCGGTAATCGTGTCGGAGCCGGCGCCGCCCTTGATGACGTTGACGTTGTTGTCGCCGGTCAGGATATCGTCGTGCGACGAGCCGGTGACGTTCATGAAGCCGACCACGATATCGCCCTGTGCATCGCCGCCACTGGTGTCGGCCTGCGAGCTGCCGTGCAGCGTGACGCTGACGCTAGCCGATGAACGATTGTAGCTCAGCGTGTCGACGCCGCCGCCGCCGGACAGCGTGTCGGCGCCGGCGCCGCCTTCGATGGTGTTGTTGCCGGCGCTGCCGGTGAGATTGTCGTCGTGGTCCGAGCCAAGGATACTCTCGAAGCCCGACAAAGTGTCACCGGTGCCGTCGCCGCCAACGGCTTGCGGACCCGCCAGCTTGAGGTTGATCGTCACGCCATCCGTGGAATGCGCATAGCTGATCGTGTCGATCCCGCCGTCGCCGGTCAGGATGTCCGAGCCGGCGCCGCCTTCGATGAAGTCGTCGCCACCGCCGCCGTGGATGACGTTGGCCTGCTCGTTGCCGGAGAGAATGTCGCCGAAAGCGCTGCCAGTGATGTTCTCGACATTGCTGATCTTGTCGCCGGCGGCGTCGCCATTGATTCCCGTGGTTTCCGCGCCCGCGATACCCAGGGTGACGATCACCGGCTGGCCGGAGCCGGCGTAGCTGACGGTATCGAAGCCTTGGCCGCCGTCGAGCGTGTCGCCGCCGCCATTGCCGACCAGCAGATCGTCGCCGCCGCCGCCCATCAGGACGTTGACGAAGTCGTTGCCGGTCAGCGTGTCGTTGCCGGCGCCGCCGGTCAGGTTTTCGATCGAGATCAGGTGATCGCCGGCGGCGAGGCCGCCGATGCCCGTGGCGTTGCCGAGGCTGTCGAGCGTGATCTGGATGGCGGCGGCCGAGTTGGAATAATCCGCGGTGTCGAGGCCCGAGAAGCCGTCGAGCGTGTTGACGTTGAGGTCGCCGCCGAGGATGTCGTTGAAGCCGGAGCCCTTGATGTTCTCGAAGTTGAGCGCGGTGTCGCCCTCGGCATCGCCGCCATGCACGTCGGCCGCATTGCTGCCCATCAGCGTCACGGTGACGGCCATGCTGGAGAACTGGTAGCTCAGCGTGTCGCTGCCGAGTCCGCCGCCCATGATGTCGGCGCCGGCGCCGCCCTCGATGACGTTGTTGTTGTTGTCGCCGGTCAGTTTGTCGTCATGCTTGGACCCGGTGATGTTCTCGAAGCCCGACAGCACGTCGCCGAACGAATCCTCGCCCGGCAATCCCTGGCCGAGTTGACCGCCAAGGAGCTTGAGGTTGACGGTCACCGCGGCGCCGGCGTCGACATAGGCCACCGTGTCGTTGCCGGTCCCGCCGATCAGCGTATCGGCGCCGGCGCCGCCAATGATAATGTCGTCGCCGCCGCCGCCATTGATGATGTTGGCGAGGCTGTTGCCGCCCAGCACGTCGTAGCCGGCGTGGCCGATGATATTTTCAAAATTCACCAGGTTGTCGCCGGGGAAGGTCCCGCCAGCTTTGCTCACGCCCGGCTCGCCGAGCGTGACGAAAACCTCCTGGTTCGCGGCGACCCAGGCGTAACTGATGGTGTCGATGCCGTCGCCGCCGTCGAGCGTGTCGCCGCCGCCGCCGCCTTTGATGGTGTCGCTGCCGCCGCCGCCGTTGATGACATTGGCCGACGCGTTGCCGCTGAGCACGTCGTTGCCGCCGCCGCCGATCAGGTTCTCGATCGAGATCAGGGTGTCGCCGGCCGCGAGGCCGCCGACGCCGGTGGCGTTGCCGTTTTTGTCGAGCGTGATGGTGATGCCGGTCGGCCCGGCCAGCGAGTAATCCATCGTGTCGGAGCCGGTGCCGCCATCGAAGGTGTCGGCGGGGCCGATCGCCGCGCCGGCCTTGAGGATGTCGTCGCCGCCGAGGCCTTCAAGGATGTTGGCCTGTGCATTGCTCCCCAATACGTCATTGGACTGGGAGCCGGTCACGTTCTGGAAATTGAGGACGAGGTCGCCGTAGGCGTCGCCGCCACTGACGATGGCGGGGTTATTATCCTGCAACAGCACCGTGACGCCTTGCGCCGAATGCTGATAGGTGACCTGGTTGACGCCAGGACCGCCATTGAGTTGGTCGGCGCCGGCGCCGCCTTCGAGCCCGTCATTGCCGCCATTGCCGTAGATAATGTCGTTGCCGGCGCCGCCGAAGAAACCGTCGGCGCCGTTGCCGCCGACGAAGCGGTCGTCGCTGTTCGAGCCGACGAACAGCTCGATATTGACGTAACTGTCGCCCTTGGCGTCGCCGGTGTTGTTAGCCGGCGTCGCCAGATCGATGGTGACCTGCGTGTTGAAGACAACCTCGTCAAAGCCGTTGCCGCCGTCATATTTGTCGTTGCCGGCGCCGCCGAGCAGGATGTCGTTGCCGTCCTGGCCGTTGATCTTGTCGTTGCCGGTGCCGCCGTCGAGCGTGTCGTTGCCAGCGCCGCCATTGATGGTGTTGTCGAGATTGTTGCCGATGATGTTGTTGTTAAGCTCGTTGCCGGTGCCGTTGAGCGCGTTGCCGATCAGCACCAGGTTCTCGACCTCGCTGATGCTGCCCATCGGCAGCACATAGTTGATC
>JBPCQM010000181.1:0-3753 GCA_050998115.1 Pseudolabrys sp. | reverse complement strand
AAGCGTATCGTGCGCGCATTATGATCGTCTCGCCATCGCTGCTGATGCTGGCGATCCAGGTGATCCAGCAAATCCAGAAAGACGCCAAGATGCGCGAAGCGGCGGACCAAATTCATGCCGAAGTCGGCCATCTGATGGACGACCTTGGCCGCTTGCGCGACCGCGTGACCAAGCTGGGGACGCATTTCGGCCAGGCCAATGAGGACGTGCGTCAGATTCTAATCTCAGCCGAGAAGGTCGAGAAACGCGGCGAGCGCATCCAGAACGTTGAGTTCGGCGAGGAAAAGCCGAGTGCCGATATTCTCCCCGGCCCCGGCGTGCGCAAGCTTGAGGCCGGGGAATAGCGCAAAGATGTGCAGCCATAACCATGCGGCACTCTCACCCTCCCCCTTGCGGAGAGGTTCGGCGCGCGTTGCGCACCGGGGTGGGGGTTGCCGCCGCGGATGAAGCCCCCCACCCCCAACCCCTCCCCGCAAGGGGGAGGGGTGAAGAATGGCGCCGGCCTCCTCGACGCCCTCGCCGTCTACTGCAAGCCGCGTGTCCTGATCGTCCTGTTTCTCGGCTTTTCCTCCGGTCTGCCGCTCGCGCTCTCCGGCACCACGCTGCTGGTGTGGATGCGCGAGAGCGGCGTCGATCTCGGCACCATCGGCCTGTTCGCGTTGGTCGGCACGCCCTACACACTGAAATTCCTCTGGGCGCCGTTGACCGACGCGCTCGATGTGCCGCTGCTGTCGCGCTGGCTCGGACGGCGGCGCGGCTGGCTGGTGTTCAGCCAAGTCCTGCTGATGGCGGCAATCGTATTTCTCGGGCTGTGCGATCCGGTGATCTCGCCGGGACTGGTCGCGCTCGGCGCGCTCTTGGTCGCCGCTACGTCGGCGACGCAGGACATCGTGGTGGACGCCTTCCGCGTCGAGAGCTTGCCGGAGAACGAGCAGGCCGCCGGCATGGCGTCCTACGTCGCGGCCTACCGGGTCGGTATGCTGGTCTCGACCGCTGGCGCGCTGTTTCTGGTGTCAGGCTTCGAGGCGTCGGGTTTCGGCAAGCAGGCGGCGTGGCACTGGGGCTATGCCGCGATGGCGGCGCTGGTGTTGATCGGCGCCGCGACGGCGCTGATCGCCACCGAGCCGGAGCGCTCGCGCGACGCCGAAACCGCGCACGCGGGGCAGAAGCCGCTGGCGCGGGTGATCGAGGCGGCGACCGGCGCGTTCAAGGATTTCCTGACGATGGACATGGCTGTCGTGATGCTGGCCTTCGTCGTGCTGTTCAAGTTTACCGACGCGCTGTCGGGCGCGATGACGGCGCCCTTCGTGATCGACCTTGGATTTACCCGCAACGAATACGCCACGATTGTCAAAGGCGTTGGGCTTGCGGCGTTGCTGCTCGGCGGCTTTGCCGGCGGCTTTCTCGCCCGCGCCTTCCCGCTGGCGACTTCGCTGTGGATCGGCGGCGTGCTGCAAGCAGCGGCTAATCTGTCGTTCTCCTGGCTCGCGCTCGCCGGCACCAGCACGACCGCGCTCGCCATCGCCATCACGATCGAGAATTTCACCAGCGCGATCGGTACCGTGATGTTCGTCGCTTATCTGTCGGCGCTGTGCCGCAATCCACTGCACACCGCGACGCAGTACGCGCTGCTCACCGCGCTCGCCGCGGTCGGGCGGACTTACCTCTCGTCGGGCGCCGGCTATATCGCGCAATCGACCGGCTGGGCTTGGTTCTTTGTGATTTGCGCGCTGGCCGGGTTGCCGAGCCTGATTTTGCTGGCCTGGCTGCAGAAGCGCGGGCATTTCGCGACGCTGCGCGGCGCCGGGAAATAAGCGGCTTGCTCTGAACGCAATGGATTGCCGGGCGTTGAGGCCTCGGCCACAGTAATGGAACACGATTGCGCCATCACACGACGGAGGTGCCCCAATGCGGTTCCTGATCTTGCTTGCCCGCTGCGTTTATCGGCTTTGCAACGCCGGTGTGCGCGGTGGACGACGTGGCGACCGCGCAGACCGTCATTCGTTCACAGGAGCAGGCGCTTGGCCGTGACGACGCCGAGGTGGCCTATGCCCTGGCCGCGCCCGCGATCCGAAGCGTGTTTCCGGATGCACAGACCTTCCTGAGCATGGTTCGCGCCGGCTACGCACCGGTTTACCGGCACAGAAGCTTCGAATTCGGCGCGTCGCGGAGCGTCGGCGGCATCGTCGTTCAGGAGGTCCAGATTGTGGATGCGGACGGCGTGGCTTGGGCCGCGCGTTACACGCTGGAAGCGCAGCCCGATGGCAGCCTGAAAATCAGCGGCTGCACCTTGCTGAAGCTCACCGAAGCCTGACCGCCAGTTTATGCCCGCCGCCGGCGGCTCGGAGTTTCGAATCGCTAGGCTAGGCAAAGGCTTTCGCGCGCTAGAGCCTGGACGCAGCGGACAGGAGCTTTTTCGCTCGCGCACGGACCGAGGGCCACGGCGCCTTGACCGCTCGCTTGAGAAGGCGCGAGATCGGCACGATGAGTCCGCGATGCTGTCGCGCGATCTCCACAGCAGCTTGCAACGCATTGACTTGAACGATACGGCTCGTGTCATGCGCTACAATATCTGACAAGCCGTGCACCACGTGCCGCGCCTCGCGCAAACTGAGGTGCAGCCGCGGGATCATCGCACCGGAGATGCCAGCGCATCTCCGGTGTCCCATCATCGAACGATTTCGAAAGCAAGGCTCGCTTCCGCCCGCGCAAGCTCCGTCCGTCAGCGCGGCTGAGCTTTTCCAAGGCATCCGCGGCCCTCATACGCACCAGCGCATCCTCGCTCTTCAAGGCTCGCCATAATTCAGGCAGCCGGGACGGCCGCTCCCGCACGATCGCGACAACGTCGTTCGAACGGCCGATCGACCTGCGGTCGCCGCCGCTAAGAATCTTGGACAAAGTCTTCATCTCGGCATTCAGAACAACGTGCGCTGCTTGATCGCCGCTGACAACGTGCCCTCGTCGAGATAATCGAGCTCGCCGCCGACCGGCACGCCGTGCGCCAGCCGCGTCACCTTGACGTTGGCGCCGTGGAGAAGCTCGGTGAGGTAGTGCGCGGTGGTCTGGCCGTCGACCGTGGCGGTGAGCGCCAGGATGACTTCCTCCACCTCGCCGCCATGTGCGCGCGACACCAGCGAGTCGATCGCCAGATCGCCCGGCCCGACGCCGTCGAGCGGCGACAGCGTGCCGCCCAGCACATGATAGCGGCCGTTGACGGCGTGGGCGCGCTCGAGCGCCCACAGATCGGCGACGTCCGCCACCGCGACGATGATCGAGGGATCGCGCCGCATGGCGGTGCAGACCGTGCAGGGATTTTGCGTGTCGATATTGCCGCAGGTCTTGCAGATAACGATCTTGTCCATCGCCGTTTCAAGCGCAGCGGTCAGCGGCGCCATCAGCAATTCGCGTTTCTTGATGAGGTGCAGCGCGGCGCGGCGCGCCGAGCGCGGACCGAGGCCCGGCAGCCGCGCCAGCAATTGGATCGGGTGCTCGATTTCGGGTCCGGCGATGGCGGTAGGCATGAGAGGCGGCTTGCTTCTGGACCCTCTCCCCTTGTGGGAGAGGTGGGGAGTTGCGAACGCAGTGAGCAACGAACCGGGTGAGGGTTGAAGTGCGCGGCGGAGCTAGGCCCCCTCACCCGGTCCCTCGCTACGCTCGGGGCCACCCTCTCCCACAAGGGAGGGGGGAGGAAAGAATGCCCAAACAACTTCCACCCCAGCGGCAGCGGCAAGCCGCCAGTGGCGGCCTTCCTCT
>JBPCQM010000010.1:0-3525 GCA_050998115.1 Pseudolabrys sp. | reverse complement strand
GTCGTGGCACTTGACCCGGCAATTCATGAAGGCCGGCGTCATCGGGATGATTTCGTAAGTCTTTCCTCGCGTCCATCCATCATGGATGCCCGGGTCAAGCCCGGGCATAACCAAGAATGATGTTCACCACAGTTCATCGACACCGATTTTGCGGGAAATCAGCTTCTGCTGTTGCGCATAGCTCGCCAGCAATTCGAGGCACGCCGCATTGGCGTCGCGGCCGAACGGCGCGGTGTCAAGCGAGCCTGACGGCCGCGCCGCCTTGCGGCCTTCCTCCAGCAAACGATACAACTCGGCGACCGCCTGCGGATTGGAGCGCGTCAACTCGTCGGTCACCACCACCATGTGGTTGACCGGCACCAGCTTGTGCTTGGCGTACCATTGCTTCGCCGCCTCGTCCGGATTGTCGATCACGCTTTGCAGCCGGGCGTCGTTCGGCAGGTCCGAGCCGTAGATCGCGGCGTCGAGTTCGCCGTCGAGCAGCATCTGCGTCATGTCGCCGTTGCTGCGAATGACGCCCGGCGGATCGTGCGCCTCGGCGACGTGCGCATCCTCGAACGTCACCCACTGGGCGCGCGACCAGTCGGCGCCATAGTCGTTCTGCAGGATGCCGCGCAGCCAGCCGCCGGTGGTCTGGCTCCAGGAGCGCACGCCGATCCTTTTTCCGGCGAGGTCGGCCGGCGTGAGTTTCTTGCGCTCGGCGTTGTACAGCATGGTACCGTGCTGGAACCGCGCCAGCATGGTGGCCGGCAACAGGCGCAGGCCCTTGCTGTGCTCTTTCGCCTGCAGAAAAGTAACCAGCGCCATCTCGCTGGCGTCAAAAGCGTGCTCGCGCACCATCGGCTTGAACGCCTTGTGCGTCGGCTTGACCTCGACGAAGTCGAGCTTGAGCCACGGCGAGACGATGTCGCCGCGCTTGAGCGGCAGCGTGTGCGGATAATCGCCGATCACGATGCGCAGAGTGGTGGCGGGGGGCTGAGCGTTCATGCGTGAAACATTCTGGCCGGTTGCGCCTGCAAATGCTATTCCAATCCGCCCTCATCCTGAGGAGGCGCGAAGCGCCGTCTCGAAGGATGCGAGCGGGCGCAGTGTAACCTACCCTCATCCTTCGAGACGCGGGCTGCGCCCGCTCCTCAAGATGAGGTGATTGCAAGTGGAGCGTAGAGTGCCCGAGCGAAAAACCGGCCTCGTCGTCACCGCGCATCCCGGCGATTTTGTCTGGCGCGCCGGCGGCGCCATCGCGCTGCACGCCAAGCGCGGCTACCGCATGAAGATCGTGTGCTTCTCGTTCGGCGAGCGCGGCGAAAGCCAGTTCGCCTGGAAGGAAGCTGGCGCCACGCTCGAAAAGGTGAAAGCCGGCCGCAAGGGCGAAGCCGAGCGCGCCGCCAAACTGCTCGGCGCCGAGATCGAATTTTTCGACGCCGGCGATTATCCGCTGCGGCTGACCGACCAGCATTTCGAGCGCATGGTCGACATCTACCGAGAAACCAGCCCGTCTTTCGTTCTCACCCACGCGCTGGAAGATCCCTACAACTTCGACCACCCGAACGCCGCGCATTTCGCGCAGGAAACCCGCGTGGTGGCGCAGGCGATGGGCCACAAGCCCGGCGGGCAATACAAATATTCGGCGCCGCCGGTTTTCCTGTTCGAGCCGCACCAGCCGGAAATGTGCAACTACAAGCCCAATCTCATTTTGAAGATCGACGAGGTGTGGGAGCAGAAATACCAGGCATTCCAGATTCTCGCCGCGCAACAACACTTGTGGGCTTATTATGAGCGGGTGGCGCTCAACCGCGGCATCCAGGGCGCGCGCAATACCGGCGTGCCGATGACTTACGGCGAGGCCTATCAGCGGCTGTTCCCGACGGTGGAGGAGGAGTTGGGATGATAGACTCGTGTCTCGGGCGCGGTGCAGCGCTATCGCGCATCAAAGACGCGCGTAAATGCGCTTATGGCGCTGCGTTGCGCCCGGGAAACGGCGCTGCGATTCAGGAGAGGAAAAAATGAAACCCGTCGTGGTCCGCAACATCAAACGCGCCGATCCCAATGCCGTTGGCACGCTCGCCGCCGCTGGCGTCTCCACGGCGCATGAGGCGCTCGGCCGCTCCGGCCTGATGAAGCCCTACCTGCGGCCGATCTGGCCCGGCGCCTCGATCGCGGGACCTGCCATCACGGTGGTGGCACAACCGGGCGACAACTGGATGATCCACGTCGCAGTCGAGCAATGCCAGAGGGGCGACATCCTGGTGGTCGGCTGCACGACGGACAACACCGACGGCATGTTCGGCGAATTGCTGGCGACCTCGCTGATCGCGCGCGGCGTTAAGGGTTTGATCCTCGACGCCGGCTGCCGCGACGTGAAGGCGCTGACCGAATTGCGATTCCCGGTGTGGTCGCGGGCGATTTCCGCCAAAGGCACCGTCAAGGCGACGCTCGGCGCGGTCAACGTCCCGGTGGTGTGCGCCGGGGTGAATGTCGAGCCGGGCGACGTGGTGGTGGCCGATGACGACGGCGCGGTGATCGTGCCGAAGAAACTGGCGGTCGAAGTCGCCGCCAAGGCGCAGAAACGCAACGACGACGAGGATGGCAAGCGCAGACGGCTGGCCGCCGGCGAACTCGGCCTCGACATGTACAACATGCGCGAACCGCTGAAGAAGGCCGGGCTGATTTACGTGGACAATCCGGAAGACGTATGACCTCCGAACCGATCCACGACATTGCCCATCTCGGCCATCTCGAACTGCTGACTCCGAAGTTCGACGACAGCGTGCGCTTCTTCGTCGACGTGCTGGGCATGACGAAGAGCGGCGAGCAAGCCGGCAGCGTTTATCTGCGCGCCTATGACGACTACGAGCGCTATTCGCTCAAGCTGACGCCCGCCAAAACCACCGGCATGGCGCATGTCGCCTACCGCACCCGCTCGCCGCAGGCGCTGGAGCGGCGCGCCGCCGCGCTCAAAGGCTCCGGCTTCGAGGTCGGCTGGACCGACGGCGATCTCGGCCACGGCAAGACCTTCGTCTGTAAAGACCCCGACGGCCACGCCATCGAGCTTTATTACGACACCGAATGGTACGAGCCGCCGCCGGAGCTTAAGCCGTCGCTGAAAAATCAGGCGCAGCGTTTTCCGGCGCGCGGCTGCAACGTGCGCCGGCTCGATCACTGGAACGGCCTCGCCGTCGATATCACCGCCTGCCGCAAATTCTTCGAGGACTATCTCGGCTTCAAGCTGACCGAGCGCATCGTGATGGACGATGGCAGCGAGGCCGGCATCTGGCTCACCGCCACCAATAAGTCCTACGACTTCGCCTATACCCGCGACCATACCGGCACGCCGGGGCGTTTCCATCATATCACCTATGCGCTGAATTCGCGCGAGGAAGTGCTGCTGGCCGCTGATATTTTCCTGGAGCACGGCATCCAGATCGAGACCGGGCCGCACAAGCACGCCATCCAGCAGACGTTTTTCCTTTACGTCTACGAGCCGGGCGGCAACCGCGTCGAGGTCGCCAATGCAGGGGCGAAACT
>JBPCQM010000168.1:0-4764 GCA_050998115.1 Pseudolabrys sp. | reverse complement strand
TCCCGCGGCTGCCGTAAGCTTTCGCCACACAAACTCGAAACCGCGCCGCCAACAAAGTGGCGCGGTTCTCCTTTGTTCAAATACAAAAAATGCTGCCAAAAAAAGCCAGGCGGCAAATTCCCGATTCAAAATGAACTAGCGGTCGTGGCCAGCTAGCACCGCGCGCGTGGTGCGATCGGGGCCAAAGTCGTCAACGCCGTCGATCGCCATCAACTCGGCGAGCCGGGTGCGCGCGCGATTGACGCGCGATTTGATGGTGCCGACCGCGCAGCCGCAGATATTGGCGGCTTCTTCGTAAGAGAAGCCGGACGCGCCGACCAGCACCAGCGCTTCGCGCTGATCGGACGGCAATTGAGCAAGCGCCGCCTTGAATTCCGAGAATTCCATGCGGCCGTGTTGTTCGGGATGCGATTTGAGCGTCTCGGCATAGCTGCCGTCGGCGTCCTCAACCTCGCGCCGGCGCTTGCGATATTCTGAACGGAAATGGTTGCGCAAGATGGTGAACAGCCAAGCTGACATGTTGGTGCCCGGCTGGAACGAATTGATATTGGCGAGCGCACGCAACAGCGTTTCTTGCACGAGATCGTCCGCGCGATCCACATTCCCGCAAAGGGAAATCGCGAAAGCGCGGAGACTGGGCACCGCGTTTAGGACAGCTTGGCGAACCGACTCGTCGATCGGCATTAGTGCTTGTCCTTGTTTCCAGTGTCGAGACGGTTGATCAGCTCGGCGAAGCGATCCGGTACGCCTTGGCTGACGACGTCGTCGTAAATCGAGCGAAGCTGCTGCCCCAACTTGGCCTGGACATCCCTTGTCAACTTGGCGTTCGTCTTTTTACGCGGATTGGGTTCCATCGTCTTCCTGGGCCCAGCGGGCTTGTCCCGGTCGTTCATTGGTCCTTCCTCGCCCCTGCAACGCGATCGAACCCGTTCTGCTTAGTTCCCGTGCTTACAGAGCAAAAACAATTGCCCCGGCAAATGGTTCCCGAAGAATGGAACTTTTTTCCCAACCTCGCATTGGCAATCTGCTACGCAAGTACGATATTCGGCTGGCTAACGTCGCGGGGACCGAACCGAACCGAACCGAAGCGGGAGGGATTTCTTGTCGACATCACAAACCGTTGCTCAGCATCTGCCGTATCTGCGCCGCTACGCGCGCGCCTTGGCGGGAGACCAAGGATCCGGCGATGCCTACGTGGCGGCGACGCTGGAGGCGCTGATCGCAGATCCATCGGCGCTGGACGCCGGTTCCTCGACCCGGGTCGGGTTGTACCGGCTTTTCACCAAAATCTGGAATTCGGTATTGCTGAACACCAAGGCGACGCCGGCCGAGGAAAACCTGCCGGTCGAGAAGCGACTGGCGCAAATCACGCCGAAGCCGCGCCAAGCTTTTCTTCTCGTGGCGCTCGAGGGATTGTCCGAGGATGACACCGCCAAGGTGCTGGACGTCGACGTCCCGACCGTGCGCAAACTCGTCGAGGATTCCGGCCGCGAACTCGCCGCCGAAATTGCGACCGACGTTCTCATCATCGAAGACGAGACGTTCATCGCCCTCGATCTCGAAGGGTTGGTCGAAAGCCTCGGGCACCGGGTGCTCGGCGTTGCCCGCACGCATAGCGAAGCGGTGGCGCTGGTGAAAGCCAAGCGCCCGGGCCTGATTCTTGCCGATATCCAGCTGGCCGACGGCAGCTCAGGGCTCGACGCGGTCAACGAAATGTTGCGCTCATTCGAAGTGCCGGTGATTTTCATCACCGCCTATCCCGAACGTTTTCTCACCGGCGAGCGGCCGGAGCCGGCATTTCTGATTGCCAAGCCATTCCAGCCATCGACCGTATCGGCGGTGTTGAGCCAGGCGTTGTTCTTTGAGCGCAATGCAAGGCGGCGTGATCGCCGCGCCAGCGCTTAAAATGCATTGTTAAGAGCGCGGCTTTTTACGCGCCAGCGCATAGCCGAGCACCACGGCTTCTACAAGCGTAGCGATCTGCGCCTTGCGCGGTTCGTTGAGCACGCCTTCGGCTGGGTTCTTGAGTCGCGGTCGCGTGGCTACAATTGTGCCAATGATGATCAGAGCCGCGACGCAGAATACGCCAGCCACGATGAGATGTGCGTACAGCCCGCCGACTTGTAGCTCAAGCGCGATGGTTCCGGCCACGGCAAATTGATAGAGCGCGATCAGCGCGAATAGTCCGACAGCAGCGAAAGCCAGAATGCGCCATAGCAACCAGCCGATCAGCTGGTTGAGGGCAAAAGATGTCAATTGGTTGAGCCGCATGGCTCGTTGTCCACTACTACCGGCGTGACAGGCCGACAAAATAGCCAATGCCAGCGACCAACGCGATCACCGTCAGCGGATGATGCTCGATTTCGTCGATCACGCGCTTGATTACGTCGCCGCCAACCCGCATTACGTCGCCGTCAACCCGCGTTGCGTCCGACATTGAATCTTCGATGGACGCGGTCTCGCCCGCGGCGGGAGTGTTATGCACGATCATGACGCCCCTCGTTGCAATTGAGCAAAAAAGCCCTCTTTCACTCAACGTGACCGCGTCGCAAAAAGTTCCGTCGACTTTGTCTCTGCAAACAAAAGAAAAAGGCGTAGCTGGCTTTTGCCAACTACGCCTTAAATGGCCGACCTTGCACGAGGGGGAGGGGGTTAGGCCGGTCACGTCAACAATGCTTGGCAGGCCTTCTGGTTCCGACATGCACTGCATTGAACACCGGCAGCGTTCGCGCGTTGGCCTATGTCATGCATGATTCACGACATAATTACTCAGGAGGCACAGCGCGCGGTTCCCCGTCGCCGGCTGGCGACCAGCAGGACGAGAATCTGCAACTCGCGCAACTCGCGGTGTTCCAGACGGCGCTACATGATTCGCCGGTCACGTTTTTTTCACAGGATCGCACGCTGCATTACACGATAACCAGTGGAGCCATTTTCGGCCATCCGGCCCATCAAGTGCTTGGCCGTGACGACGACGCGATCCTGCCGGAAAGCAACCGCGTCCAGGTCGTTGCTCTTAAGCGCGACGTATTGTCGGCCGGCCAGGCGCGCAATGCAGAGGTGTCGGTCGGTGAGGGCGCCTCAAAAGCCTGGTATGATCTTCACCTTGCGCCGTTACGGGACGGCGGTGGTCAGATCACCGGGCTTACCGGCGTGGTAGTCGAAATCACCGCGCGTAAGCAAGGTGAGGCGCATTTGCGCCTGTTAATGCGGGAGTTGACGCACCGTTCGAAAAATCTGCTGGCGGTAATTCAGGCGATGGCGCGGCAAACCGCGGTGCATGCCGGCTCGATCGATGGCTTTCTCGATCACTTCAACGCGCGGCTGCAGGCGCTGGGGCCTTCAACTTGTGACGTCCACGAGAACATCACAATTTCGCCGCGCTTGAATTTAGGCGGCGGGACTTTGCGTCAGCGCAAAGCGGCTCAGGGCGCGGGCGGCGGCCGCTGAGCGCGGCGCGCTGGAGGTGAAAATCGCCCGTGCCGCAACCGGCGTCGCGTACGGGTTAGGCGGTCCCAGCAAATCGACCACCCGGCGCGCGATCGCGGGCGCGGGGTCGATCCAGGCGACCGGCCAGGGTGACAGCGCCGTAAATCGCTGCAGCAGCAGCGGATAATGAGTGCAGGCCAGCACCACAATGTCGGTGCGCTTGCCGTCTGCGTCGACGAAACAAGGCCCGATTTCATTTTGTATTTCCGCGTCAGTTGCCGGTTTACCATCGAGTTCGGCTTCGGCAAAAGTCGCGAGCCGCGCCGAGCCAACCAGATCGACCGCGCAACCCTGTGCGAATTCCAGGATCAGCGACCGGGTGTATTCGCGCGACACCGTTGCCTGCGTCCCCAGCACCGCGACGCGCTTGGTTTTGGATTGCGCGCAGGCCGGTTTGATCGCCGGCACGGTGCCGATGAACAGAATCTCGAATCGCGCGCGCAGATGCGACAACGTGAGGGTCGAAGCCGTGTTGCAGGCGATCACGATAAGATCCGGCTTGTGCGTGGCGATAGCGTCACCGATTACTCTGGTTACGCGCGCGATCAGCTCGGCTTCCGGCATTTCGCCGTAAGGAAACCGCTCGTCGTCAGCGAGATAGACGTAACGCGCATCGGGGCGCGCCTTGGCGATTTCGTCGAACACCGTAAGGCCGCCGAGGCCGGAATCGAACACGAGAATGCAGGGCGACTCGGGTGTCACCGGTCAGGCCTCGAACACCCGTTTGAACACCGTCTCGACGTGCTTGAGATGATAGCCGAGATCGAAATTCGCCTCGATTTCCTTCGCCGAAAGTTTTGCAGTCACCTCGGGATCGGCCTTGAGCAGTTCCATGAATTCGTGCTCGCCGGACCACACTTTCATGGCGTTGCGCTGCACCAACCGATAGGCGTCTTCGCGCGGTACGCCCTTTTGCGTCAGCGCAATCAGCACGCGCTGCGAGTGGATCAAGCCGCCGAGCCGGTCGAGATTTTTCTGCATGTTGCCGGGATAGACGATCAGCTTGTCGATGATCCCGGCCATGCGGTTGAGCGCGAAATCGAGCGTCACTGTGGCGTCCGGCCCGATCATGCGCTCGACCGACGAGTGCGAGATGTCGCGTTCGTGCCACAGCGCGACGTTTTCCATCGCGGGGATCACGTAGCCGCGCACCATGCGCGCCAGGCCGGTGATATTTTCCGACAGTACCGGGTTGCGTTTGTGCGGCATCGCGGAGGAGCCTTTCTGCCTCTCCGAGAAAAACTCCTCGGCCTCCAGCACTTCGGTGCGCTGCAG
>JBPCQM010000106.1:0-6575 GCA_050998115.1 Pseudolabrys sp. | reverse complement strand
CACCGACCTGCTGCGACCGCGCGACCCCAACGATAGCCGCGACGTGATCGTCGAGATCCGCGCCGGCACGGGCGGCGAGGAGGCCTCGCTGTTCGCCGGCGACCTGTTCCGCATGTACGAGCGCTACGCCGCCAAGCAGGGCTGGAAGACCGAAATCGTCTCGATGAGCGAGGGCACCAAAGGCGGCTTCAAGGAAATCGTCGCCGAAGTTTCCGGCCGCGGCGTTTTCGCCAAACTCAAATTCGAATCCGGCGTACATCGTGTCCAGCGCGTGCCGGACACCGAGGGTTCTGGACGAGTTCACACTTCGGCGGCGACCGTCGCGGTGCTGCCGGAGGTAGAAGATGTCGACATCGATATCAACGAGAACGATCTCAAGATCGACACCATGCGCGCGCAGGGCGCCGGCGGCCAGCATGTCAACAAGACCGAATCCGCCATCCGCATCACTCACATCCCGAGCGGCATCGTGGTTTTCGTGCAGGAGGAGCGCTCCCAGCACAAGAACAAGGCCAAGGCGATGGGTTATCTACGCAGCAAGCTCTATGACGCCGAGCGCTCAAAGCTCGACGCCCAGCGTTCCGCCGAGCGGCGCGGCCAGATCGGTTCGGGCGACCGCTCCGAGCGCATCCGCACCTATAATTTTCCGCAGGGCCGGGTGACCGACCACCGCATCAATCTGACGCTTCATAAGTTGCCCCAGGTGATCGAAGGCGAGGCTCTGGACGAGGTGATCGATGCGCTGGTGGCGGAACACCAGGCAGCGCTGCTGGCCGCGGAGAATCTATGACCGCCCGGATATCCGGTTTGGGCGCCGACACCTCGGGGGCGAAGGCCTGCGAATTGTTAGCCGACCTGTTCGGCCGGTGCGGGATCGAAAGTCCTCAAGCCGACGCCCGCATTCTGGTGGCACACGCGCTTGGCCTGGACCGCGCGGCGCTGCTATCCCAAGGTGACCGGGAGATCGACGCGCGCGAGGCAGACGCAATCGCCGCGCACGCCACGCGCAGGCTTGCGCGTGAGCCGGTCGCGCGCATTCTCGGCACTTGGGAATTCTGGAGCCTGCCGCTGCGCATCGACCCCTCGGTGCTGGTGCCGCGGCCCGACACCGAGACGGTGGTCGAACTGGCGCTCGACTGGGTGGTCATGCGCGGGCTGCGCATGGAAAAATTGCGCGTCCTCGATATCGGCACTGGCTGCGGCGCGCTGCTGCTCGCACTGCTGTCGGAACTCGAAGAAGCGATTGGCACCGGCACCGATATCAGCGCCGAGTGCATCGAGATCGCCCGCGACAATGCCGCGCGTCTCGGCTATGCAGCACACGCCACATTTTTGGTGAGCGATTTCGGCAAATCGCTCGACGGCCCGTTCGACCTGATCGTATCGAACCCGCCTTACATCCGGACCCCCGACATCGCGACCCTCGCCCCTGAAGTGCGAGACTACGATCCGGCGCTGTCGCTAGATGGCGGCGCCGATGGTCTAAACGCCTATCGCGCGATCGCGGCCGACGCCCGCCGCCTGCTGGCGCCCGGCGGACGGCTGATAGTGGAACTCGGGCGGGGACAGGAAGACGAAGTTTCGACATTATTTGCCGCAGCCGGGCTGACAATTTCCGGCCCGGCGCGCAAGGATCTTTCCGGCGTCAGCCGCGCGCTTTCCGCAAGCGCGCCATGATTAACGACTGGCTGCCCGCTTAAAAAAGCACTTGGATTATACTGCGGAACGGACTAGCTTCCCGTTACGGAATCGACCCGAGACGGTCGCATCGCCGAAAAAGCCCGGAGCTAAGAGCTCTGCGAGGCGGCGAGACGAGCAAGGCAGATTACGAGACGCCGGAATACGGCACGACGAAATCGCCAAATTTGGGTCCGGATGCTTCACCGGTTGGGCGCATTGATTGTCGCTGGTTTATGCAATGCGTCGTAACGAAAGATCGCCACGATCATTCGTGGCCGAGTGGATGGCTTTTGGGGCTATCGCGATAACGCTTGCATGAATTCTTCACCGGCACGCAGGTGCGCCGCGGTAGCTGCCGCGTCACGAACGCGCGTCAAATAGAAGGTTAGCGAACAGGTATTTCATGAGAAACAATCAGAAGCGTATGCGGGGTCGTAACAACAACAATAACAACCACCATCACCGCAAAAGCCAGAACCCGCTGACGCGGGTCTACGAGTCGAACGGCCCGGACGTGAAGATCCGGGGAACCGCTTCGCACATCGCGGAAAAATACATCCAGCTCGCGCGCGACTCGCAAAGCTCGGGCGACCCGGTCGCCGCTGAAAATTATTATCAGCATGCCGAGCATTATTTCCGCCTGATCGCGGCGGCCAACGAGCAATTCCGCCAGCAGAACCCTTACTACAACAATCAGCAGCCGCAGCAGCCAGGCGGCGCCCCGCCGCAAGGCCCTGCTGACGACAATTTCGACGACGGTGACGAGGACCAGCCGCTGCCGGGCCAGAACGAGCCGCACGCGCAGCGCGAGCAGCCGCAGCCTTACGTGCCGCGCGACAACCAGCAGTTCCAGCCGCAGCATCAGCAGCATCAAGGCGGCCAGCCCCAACAGCAGGGTGGCCGTCCGCAACACCAGCAAAATTACCAGCCGCGCTATCCGCAAAATAATCCGCAGGGAAATAATCAAGGAACTAATCAAGGAACTAGTCAGGGCAACTCGCAAAATTACTCACAAGGCGGTGCGCAAGGCAGCGAATCGCAGGACCTTGGCGGCTTGCCGTCATTTATCACCGGTGGCGGCGGACAACCGCCCCAGAACAATGGCGGGCCGGACGCTGGGCAAAACCAGGGACCGAACGGCCACGACCAGTACAACCGGGAAAGCCCTAATCGTTATGGCCGGCATCGCCGGCGCCATCGCGGCCCGCGGCCTGAGCTCCAGCAGGGCGGCCAAAATCCGCAGCAGGGTCAAGGTGGCGACAATGGCGGGCAAGGCGGCCCGCATGGCTCGCCGGTTGGCGCGCCGAACGAAGGCGGCGACGAACCGCCACGCCAGTCCGGCGAATAAATCTCTCGCTGAATTCTGGCCGCACGTTTCCGCACGTGATCTCATCCGAAAACCGGGTTTCACTTTTCGGAATCACGTGCCCGGCGACGGGGCCAGCGCCGGCTCCAGCGCCGGCACCAGCCGCCGCTTGACGCGGCGCGCCGGGATCGGCCGGTAGACTTGCTTCGTCGCTTCGACGATATGCACGCCGGCAAACGGCGCCGACAGCGTCGCCCCGGTGCGCTCCCACGCCACCGCCGAACGCAAAAACCAGCCGCGCGGGACCGGCGGAACGTAGAGCGCCTCGCCCCATCCGGTTGGCGTGAACCAGGTTTCCCGCAGCAGTTGGTTAATCTGCAAGCGCGAATACGGCCGCCCATGGCCGAACGGCGTGGCGTCCATGCGTGCCCACAAACCGCGCCGGTTGGGAATGACCGCCAGCAGCCGCCCGCCGGATGCCAGCACCCGCCAGGATTCCCGCAGCAGGGCGGCAGCGTCTTGCGACATTTCCAGCGCGTGCACCAGCAGCACGCGATCGACTGCGGAATCCGGCAACGGCAAGTCGTTCTCATCGACCAGCGCGGACAATGCCGGCCGTGGGGTCGGCCATTTCACCACGCCCTGCGACGCCGGCATGAAGGCAAGGCAACGCTCGGCTTCCTCACGGAACAACCCGAGATAAGGCGAGGCGTAGCCGATTCCCAACACGCGCTGGCCGGCGGCGTCACCCCACAGACGGCGAATGCCGCGTCCGACGAAACGCCGCGCCACGACGCCGAGGCGCTGGCCATAAAAATTGCGCAGATCGACGACATCGATCGACATGACGGGAAACTACCACGAAATCGCCGGCTTCGCCGCGCGTGCCGCAACGGCCGGCTCCGTGATACGGTTGAGGATCATCAGATCGAGGAATGACAATGGCCGCTGAAATCCGCCTTTTCCCTTGCCTCAGCGATAATTACGGCGTGCTGCTGCACGACCCCGATAGCGGCGCCACCGCGGCGATCGACGCGCCGGCAGCGGCGCCGGTCGAGGCCGCGCTCAAGGCCACCGGCTGGAAGCTCACCGACATCCTGGTGACCCATCACCACGCCGACCACACCGACGGCATCCTCGAGCTCAAGCGCAACCACAAATGCCGCGTGGTGGCGCCGGCCGAAGTATCGGACAAATATCCGTTTGTCGACGAAACCGTGCACGAAGGCGACACAGTCAAGGTTGGGAAACTGTCCGCCAGCGTGATCGAGACACCCGGCCACACATCCGGCCACATCACTTACTGGTTTCGCGCCGACAAACTCGCCTTCGCTGGCGACACGCTGTTCTCAATCGGTTGTGGCCGCGTCATCGAAGGTACGCCGGAGATGATGTGGAAGTCGCTGCTCAAGCTGCGCGACCTCCCCGACGACACCCAGGTCTATTGCGGCCACGAATACACCGCCGCCAATATCAAGTTCGCACAAACCATCGAGCCGGATAATCCGGCGCTTACGGCGCGCGCGGCCGAAGTGAAGCGGCTGCGAGACGAGAAAAAACCGACCATCCCGGTCAGCATCGGTGATGAAAAACTGGCCAATCCATTTCTGCGCGCCGACCGGCCGGAAGTGGCGGCCAGCGTCGGCATGACCGGCGCGCCGGCGGCACAGGTGTTTGCCGAAATCCGCGCTCGCAAGAATAAGTTCTGATGCCGACGGCTGCGAACCAACTATCCGCTCGTCCCCGCGAAAGCGGGGACCAAGGAGCATATACTGGATTCCCGCTTCCGCGGGAATGAGCGGAGGAAAGCGCGGCGAGTACGTCCTCTGCCTTCGCGCACGATAATGAATAAGGCTTACGCGAAATATTGCCCGCCGTTCGCAGAGATCGTCGAGCCGGTAATTAAGCCGGCGTCATCCGACGCCAGGAACACCACGCAGCGCGCAATCTCCTCCGGCTCGCCGAGCCGGCCAATCGGAATTTGCGGCAGGATGTTTTTTTCCAGCACGTCCTTCGGCACCGCCTGCACCATTTCGGTGTTGATGTAGCCTGGGCAGATCGCGTTGACGGTGATGCCGGCCTTGGCGCTCTCCTGCGCCAACGCCTTGGTGAAGCCGATGTCGCCCGCCTTGGCGGCGGAATAGTTGGTTTGCCCCATCTGGCCCTTCTGGCCGTTGATCGACGAAATATTGACGATGCGGCCGAACTTGCGCGTGCGCATGCCCTCGATGACTGGCCGGCACATGTTGAACAGCGAGCCGAGATTGGTGTCGATCACCTGCTTCCATTGCTCCGGCTTCATGCGGTGAAGCATGGCGTCGCGGGTGATGCCGGCATTGTTGACCAGCACCTCGACCGGGCCGAGCTCGGCCTCAACTTTTTTGATGCCTTCCGAACAGGCTTCGAATGACGACACATCCCATTTGTAGACCGCGATGCCGGTTTCGCCCTTGAATTTCTGCGCGGCCTCGTCGTTGCCGCCGTAATTCGCCGCCACCTTGTAGCCCGCGGATTTGAGCGCCTTGCTGATCGCCGCCCCAATGCCGCGCGTTCCACCTGTCACCAACGCAACGCGAGCCATACACGCCTCCCTCTCTGTGTCATGCCCGGCCTTGGGCATCCATGTCTTTGCTCCGAAAGCCTAAAGACGTGGATGGCCGGGACAAGCCCGGCCATGACGCTTTTCCAGCGGCCGAGTGAACGAAACTCTAACGCTCGACGCACATAGCGATCCCCATGCCGCCGCCGATGCACAGCGTCGCAAGGCCCTTTTTGGCGTTACGGCGCTGCATCTCGAACAGCAGCGTGGTGAGCACGCGCGCGCCGGACGCGCCGATCGGATGACCGATGGCGATGGCGCCGCCATTGACGTTGACCTTCGAGGTATCCCAGCCAAGGTCCTTGTTGACCGCACAGGCCTGCGCCGCGAAGGCCTCGTTGGCCTCGACCAGATCGAGATCGTCCTTTTTCCAGCCGGCTTTCTTCAGCGCGGCGCGCGAGGCCGGAATCGGCCCGGTGCCCATGATCGATGGATCGACGCCGGCTTGCGCCCACGACACGATGCGCGCGAGCGGCGTCTTGCCGAGCTTGGCGGCTTCCGACGCCTTCATCAGCACAACCGCGGCGGCGCCGTCATTGATGCCGGAGGCGTTCGCCGCCGTCACCGAGCCTTCCTTGTCGAAGGCCGGCCGCAGCTTGGCGATCGAATCGATCGTAACGCCAGCTTTCGGATATTCGTCGGTGTCGACGGTGACGTCGCCTTTGCGTGACTTGATGACGACCGGGACGATCTCGTCCTTGAACTTGCCGGCCTTCTGCGCGGCTTCGGCTTTGTTCTGCGAGGCGACCGCGAATTCGTCCTGCTGCTGACGGGTGATCTGCCACTGCTTGGCGACGTTCTCCGCGGTATTGCCCATGTGGTAGCCGTTGAAGGCGTCCCACAGGCCGTCCTTAATCATGGTGTCGACCATTTCCAGCGCGCCCATCTTCTGGCCCTGCCGGAGACAAGCGGCGTGCGGCGCCTGTGTCATCGATTCCTGGCCGCCGGCGACCACGATGTCGCTGTCGCCATTGACGATCGCCTGATAGC
>JBPCQM010000079.1:0-3111 GCA_050998115.1 Pseudolabrys sp. | reverse complement strand
GGCCCGAAATGCGGATCACTGCAATCGCGGCTGGCGGGCGGCCGGAGGAGAGGGCGAAGATGGTATCGCGGGCCGATGACATCGCCGCGACGGAAGCGCCCGAAACCGGACGGGTCAAGCCCGCTTGCTGGCACCTTATTCAACGGAAAACGTCAGCAACCCGAACAGCCGTATCGGCGGCTATTTCGAAAGGGCCCGGTCACGGAGCAAACAATGAAAAGCCCGACGATTCGCGGCTAGTCGATTTCTGGACGGCCATGACGCCGCCCTTCTCACCAGTCGGCAAAGCCGATCCTGACTTTGCCGGACGCGAAGCGCGCCGAACTGATCGACACACCGCGCGAGATGTTGCCGGCCCGGACCCGAGGGCAACATCAGCTTTTCCTCCCGCGCCAGCACATTCAAGGCCTGCGCACCGAATGACCGCGGCCCGGCCACACCACTAGCTGCCGTCATTGCCGGGCATAGCCGTCTGAAGGACGGCGTGCTTGCACGCCTATGACCCGGCAATCCATGATGACCTTCAACATTCGGTGGTCTTACGTAAGGCCGCTCGCAAAAGGCGCGTCATGATGGATGCCCGGATCATAGGCGAAGCGAAGCGACGCCGTCTTTCGGACGGCTATGTCCGGGCATGACCGGAGTGGGCATGTCAACGCCAGACAAGAACAACCACACCAATCGGCTCGCACAGGCGACGTCGCCGTATCTGCTGCAGCACCAGCACAATCCGGTAGATTGGCGGCAATGGGGGCCGGAGGCGCTGACCGAGGCAAAGACCAACAACAAGCCGATCCTGCTGTCGGTCGGCTATGCCGCGTGCCATTGGTGCCACGTGATGGCGCACGAGTCGTTTGAGGACGAGGCGACCGCGCAGGTGATGAACGAATTGTTCGTCAACATCAAAGTCGACCGCGAGGAGCGGCCGGACATCGATCAGATTTATATGTCGGCGCTGCATCTGCTCGGCGAGCAGGGCGGCTGGCCGCTAACGATGTTTTTAACGCCCAACGGCGAGCCGGTGTGGGGCGGCACTTATTTTCCGAAACAGTCGCGATACGGCCGGCCGGCATTTACCGACGTGCTGCGCGAGGTGGCGCGGCTGTTTCGCGACGAACCGCAAAAGATCGAGCAGAACCGCGCGGCGCTGCTGGCGCGGCTTGCCGAAAAAGCCCGGCCAGCCGGCAAGGTGACGATTGGCGCCGCCGAGCTCGATGGCTACGCGCGGCAGATCGGCAATATGTTCGACAGCGTCAACGGGGGCTTGCGCGGCGCGCCGAAATTTCCGCAGCCGGCGATTCTTGAAATGCTGTGGCGGGCGGGCTTGCGTTCTGGCGACGCGCGGTTTTTCGAAACCGCCGAGTTCGCGCTGGAGCGCATGTGCGAGGGCGGCATTTACGACCATCTCGGCGGCGGCTTCTCACGCTACTCGGTCGACGAGCGCTGGCTGGTGCCGCATTTCGAGAAGATGCTGTACGACAACGCGCAATTGCTCGAACTGCTGGCGCTGGCGCATAGCCGTAGCACCAATCCACTGTTTGCCCAACGTGCGCGCGAGACCGTTGGCTGGCTCCAGCGCGAGATGACGACCAGCGAGGGCGCCTTCGCCGCCTCGCTGGACGCCGACTCGGAAGGCGAGGAGGGCAAGTTCTACGTCTGGTCGAAAACGGAGATAATGCGCGTGCTTGGCATCGAGGACGGCCAGTTTTTTTCCCAGCGCTACGATGTGACCGACGCCGGCAATTTCGAGGGCCACAATATCCTCAACCGCCTCAAGGCCTCCGGCCGCACGGTGGCCGACGAGGAACGTCTCGCGCCGCTGCGCGATAAATTGCTGGCCGCGCGGGCGGGCAGGGTGCGGCCCAGCCTCGACGACAAGGTGCTGGCCGACTGGAACGGGCTGATGATCGCCTCGCTGGTCAACGCCGGCGTGCTGCTCAACGAGCCATCGTGGCTGGACTTCGCCACCGCTGCATTCGATTTCATCGCCAAGAACATGACGAAGGGCGAGCGCCTCGGCCATTCCTGGCGCGCCGGTCAACTGCTGTTTCCCGGCCTCGCCTCCGATTTCGCCGCGATGACGCGCGCCGCGCTGGCGCTCCACGAGGCGACCGGCGAGCGCCGATATCTCGACCGCGCGCTGGCATGGCAGAACGCACTCGACGCGCACTACACCGATCCCGACACCGGCGGCTATTTCCTCACCGCCGACGACGCCGAGGGCCTGGTGCTGCGGCCGCATTCGACCGCCGACGACGCCACGCCCAACCACAACGCGGTGGCGGCGGGCAACCTGGTGCGGCTCGCCGCGCTGTCCGGCGATGACCGGTGGCGGGCGAAAGCCGACCAATTGTTCGACGGCATTTTGTCGGCCGCGGCGCAGAATCTGTTCGGCCATGTCGCGCTGCTCAACGCGCTCGATCTGCGGCTGCGCGCTGCCGAGATCGTCGTCACCGGGGACGCGCCGGCGTTGGTAGCAGCGGCGCTGAAGATTCCGTTTCCCGGCCGCATCGTGCTGCGCGCGGCATCAGCCGCCGACCTGCCGCCGTCGCATCCGGCGCAGGCGAAGATCGCCGCAAGTTCCAGCCCAGCTGCTTTCATTTGCGTCGGCGAGACGTGTTCGCTACCGGTGACGTCCGCCCATGACATCGCCACCACCGTCGCGGCGATGCGTGGCGCCTGAAGAAGCGCGCGTACTGCTACTCGCGCGGGGTCAGCATCTTCGTCTTGATGTGCCGCCAGTCGAGCGCCGCGATCTCCTGCTTGAGCCAGACGCGAAACGCCTGCGCCGCGGCGCGCGGCTTGCGGCCTTTCGGCCAGACAATGTGAAACGCCCGGCGCGACGGCAGCGCCAGCTTGACCGGAATGACCAAACGCCCAGTGCGCAGATCGTCATAGGCAAGGAGATCGTACGCCAGCAGCACGCCGGCGCCTTCAGACGTCGCGTCGAGCGCGTGGTCGGCGCTGTTGAAGCGCAAACCGCGGCGCAGATCGACATCGTCGACGCCGGCCGCGCTGAACCATTTGATCCAATCCGGCGAGGGGGGAGGTGCAGCAAATATATTTGTCCTGCCGCGCGGGCAGCGCCCCCACCGCCTCGAACTTTTTCTG
>JBPCQM010000005.1:0-2884 GCA_050998115.1 Pseudolabrys sp. | reverse complement strand
CGCAGCGGTCCGGAACGGTTTCTCGAGACGTTTTACGTGTTCGTAGAATTGTTGCGCGCCGTCGGTACCGCGCCCGACGCGCGAACCGCCGAAGGCATTGGCCGGATCGCCGCCCAACTGCACACGCTACGCCGCATGTCGGTGTCGGTTGCCGGCATGCTGCATGCCGGCAAGGAGCCGGTGGTGGAAGCGTCGATCGTGAAAGACGTCGGCACGATCTGGGAGCAGAAGCTGCCGAACCGCGTGCGTGAGCTGGCGGCGTTCCTCAAGCCCGAAGCGGGCAACCGCGAAACGCTCGACCGGCAGCTGGCCTTCGCCACCAAGCTGGCGCCAAAGCTCACGATCCAGGGCGGCACCACGGAAATCCTGCGCGGCATCATCGCGCGCGGACTTGGGTTACGATGAAGTATTGGGCCGCGGTGAACCATGCCTGACGTCGCAAAGTTGCTGTGGCCGAAAACCGTGGCGGTGGTCGGCGCTTCGTCGGACACGACGGGCCTGCGCGGCCGAATCCTCGAAGTGATGCTCAGTCATCCGTACGCCGGCACGATCTATCCGGTGAGCCGCAGCGCTGCTGAAGTGCAGGGGCTCAAGACCTATCCATCGGTCGCCGACCTGCCGCGGCCGGCCGACCTCGCCATCCTCATCATCCCGGCGGTCCATGTTCCCGACGAGCTCGAGCGCTGCGGCAAGGCGGGCATCAAGGCCGCCGTCATTCTCAGTTCCGGTTTTGCCGAGGAACCGGGCGAGACCGGCGCGCGCATGCAGGCCGCGATCCGCGCCACGGCCGAGCGCTATGATATGGCGGTGAGCGGACCGAACAGCGAAGGCTTCAGCAATATCGCCGCCGCGCTTTGTCCGACGTTCAGCCCGGCGATGGACAAAAATGCCGGGCCGATCCTGCCAAAGCGCGCGCTCGGCCGCGGCCAGGTCTCGGTGATCTCACAGAGCGGCGGTTTGGGTTTTGCTTTTTTTGACCGCGCACGGCAGCGCAACCTGACGTTCCGTCATATCGTTACGACCGGTAACGAAGCACACCTGGAGGTTTCCGACTTCATCGACTTTATGCTCGATGAAGGCAAGACCGACGTATTTCTGGTGTTGCTGGAAGACGTCAAAACGCCGGAGAAATTTCGCCGCGTTGCGCAAAGGGCGCTCCAGTTCGGCAAGCCCCTGATCGTCGCCAAGATCGGACAGACCGAACCGGGCAAGCGCGCGGTGACCTCGCACACCGCCGCGCTCGCCGGTTCATACGATGCTTACCGCGCGATTTTCGAGGGCTACGGCGTCATTAACGGCAACGATTTCGACGAGATGATTGACATCGCCGCCGGGTTCCTCGCTTGCGAGGACAGGTTGCCAGCCGGGCGGCGCATGGCAATCTGCACGTCGTCGGGCGGTGCCGGCGTGTGGATGGCGGATTCCTGCGTGCGTGCCGGGCTCGAAGTGCCTGAACTTGACGCCGATACACGCGAGCAGATCGACGTCCATCTACCATCCTACGGCACGTCGCAGAATCCAATCGATAGCACGGCGCAAGGCGTCCACAAGCTCGGCTACGCGGCCTTCGCCCGGCTCGCGGCGCAATCGCCTGTGATTGATGGCGTGATCACGGTCGTCACCGCGCGGCGGTCGGCGTTTCTCGAAGGCGATTTGCAGCGGCTCAAGGACCTTGCGGCCGCTACCAGGAAGCCGGTGTTCATGTGGACTTACACGCTGCCGTCGGATCGCAGCGTGGAGATCCTTACCGAGGCCGGCTTCCCGCTGTTCATCAATGCGGACGCTTGCGCGCGCACTATGCGGGCGCTGGCGGACTATCGCGTGAGGCGCGAACGGCTGCTGCAAAAGCCCGCCGCGTCCGAAAACTTTGCGGTGGACCAGGCCAAGGCGCGCGGTCTGTTGGCCGCCGCAGACGAGGTGCTTCACGAATGGCTGGCGCGGCCGGTGCTCGCCGCCTACGGCATTGGCGGCAACGATGGCGCTCAGCTTGCGCAATCTGCCGCCGAGGCGGAAGCCGTGGCGCGCCAAATCGGCAAACCGGTAGCACTGAAAGTGCAATCCGCCGATATCCCGCACAAAACCGAAGCCGGCGCGGTGGCGCTCAATGTCTCCGCCGACGCGGCAGGAACGGCCTATGATAAGGTGCTGTCGGCGGCGAAACGTTATTCGCCCAGCGCCGCAATCGACGGCGTGCTGGTAGCACCCATGGCGGCGCCCGGCCGTGCGGTCATTCTCGGCGTCGCCCGCGATCCACAATGGGGTCCGTTGCTGATGCTGGGGCTCGGCGGCGTCGCGGTTGAAGCGCTCGGCAGCACGGCCTTGGCGCCCGCACCGCTCAATCACGCCGCCGCGCTGGCGCTGATCGCAAGCCTCAAGGGCACGCAAATGCTCGGCGCTTTTCGTGGTGCGCCGGCAGCCGATACCGGTGCGCTCGCCGACCTGATGGTGCGATTGTCGCGATTTGCCGCCGATCACGTCGCCGATATCGCCGAAATCGATCTCAACCCTGTGATCGTGCATGCCAAAGGCAGCGGGGTTTCGGTGGTGGACGCGCTGATCGTCAAGCATAGCGAAGGTCGCCGCGCCGCGGCCGAATAACAACGAGGAACGCCGATGAGCCCGTTCAAGGATATTGCCGTCGAAAGGAACAGCCATGTGGCGCTGATTGAAATCCGCCGCCCGCCGCATAATTTTTTCGATATCGCCTTAATTCAGGAAATTGCCACCGCACTCGAAGCGCTCGACGCAGACGGCGGCTGCCGCGCGGTGGTGCTGGCGGCGCAGGGCAGCGCGTTTTGCGCCGGCGCGAATTTCGGCGATGGCAGCACGCTTGATAAAGACGGCCAGCGGGTCGACCGCGACATCGCGGTCAAGCATCTCTATC
>JBPCQM010000023.1:0-21076 GCA_050998115.1 Pseudolabrys sp. | reverse complement strand
GGCTTGACCCGGCAATGCCTGAGGCAGGACGGCAATAAGAGCTTTTTACAAAGCGGTTTTTGAGGGTCATTCATCATGGGTGCCCGGGTCAAGCCCGGGCACGACGCCACTTTTGCAGTGGCGGGATAAAGATTCTACTCCGCCGCCTCACGCTGCGGGCGCATCGCCTCGACGCGCGCGGCGCAATATTTGAATTCCGGAATCTTGCCGAACGGGTCGAGCGCCGGATTGGTCAGCTTGTTCGCCGCCGCCTCGAAGAAGGCGAACGGAATGAAAACCACGCCGTCGGGAATGGCGTCGTCCTGGCGGGAATTGAGATCGATCGAACCGCGGCGCGTCGAAACCCGCACCATGTCGCCCGGCTTGATGCCGAGCTTCTCGATGGTGCCGCGCGACACAGAAGCGGTCGCCTCCGGCTCGATGGCGTCGAGCACACTGGCGCGGCGCGTCATTGCGCCGGTGTGCCAATGCTCGAGCTGCCGGCCGGTGGTGAGGATGAACGGGTAATCGTGATCCGGCGTCTCGTCGGGCGGCTGCAGCTTCGCCGAAACCAGCTTGGCGAAGCCGCCGGGACGCGGAAAACCCTTGTCGAACACCACGTCGCGGCCGGGCTGATCGATCGCGTCGACCGGCTAGGTCACGTGATCCTCGCGCTCGACCCGCTCCCAGGTGATATTGTCGAGCGAGGGCATCAGCGAGGCCATCTCGGTATAGATCTCGCTCGGGTGCTGGTAATTCCAGTTGCAGCCCAAACGCTTGGCGAGTTCCTGGGTGATCCACCAGTCGAGCCTGGTGTTGCCTGGCAGCGGCAGCGCGGCGCGGCCCATCTGCACTTGGCGGTTGGTGTTGGTGACGGTGCCGTCCTTTTCCGGCCAGGCCGACGCCGGCAGCACGACGTCGGCATAGACCGCGGTTTCGGTGAGGAAGAGGTCCTGCACGACGAGGCACTCGAGATGCGCCAGCGCCTCACGGGCGTGATTGAGATCGGGGTCCGACATCGCCGGATTTTCGCCCAGCACGTACATGCCCTTGATCTTGTCCTCATGGACCGCGTCCATGATTTCGACCACGGTAAGGCCCTTCTTCGGCGGCAGCTTGACGCCCCACAGGTTTTCGACCTTGCCACGGATCGCCGGGTCTTCCACCGATTTGTAGTCCGGGAAAAACATCGGAATGAGGCCGGCGTCGGAAGCGCCCTGCACGTTGTTCTGGCCGCGCAGCGGATGCAGGCCGGTGCCGGGCCGGCCGATCTGCCCGGTGATCAACGCGAGCGCGATCAGGCAGCGCGCGTTGTCGGTGCCGTGGGTGTGCTGCGACACGCCCATGCCCCAGAAGATGATGGCGCTTTCCGCGCGCGCGTAGGTGCGCGCGACTTCGCGCAAGGTCGCGGCGTCGAAGCCGCAGATCGGCTCCATCTCTTCGGGCGTAAAGTCCTTGATGGATTCCGAAAAGGCCGGAAAGCCTTCGACGTAAGTCTGGATATATTGCTGGTCGTACAGCTTCTCGGTGACGATCACGTTGAGCATGGCGTTAAGCATCGCCACGTCGGTGCCGTTCTTGAACTGCAACATCTTCCAGGCGTGGCGCTTGAGCGCCTGGCCGCGCGGATCCATCACGATCAGCTTGGCGCCGCGCTTGGCCGCCTGTTTGAAAAAGGTCGCAGCGACCGGGTGATTTTCGGTCGGATTGGCGCCGATCACCACCATCACGTCGGAGTTCTTCACTTCGTTGAAGGTAGCCGACACCGCGCCGGAGCCGACGCCTTCCAGCAGCGCCGCGACCGATGAGGCGTGGCAGAGCCGCGTGCAGTGGTCGACATTGTTGGTGCCGAAGCCGGCGCGCACCAGCTTCTGGAATATGTAGGCTTCCTCGTTCGAGCACTTGGCCGAGCCGAAACCGGCCAGCGCGTCGGAGCCGTCGCGGTCGCGGATGGTCTTGAGACCGAAGGCGGCGCGATCAAGCGCCTCCTCCCAGGTCGCCTCGCGGAAATGCGTCCACGGGTTCGACGGGTCGATCACCTCATGCGGCACCTTGGACACGCCGTCCTTGCGGATCATCGGCTTCAACAGGCGTTGAGGATTGCTGACATAATCGAAGCCAAAGCGGCCTTTGACGCAGAGCCGGTTCTCGTTGGCCGGACCTTGCTTGCCGGTGACCGAAATGAGCTTGTCGTTCTTGATGTTGTAGGTGAGCTGGCAGCCGACGCCGCAATAGGGACAGACGCTGTCGACTTCGCTGTCTGGAAATTCGGTGCGCACGTTGTTCTTGTCGAGCAGCGTCGAGGGCATCAGCGCGCCGGTCGGGCAGGCCTGCACGCATTCGCCGCAGGCGACGCAGGTTGAATTTCCTATCGGGTCGTCGAAGTCGAACACGATCTTTTCGAGGAAGCCGCGTCCCGCCATGCCGATCACGTCGTTGACCTGCACTTCGCGGCAGGCGCGAACGCAGAGGTTACATTGAATGCAGGCATCGAGGTTGACCGCCATCGCCGGATGGCTGCGGTCGGGCGACGGGTTCTTTTTGCGCTCCGGGAAGCGGCCGACTTCGACGCCCATCTTGCCGGCCCAATTCCAGAATTTTGAAACTGGATCGTGCGAGGTTTCACGCTCCGGCTGATCCGACACCAGCAGGTCGAAAATCATCTTGCGCGCGGTCTCGGCGCGATGATTGGAGACGTTAACCTTCATGCCTTCGGCCGGCTTGCGGATGCAACTTGCCGCCAGCACGCGCTCGCCCTCAATTTCGACCATGCAGGCGCGGCAATTGCCGTCGGCGCGATAGCCGGGCTCGGGCGAATAACACAGATGCGGAATTTCGGTGCCGAGGCGCTTCGCGACCTGCCAGATGGTTTCGCCGTCGCGCGCCGTAACAGGCTCGCCGTCCATCAGGAAGTTGACGGTCTTGCCGCCTTTTCCCTTGCCGTGCACCTCATCGACCGGCGCTACATGCGCGACGGCCGGCTTGCCGGCGCCTTTATTCTCACCGCCGGCGGCGCCTTTTTTGTCTTTTTGGTTTTTTTTGCCGTAACCGGCCAGTTTTTTCGTATCCGTCATCGCGCGTCTCCAACCTATCCCCCCGTCACCCTGAGGTGCGAGCCGCGCTAAAGCGGCGAGCCTCGAAAGGCGACGGCCTTTATTCGGTGGCCGTTCATCCTTCGAGGCCCGCTTCGCGGGCACCTCAGGATGACGGATCGATTCACCAACTGCCAGGCGGCTTGCTCAGTTCGTCGGGAAAATATTTCAGCACGCAGGTCAGTGGATTCGAGGCCGCCTGGCCAAGTCCACAAATCGACGCATCGCGCATCGCCGTCGACAGTTCGTTGAGCAAATCCTGATTCCACGGCCCGCTCGCCATCAGCTTGACTGCCTTTTCGGTGCCGACCCGGCACGGCGTGCACTGGCCGCAGCTTTCGTCCTCAAAGAATTTCATCAGGTTGAGCGCCACCGCCTTCATGTCGTCCTGGTCGGACAAGATCACAACCGCGTGGGAACCGACGAAACAGCCGTATTTTTCCAGCGTTCCGAAGTCGAGCGGCAGGTCCGCCATCGAGGCCGGCAAAATTCCGCCTGAAGCGCCGCCAGGGAGATAACCCTTGAAGGTGTGGCCCTCTTTCATGCCGCCGCAGAATTCGTCGATCAATTCGCGGGCGGTGACGCCGGCAGGCGCCAGCACGACGCCGGGTTTGTTGACGCGGCCCGACACCGAGAAGCTGCGAAACCCCTTGCGCTCGTGGCGGCCTTGCGAGGTGGCCCACTCCGCTCCTTTTTCGACGATGTCGCGGATCCAATAGAGCGTCTCGACGTTCTGCTCGAGCGTCGGGCGGCCGAACAGGCCGACCTGCGCGACGTATGGCGGGCGATGCCGCGGCAGGCCGCGCTTGCCTTCGATCGATTCGATCATCGCGGATTCTTCGCCGCAGATATAGGCGCCGGCGCCGCGCCGCAGATGAATCTTGGTATGCGGCGATAATTCCGCGGCTTCGAGCCTGGCGATTTCCTCAAGCAGCATCAGGCGCAGTTCCGGATATTCGTCTCGGATATAGATGTAGGTCTCCGGCGCCTCGACCACCCAGGCGGCGATCAGCATGCCTTCGAGGAAACGATGCGGATCGTGCTCGAGATAGAACCGGTCCTTGAAGGTGCCGGGCTCGCCCTCGTCGGCATTGACCGCGAACATCCGAGGCGCAGGCTCGGCGCGAACCAATGACCATTTGCGCCCGGTTGGAAATCCGGCGCCGCCCAGACCGCGCAAACCGGCGTCGCTGACAATTTTGATGACCACGTCACGCGCGCGCTTGCCCGACAGACAGTCTTTCAGCAGCGCGTAGCCGCCAGCTTTTTGATAGGCGTCGAAATCGGCGTGGTTCTGCCACGCATGCGCATGCGGTTTTGCTCTTGCCGCAGCGGCGACGCTGGCGAGCGTCGCGTTGTGAACCTGAACATGACCGACCGCGCAGACCGGCGCGCGGTCGCATGCGCCCATGCACGGTGCGCGCAGAACCCGCACGCCGGAGCCGAGCTTGAGCTCTTTCACTAGCCGTTCCGCGCCGGCCATCGCGCAAGACAACGAGTCACACACCCGGATTGTCACCGGCGGCGGTGGCGGGCCTTCCTTCACGACATCGAAATGCGCGTAGAAGGTCGCGACTTCATAAACTTCCGTGAGCGCGAGCTTCATTTCCTGCGCCAGCGCCGTGAGATGCGCCGCCGACAGATGGCCGTAGCGGTCCTGAATAAGATGGAGATGTTCGATAAGGAGATCGCGGCGGCGCGACCGGTCAGTCAGCAGCGAGCGCACTTCTTCGAGCGCGGCGGGGTCGACCTGACGGCCCTTCGGCTTGCGCGGCGGCCGGCGGCGGCCGGTTTTCATCCGGGCATCGCTCGCCAGCGCCGGCGATTGGTCGGTGACGCTCATCTCGCTCTCCGGCCCCAAAAAACCGCTTGAAATCAATCTAAGCAAGGCCGGTGTTCAAATGGAGCGATAGGAAACACCTATTGAGAGCTTGCTCACGCTTGAATATTTCCATTATGCCGGCTTAGGTTCCCTAGACCGGGCGGCCAAGCAAGTATTTGATGCCGAAACCGAGGAAAACCCGACCTTGATCGATAAGCTGGAATTCTTGCTGGCGTTGGCCCGGGAAAAGCATTTCGGACGCGCCGCCGAAGTGTGCGGGGTCACCCAGCCGACGCTATCGGCCGGCGTCAAACAGCTCGAAGACAATTTTGGCGTGCTGCTGGTCAATCGCGGCTCGCGTTTCCAGGACTTCACGCCAGAGGGCGAACGGGTGCTGGATTGGGCGCGCCGTATCGTCGGCGATACCCGCGCCATGCGTCAGGAAGTCCACGCACTCAAGCACGGTCTGGCCGGCAGGCTGCGTATTGCCGCAATCCCCACCGCATTGGCGATGGTCGAAAGGCTCACCACGCCGTTTCGTGAACGCCACCCGGATGTGCAATTCACCGTCCTGTCGCGCACCTCGACGGAAATCCTGACCCACCTGGAGAATCTGGAGATCGACGCTGGGCTGACCTATCTCGAAAACGAACCGCTAGGACGCGTTACCGCGGTGCCGCTTTATACCGAGCGTTACTGCCTGCTGACCTCTGCCGACGCGCCGCTCGGTGATCGTGACACGGTGACATGGGCCGACGTGGCGCGCCTGCCACTATGTTTATTGACGCCCGATATGCAGAACCGCCGCATCATCGAAGGCTTGCTGCGCGACGCCGGCGGCGATCCGCAGCCGACGCTCGAATCGAATTCGATGATTTTACTTTATTCGCATGTTCGCACCGGACGGTGGGCCAGCATTATGCCGGCGCGGCTGGCTGCCACGCTGGGACTAACCGACGTGTTGCGCGCCATTCCGATCGTCGAACCCGAAGCCACTCATATGATCGGGCTAGTGGCGCCAGCCCGTGAACCGATGACGCCGCTAACGGCGGCGCTGGTGGCAGAAGCCCGTCGCGTAGCGTCAACGCTCAACGACTAACGCTTTGTCCTGGCCAAAGATGTCGCCGGTCCTGACGGCGAATCCAACCATGGTTGCTCGCTATAGCGCGATGTGAGGTCCGACCTCGAATAGGCGCCACTCTCGGCCGAACGCGGCGATCAAGGCTTCGTGGTGTTGCGCGTCTTGCGCGCCGCGAAGAAAGCCCGGGTTGCGTCTCCGGCGCGCCGCGCGGCATCATTAAACGAAAGATCGGCGAATTCCTTGATCGGCGCCTCGACCCCGATTCGTATTCCCGGCGGCAAGGCGTCCAGCACTTCATTCAAGGGTAACGCGCCCTCGCCCGGCAGCAACCGGTCGCCGCGCGCCTCGGCCATCAGTTCCGGCGGCGAGGCCGGCCGCGCTTTTCTGGCATCGCAGATTTGCACATAAGCGACGAGCGCGGGGTCGAGCGCCGCAAGCGATGCCGGCGTTTCGCCGGCGCGGTCCATGTGCAACGTGTCGATCAGAATGCCGCCATTGCCGGCGCTGGCGCGGCTTAACAATTCCCTCGCCTGGTCCAGCCGGCTGATCACGCACCACGAGGTCGGCTCGACCGCGACCTTGAGGCCGAACTCCGAGGCGAGTGCTGCGACCTGGGCGAAATTCGCCACCATGCGCTCGAAATCCGGATCGTTGCCGGCGACCAGCACGGACTCGCCTCCGAGCGCAGCGCAAATCTCCAGCGCCGGACGGATCGATTCCGGTTGCGTGACCGGCGACAGCCAAAGCGATTCGATGTCGAACAGCCTGACGCCATTGTCGTCCATCACCTTGTGGAGGTCTTTGACCCCGCCGGCACCGCCCTCGATCGGGTGAACCGGGTCACCCGGCCGCGGCGCGATCAACCGGAACCCGACGGCGGCGAAACCGCCGGTGGCCGCGGCTGCCACCATCTCGCGATGCGTCGCGCGAATGATGGTCAGCGGGCCTAGCGACAAATCCTGCATGAGACGGCCCATCCAGCAAACCGCGCTCTTGATGATGCAAGGGCGCTGACGCACAATTCGGCTCTGCCGGGACAATTATCATGTACGTCGCCGATGCCAAGCGCCTGACCCATGACGGCGCCAGGAAAATGATGGCGGCCGCCATCGACAAGGCTCCCGATGCCAAGATTGCGATCTCGTGCTGCATCGTCGACGCCGGGGGTCACGTGTCGCATTGGAACGCATGGATGGCGGGCGGTTTCATACGCTGCACTCGTGCACCGCCAGGCGGTCTGCGCCGCTTCCAGCCGGCGCGTCACGTCGGGAAAAGGCGCGGTTGGGCAGGACCTCGACGTCGCTCACGCGTTGGGGTTGGCGCTGGCGGCGGGTCCCGAACGGTGGACGCCATGAAAGGGGGGTGTGCCGGTGCTGATCGGCTCCGAGTACATCGGCGGGGTCGGCGTCAGTGGCGGCTCAAGATCGCGCAAGACGCGGTCGAGTCGATCGGCGCGCGGTGGAAATAGGCAACGGCCGCCGAACGGCCACCGCGGATAAGAACATTTTGGGAGGATGTGATGAGGTCAGCCGCACGAGCCTGGATTTTCGCTGCCGGCGTGATCGCCGCCTTGGCTGGACCCACAGTTGTCGCGGCGCAGGACTATCCCAACCGGCCGGTCACGGTCATTGTGCCGTTCCCGGCGGGCGGCCCGAGCGACGTCGTGGCGCGTATCGTCACCGAGCATATGGGCCGCACGCTCGGCCAGTCGCTGATCATCGAAAATGTCGGCGGGGCGGGCGGCACGCTTGGCAGCGGGCGCGCCGCGGTCGCGGCGCCCGACGGTTACACGCTGCTTGCCGGCAGCATGGGTTCGCACGTCGCCGCGCCGGTGTTAACGCCAAATGTCCGCTACGATTCGTTGCGCGATTTCGTGCCGATCGGGCCAACGGCACATTCACGCGCGGTCATCGTGGCGCGCAAGGATTTCCCGGCCAAGGATCTCAAGGAATTCATTGCACTGCTGAAAACCGGCGGCAACGCCTTGAAACAGGCGCATGGCGGCATCGGCTCTTCCTCGCACATGGCGTGCCTTCTCTTCACTTCGCAGATCGGCGCAAAGCCAACGTTGGTCGCGTATCGCGGCACCGGACCGGCCATGAATGACCTGATCGGCGGCCATGTCGATTTCTTTTGCTAACAGTCGGTGAGCGTCGCCGAGCAAGCCAAGGCCGGCGCGATCAATGCTTACGCCGTGTCGGCGTCCGAACGTCTTGCTTTGCTGTCCGATGTGCCGACGGCAAAGGAGGCCGGCATCGACTATCTCATGAGCATCTGGGCCGGCATTTTCGCGCCGAAAGACACCCCTCCCGCCGTGGTGGCGAAACTCGCCGGTGCGCTCGATAAGGCGCTCGACGACCCCGGCGTGCAGCAGCGCATCCAGGGTCTGGGCGGCTCGATCCCCGCCAAAGCCGAGCGCACGCCGGCGGCGTTCGCCAGTTACGTGAAATCCGAAATCGCGCGCTGGGGGCCGATATTGAAGGCGGCAGCGGAGCCGGCCAAACCGCTAGCAAAGTAGTCGGTGCCACCGCTCGACGGGCTCTTCGCGCCTAGAACAGGCCGACGATCTTGCCGTCCTTGACGTCGATGGCGTCGGCCGAAGGCGTCTTGGGCAGGCCGGGCATGGTCATGATCTCTCCGCAGATCGCCACGACGAACTCGGCGCCGGCGGACAAGCGAACCTCGCGCACCGGAATCGAGAACCCGGTCGGCGCGCCCTTGGCGTCCGGATTGGTCGAGAACGAATACTGCGTCTTGGCGATGCAGACCGGCAATTTGCCGAAGCCCATATCTTCCCAAGTCTTGAGCTGATCCTTCACCGGCTTGTCGGCGGTGGCGTCGTCGGCGCGGTAAAGCTCCTTGGCGATGGTGCGCACTTTTTCGAACAACGGCACCTCGTCGCCGTAGAGGAATTTCAGGTTAGCGTTGCCCTCATCGATCACCTTGACGACGGCCTTGGCGACGTCGGCGGCGCCCTCGCCGCCCATCGCCCAGTGGTCGGCCATCAGCGCCTCGACGCCGAGCGCCTTGCACTTTTCCTTGACCAGCGCGATCTCGGCATCGGTATCGGCCGAGAAACGGTTGATCGAAACCACCGGCGGCAGGCCGAATTTCTTCACGTTCTCGACGTGACGCTGCAGGTTCGCCATGCCGGTCTCCAGCGCCTTGAGGTTTTCTTTCTTGAGATCTTCCTTTTTCACGCCGCCATGCATTTTTAGCGCGCGAATGGTGGCGACGACGACCACGCAATCCGGCTTGAGGCCGGCCTTGCGGCACTTGATGTCGAGGAACTTCTCCATGCCCAGGTCCGCGCCGAAGCCAGCTTCGGTCACGACGTAGTCGGCGAGCTTGAGCGCGGTGGTGGTGGCGACCACCGAGTTGCAGCCGTGCGCGATATTGGCGAACGGGCCGCCATGAATAAACGCCGGCGTGCCCTCCAGCGTCTGCACCAGATTCGGCGCGATCGCTTCTTTCAGCAACGCGGTCATCGCACCGTGCGCCTTGATGTCCTTGGCGCGCACCGGTTTGCGGTCGCGGGTGTAGGCGACGATGATATTGCCGCACCGCTCCTTGAGATCGTCGAGGTCCTTGGCAAGGCAGAAAATCGCCATCACTTCCGAGGCGACCGTGATGTCGAAGCCGGCCTCGCGCGGATAGCCGTTGGCGACGCCGCCGAGCGAGCAGACGATCTCGCGCAGCGCGCGGTCGTTCATGTCCATGACGCGCCGCCAAGTGACGCGGCGGCTATCGATGCCCTTCTCGTTGCCCCAGTAGATGTGGTTGTCGATCAGCGCCGACAGCAGGTTGTGCGCCGAGGTGATGGCGTGGAAGTCGCCGGTAAAATGCAGGTTGATGTCTTCCATCGGAATGACTTGCGCATAGCCGCCGCCGGCGGCGCCACCCTTCATGCCGAACGAGGGGCCGAGCGATGGCTCGCGCAGGCACAACATCGCCTTCTTGCCGATGTGATTGAGCGCGTCGGTCAGCCCCACGGTGGTCGTGGTCTTGCCCTCGCCCGCGGTGGTCGGCGAGATCGCCGTGACAAGAATAAGCTTGCCGTTCTTCTTGTCCTTGAGCGACTTGACGTATTCCATCGACACCTTGGCATTGTAGTGGCCGTAGGGATCGAGGTTTTCCGCGGAGATGCCGAGCTTCTCCTTCGCCAGTTCGATGATGTCGCGCTTTTTGGCGGACTGCGAAATTTCAATGTCGGACCTGGGATTTTGGTGCTGGGAAGCGGGCATGGACGATCCAATATGTGAGTGTGGTCGGAGGAATGATGCTGTCATGCCCGCGAAAGCGGGCATCCAGTAAACACAGAAGGTGCAGTGATTACTTGGTCCCCGCCTGCGCTGGGACAAATTACAGTCATGTGAATCTGGCCTTGGCGGCGATTTTGGCGGACTTAGCCCACTCGCCGGCCTCGATCTTCTTGCTGTCGACGGGTTGAACGCGGGTGACCTTGAAGCGCCCATCGGCGCAAACCACGGTGAAGCCATCGGCTTCGACCGCGGCGACTTCGCCAACCTTGCCGGCTATGCCTTTCGGATCTTTCGCTGGCAGCGGCTTGGCGTCGAAAATTTTCAACTGCTTGCCGTCCAGCGACGTCCAGGCGCCGGGCGCCGGATTGCAGCCGCGAATGAGCCGGTCGATCTGCTCCCACGGCTTGCCCCAATCGATCCTGGCGTTGTCGGGACCGCAGCGGCCCTCATAGGTGGCTTTGGAATCGTCCTGCTTGATGCGCGGCGCGTTGCCAGCCTTCACCAGGTCGACCGCCTCCATCATGGCGTCGACCCCCATCGGGAACAGTCGGTCGAAATAGACGGTGCCGAGCGTGTCGGTGCCGCTGATCGGAGTTTTCTTCTGAACCAGCACGTCGCCGGTATCTAGGCCATTGTCGGGCCAGAAGATTGACAACCCGGTTTCTTTCTCGCCCTTGATGATCGGCCAGTTGATCGCGCTCGCGCCGCGGTAGGCCGGCAGCAGCGACGGGTGATACTGGATCGAGCCGTGGGTGGGGATGTTGAGAAACTCCTCGGGTACGAACAGCGTGACGAAAGCCATTACCTGCAAATCCGGCTTTAGCGTCTTGAACTCCTCCCAGACTTTGGCGTCCTTGTAGGACGCCGGCTGGTGCACCGGCAGCTTGGCGGCGAGAGCCGCCTCCTCGAGTGGATCAGCCTTGGCGCCCTCTTTTTCTGGCGCGACATAGACCGCGACGACATTCTCGCCGCGCTTGAGCAGCCCCTCTAACACGGCCTTGCCGAAGGCCTGCTGGCCGTGGACTACGATCCGCATACACCGTTCTCCCTTCGCATTTGTGTTTCCCGGGCGCAGCGCAGCACGAGTGATGCGCTGCTGACCCTGGATCCAGCTTATTAGCTGGGCCCCGGATCAGCGTTGCATCGCAAGTGCGCTGCACCGCGTCCGGGGCACGAGAATTACTACGCCGCCTTTTCATTCTTTTGCGGCGCGCTCAAAGCGCCGGAGTTCTTGATCTCCGCGATCTCGCTCGTCTTGAAGCCGAGCACGTCCTTCAGAATTTCATCGGTATGCTCGCCAAGCAGCGGCGATCGCTTCACTTCAGAAATCGAATCCGACAGCTTGATCGGATTGCCAACGGTCAGATATTTGCCGCGCTTGGGGTGATCGACCTCGACCACCGTGCCGGTTTTGCGCAGCGACTCGTCCTCGGCGATTTCTTTCATCGACAGAATCGGCCCGACCGGGATATCGACCGCGTTGCAGAGGTCCATCACCTCGAACTTGGTCTTGGTCATGGTCCAGCGCTCGATGCGCTGGAAAATCGCCTTGAGCTTCGGTAGCCGGGCGCGCGGGGTGGCATATTCCGGATCGGTCTTCCAGTTCGGCTCGCCGATCAGGTCGCAGATTTGCTCCCAGACCGGCGCCTGGGTGATGAAATAGATGTAGGCATTGGGGTCTTTTTCCCAGCCTTTGCATTTGATGATCCAACCCGGCTGGCCGCCGCCGGAATCGTTGCCGGCGCGCGGCGTCGCCTCGCCGAACGGAATCCCCTGGCCGAACTGGCTGTATTCGTCGAGCGGACCCGCCTTCAATCGCTGCTGGTCGCGCAGCTTGACGCGACAGAGGTTGAGCACGCCGTCCTGCATGGCGGCGAGCACCCTCTGGCCGCGGCCGGTGCGGGTGCGCTGGTAGAGCGCCGAAACGATGCCGAGCGCGAGATGCAAGCCGGTGCCGCTGTCGCCGATCTGCGCGCCGGTGACGAGCGGCGGGCCGTCGAGGAAGCCGGTGGTCGAAGCCGAGCCGCCGGTGCATTGCGCGACGTTCTCGTAAACCTTGCAGTCCTCGTAGGGACCGGGACCGAAGCCCTTGACCGACGCGACGATCATGCGCGGGTTGAGCTTGTGAATATGTTCCCAGGTTAGGCCCATGCGGTCGAGCGCGCCGGGCGCGAAATTTTCGACCAGCACGTCGCAGGTCTTGATCAGCGCATCGAGCACCCGCTTGCCCTGCGGATGCTTACTATCGATCGTTATCGAGCGCTTGTTGTGGTTGAGCATCGTGAAGTAGAGCGAATCCGCGCCCTTCACATCGACCAGTTGGCCGCGCGTGATGTCGCCGACGCCCGGGCGTTCGACCTTGATGACGTCGGCGCCGAACCACGCCAGCAATTGCGTGCAGGTCGGGCCGGACTGCACGTGGGTAAAATCGAGAATGCGAACGCCCGACAGCGCCTTGCCGTCCTTGCCGTAAGGCTTGGACGACGGCTTCGGCAGGCCATTTGCATTGGCGGCCGGTTTCTTCGATTTCAGCTTCGCAATTTTCTTAGCCGATGCCTTGCTTTTCGCTTTTTGCTTCTTGCTTCCCATCGCCGTCTTCCTCCCACTCAAATTTGAAATTGCGAAACTGGCGCCTTAACAGCGGCTTTGATTATTTTTTCTTCGTCAGCTTGCTCTGCGGGTTGAGATTGCCGATGCGGCCGCTCTCGCTGCCGGCCGCCGGATCGATCACCGCGTTGATCAGCGTCGGCTTGCCGGAGTCCATCGCAGCGTTCACCGCGCGCTTGAGCTCGTCGGGATTGGTCGCGTTGACGCCGACGCCGCCGAATGCCTCGATCATCTTGTCGTAGCGGGAGCCTTTGACAAACACGGTCGGCGCCGGATCGGCGCTGACGGAATTAGTGTCGGTGCCACGATAAATGCCGTCATTGTTAAAGATGACGATGCAGACCGGCAGCTTGTACCGGCAGACCGTCTCGACCTCCATGCCGGAGAAACCGAAGGCGCTGTCACCTTCGACGGCAAGCACCGGCTTGCCGGTCTCGATGGCTGCGGCGATGGCATAGCCCATGCCGATGCCCATGACGCCCCAAGTGCCGACGTCTATGCGCTTGCGCGGCTGATACATGTCGATGATGCCGCGCGCGAGGTCGAGCGTGTTGGCGCCTTCATTTACCAGGATCGCGTCGGGCCGCTCCTTGACGATGGTACGTAGGACACCGAGCGCGCCGTGATAGTCCATCGGCGAATTGTTGTTCATCAGCCGCGGCGCCATCTTGGCGACATTCTCGTCACGCTTCGAGGTGACGGTCTTGATCCAGTCGGCCGGTGGCGCCGACCAGCCGGCGCCCATGCCCTGGAGCAGGGCCGCGATGCAAGAGCCGATGTCGCCGACCACAGGGGCGACGATCTCGACGTTGGAGTCCATCTCCTTCGGCTCGATGTCGATCTGGATGAATTTCTTCGGCGCCTCGCCCCAGGCCTTGCCCTTGCCATGCGATAGCAGCCAATTGAGGCGCGCGCCGATCAGCATAACAACGTCAGAGTCTTTCAGCACCGTCGAGCGCGCGGCGCCGGCGCATTGCGGGTGCGTATCGGGCAGCAGGCCCTTGGCCATGCTCATCGGCAGGAACGGCACGCCGCTGTTCTCGACCAGCGAGCGGATCGCGTCGTCGGCCTGCGCGTAAGCCGCGCCCTTGCCGAGGATGATCAACGGCTTCTTCGCGGATTTGAGGACATCGAGCGCGCGCTTGACGGCGTCGGGTGCGGGAATCTGCTCCGGCGCAGCGTCGATCACTTTGACGAGCGACTTCTTGCCGGCTTCGGCATCCATCACCTGCCCGAACAGCTTAGCGGGCAGATCAAGATAGACGCCGCCGGGGCGCCCGGATACCGCGGCGCGGATCGCGCGCGCCACGCCGATGCCGATATCCGCGGCATGCATCACGCGGAACGCCGCCTTGCAGAGCGGCTTGGCGATGGCAAGCTGGTCCATCTCTTCGTAGTCGCCCTGCTGGAGATCGACGACTTCGCGTTCGGACGAGCCGGAGATCAGGATCACCGGGAAGCAATTGGTGGTGGCATGCGCCAGCGCGGTGAGGCCGTTGAGAAAGCCGGGCGCCGATACCGTGAGGCAGACTCCAGGCTTCTTGGTCAGAAAACCGGCGATCGCCGCCGCGTTGCCGGCGTTCTGCTCGTGGCGAAACGAGATGACGCGGATGCCTTCCGCCTGCGCTATGCGCCCGAAATCGGTGATCGGAATGCCCGGCACGCCATACATGGTAGTCAAGCCATTGAGCTTGAGCGCGTCGATAATGAGGTGAAAGCCATCCGTCTGTTCGTGTTCTGCTTCGGCGGCATCGGCGATCGTCGACTCGCGCTTTTCCTTCACCGCGGCTTCAGCCATAGGGTGCCCTTCTCGTTCTTTCTTGCAATCGGGAGACTTGACATGATGGCGCCGGCTTACTTTTTGATGTGACGGCCAGCATGCCATCCGCTAACTGGGCCGACCCATTGGCCGGTCTTGAGGCATCGGGACAGCGCGCCCGAACATGCGGAGGAATTGTGGGATCGTATCTTACACTCATCGTAGGCTTGCGTGCAGGTACGCGTTTGGGCGGCTGCAATGTAGCTCGATAACAAAAGCATCACCGGGAACGTTGCCACTAAAAGGGCGAGCGTGCTCGCTCTCATCGGATCCTCCTGCTTATAAAAAATGGCCCGAGCTAGAGCGCAGCGATGATGGGCCACCGTCAGTTCGCGCTCCTCGGCATCGTAGGCGCCTCTGGCTTTTACCCCTGCGTCAGTCATGTGAATCCTCACTGATCTCAATTCAAGCTAATGGAGCGCCGCGTGTCACGGCGCGCATCGGTGAAATCTCGCAGCGAAAGCCAAGCCGGCTTTGGCAACCGGGTCGTTATCCGCGAAAGCACGCGCCGCCGCTTCACCCGCCGCCTCAATCACGCCCACCCCGTACGGACCCGCAGAATCCATCACCGGCCCAAATACGACAACTTCGCCCTTGTCCTGGCGTCCCTTCCAGTAGATCGCGTGCTGCTGCATCAATTTCTTCTCGTTCTCGGTCATGTCAATCGCGAATGTCGGCCGTGGCGCGATCAACTTGAGAAAGAAATGCGGCATCTTCAATCCAGATAGTCGGCATAGCGCTCGACGTGCTCCGCGAGGCCGAGCGCGTGGTCGCGCACCAGTTGTTCGGCCCGGCCGGTGTCGCGTGCTTCCAGCGCCTTGATGATGTTGATGTGGTCGCGGATCGAGCGGTCGGCGCGATCTTTCTCGACGATGGTCTTGCGGCGGATCATGCGCATATGGGTGAACAGATTTTCCGCCATGTCGATCAGCACACGGCTGCGGCTCAGGCGAATGATGGTCTGGTGAAATTCGATGTTTACTTCGGAATATTCGTCGAGCTTGGCCCGCACCTGGCCTCCGACGAAAGTCGCGAACATTTTCCGTAGGCCGGCGATCTCGGCGTTGCTCGCCTGCTGCGTGATCAGGCGCGCCGCAATGCTTTCCAGCGCGGCCCAGGCGGTGATCATCTCGATCACCTCGCGTTTGGTCTTGCGCACGACATAGACGCCGCGGCGCGGTACCGAGCGCACGAAGCCTTCGCTCTCAAGCTGCGCCATTGCCTCGCGCACCGGCGTGCGGCTGATGCCGAAGTCCTGCGCTAGCCTGCGTTCGTCGAGACGGATGTCGTCGCGGCTGCGATAGATATCCATCGCGACGATGGCGTTCTTCAAGGCGGCATAAGCCTTGTGCTTGAAGCTTGGCGTCGTGACGATCGGCGCGAGCGCAGGCTGTAAGCCACGGACGCGGGTGGAACGCGAGCCGCTGCGGGGCCACACGCTGACGCGGGACGAACTGCCTTCGGCACTACTCATGGATCACTCAATGACTGGTATACAATATGCCAGACGCGCGCAGCGACGCAACCGTTTGGGTTGCGGTTTCAACTAAAAAGGCCCTTACGCAGCAGGCTTTTTGCTGAACCAACCCTATTCCGCGGCGCGAAGATTGCGCTTGGAACCGAACAACCGGGTCCAGCCGTTCTGGATCAGCGGCCAGAACAACGCGATCAGACCGAGCGTCATGATCGAGCTCACCAGTACGGTCGAGAAGAACACCGACAGCCCGCCCTGCGATGCCAGCAGCGACTGACGGAACGCTTCCTCGGCCTTGTCGCCGAGCACGATTGCGAGCACCATCGGCGCCAGCGGATAATTGGTCTTCTTCATGAAGTAGCCGGCGACACCGAACACCAGCATCATCACGACGTCGAACGTGTTGTTGTGCACGGTGTAGGCGCCGATCGCGCAGAACACCATGATGACCGGCGCGATCACGCTGAACGGAATCTTCAAGATCGAAGCGAACAGGGGCACGCAGGTCAGCACAATGATAAGCCCGACGATGTTGCCCAAATACATGCTGGCGATCAGGCCCCAGACGAAGTCTTTCTGCTCGACGAACAGCAACGGGCCTGGCTGCAGGCCCCAGATCAACAAGCCGCCGAGCAGTACCGCGGCGGTCGGCGAGCCGGGCACGCCGAGCGCGATCATCGGCAACAGCGCGGAGGTGCCGGCGGCATGCGCGGCGGTTTCCGGCGCCACCACGCCTTCAATTTCACCGGTGCCGAACAGATGCCCTCGCTTGGAGATTCGCTTGGCGATGCCGTAGCTCATGAAGGACGCTGGCGTGGCGCCGGCGGGACTGATTCCCATCCAGCAGCCGATCAGGCAAGACCGCAGCGACAATACCCAGTAACGCGGCAATTCCCGCCAGGTCTGCAACACGACCTTCAGGTTGATCTTGGCCGCCTTGCCGCGAAAGCTCAGCCCCTCTTCCATCGTCAGCAGAATTTCGCCGATGCCGAACAGACCAATTACCGCGATCAGAAAGTCGAAGCCGTTGAGCATCTGCTCGACGCCGAAGGTCAGGCGCAACTGCCCGGTCACCTGATCGAGCCCGACCGCGCCAAGCCCGAAGCCGAGCATCATCGAGGCGACCGTCTTGAACGGCGGCTCCTTGCTCAAGCCTACGAAGCTGCAGAACGCCAGGAAATACACCGAAAAAACCTCCGGCGGGCCAAATCGCAGCGCAAAACTGGCGACCAGCGGCGCCACCAGCGTGATGACGATGACGGCGAACAAAGCGCCGACAAACGATGAGGTAAAGGCGGCGGTCAGCGCCTCGCCGGCCTGGCCCTTTTGCGCCATCGGATAGCCATCGAACGTAGTCGCCACCGACCAGGGTTCGCCCGGTATGTTGAACAGGATCGACGTGATGGCGCCGCCGAACAGCGCGCCCCAGTAAATGCACGACAACATAATGATCGCCGAAGTCGGCGACATCGAAAACGTAAGCGGCAACAGGATTGCGATGCCGTTGGCGCCGCCCAGCCCCGGCAGCACGCCGACAATCACGCCGAGCACAATGCCGAGCACCATCAGCGCCAGATTGAACGGCTGCGCCACCACCGCGAAGCCGTGAAACAGATTGCCAATGTCTTCCAGCATCGTCTTGACTCTTGGGATCGCTCGGCGGAAAGCGGACGCCCTACATTAATAACCGAGAAAATTTTCCAGCGGACCCTTCGGCAGCGGGACCAGAAACCACGACTCGAAGGTGAAGAAGGTCAGGATCGGCACGAGGACTGCGATGCCGATGACAAAGAGCCAGTTGTACTTGCCGAACCACTTCATGAAGGCGCCGATCAGAAAAGCCGACGACACATAAATTCCGAGGTAAGGCACCAGCCCCACATAAATCGCGGTCGGAATAACCACCGAAAGCACTTGTTTGATCTGATTGCGGGTTGCAAAAATTTTTCCGGTATCGGCACTCCTGAGCACCTGCGCCGCATTGACGACACAGCAGATCAAGACGGCCAGGCTGACATAAAACGGAAAGAAGCCGGCGCGCGGGCCTTCCGCGCCCCAGCCGATCCCTACTCTGATGCTGCCGTAAATTCCGATCAGCGCCAGCAGTGCCATGAATGCAGCAACGCCGAGTTCGATGTGCCGGTGGGACGGTCCAGTCCCACCGGCCTCATTCACCGTTTCGTTCATTCTGACCTCGAGTGAGCTACGCGCGAGAAGCTTAGTTGGTGGCGAGGAAGCCGGCCTCGCGCATCAGCCCTTCGTGCAGTTTCTCGGCATCGGCGACCCACTTGGCAAACTCTTCGCCGGTCATGAAGGTCTGGTTGAACGCGCCGTCGCTCATGAGTTTCTTCCACTCGTCGGTCTCGCGGACCTTTTTGAACAGGTCGACGTAGTAGGCGACCGCTTCCTTGCTCACGCCCGGCGGCATGAAGTAGCCGCGCAACATCAGATACTCGATACTGAGACCGGCTGACTTGCAGGTCGGGATGCTGTCCCAGGCCAGGTCGCCGGCGATTTTGTCGTGATAGTCGAGCTTCTTATTGTCGAACACGCACAGAGGGCGCAACTTGCCGGCGCGCCACTGCGCCACCGCCTCGATCGGATTGTTGACCGACGAGTCGACGTGGCCGCCCACCAGTTGCACAGCAACCGCTCCGCCGCCTTTATAAGGAATGTAGGTCATCTTCTTGCCGATCGCCTTTTCAAGGGCGACGGTGATGATCTGGTCTTCCTGCTTGGAGCCGGTGCCGCCCATTTTGAACTGACCATCCGGCGCGGCCTTGATCGCGTCGATATAGTCCTTCGCGGTCTTGTACGGCTTGTCGGCGTTGACCCAGAGGATGAATTCGTCGAGCGCCATCATCGAAACCGGAGTCAAATCTTTCCAACTGAAAGGAATGCCGGTTGCCAACGGGGTAGTGAACAGGTTCGACAGGGTGATGATTAGCTTGTGCTCATCACCCTTTGAGTTCTTGACGTCGAGAAAGCCCTCGCCGCCGGCGCCGCCGGACTTGTTGATCACGACAACCGACTGCTTGGTCAGGTTATGCTTGGTGATGATGCCTTGCATGACGCGGGCCATCTGGTCGGCGCCGCCACCCGTGCCGGCAGGCACGATGATTTCGATCGGCTTTGACGGCTCCCACGCCGCTGCCGGTGTCGTAGATAGCGCCAGAGCCCCGCCGATGCCGGCGAAAGCTGCCAGAGCCAAAGTTCGTGTTAAAACTCTCATTGTGCATTCCTCCATGATACTTTTCGTGGCGACCGCCGGTCTGATGCCGGCTGATGTGAAAATTGCGGTCTCTTATAAACTTTACATAAATATGGGCAGGTTTGTCTCGTCAAGTTTGCGTGCGGCAGCCGGATTCGCAGTTCCAAGCGACCTATCGCGGTAATCCGCCAAATACTTGATGTTGCAAGGCGCAACGAAACTCTTGATGCCGAAACAGGTCTAGGCGAGCGCGTTGCAAACGGCCGCTGCAATGCGGTCCTGAATGGCCGGATCGAGATAAGGATGCATCGGCAAGCTAATGACCTCCCGGGCAATCGCATCCGAAATTGGCAGCCCGTTCCCCGCCACCGGAAAATCGCGATAGGCGGTCTGCCGGTGCAACGGCTTGGGATAATAGATAGCGGTGGGGATACCCTGCCGCTTGAGCGCGGCGGCAAGATCGTCGCGTTTTTCCGGCGCGACCTTGATCGTGTACTGCGCCCAGGTCGACGAACAGCCCGATAACACCCGTGGAACTGTCGCCACCTCAGCCAGCGCCGAATTGTAGCGCTCCACGACCTTTTCACGGAGCGCTATTTCATCCGCGAAAATCTTCAGCTTTTCGATCAGCACCGCGGCCTGAATGGTGTCGAGCCGCCCATTCATGCCGATCCGGACATTGTCATATTTATCGCTGCCGGCTCCGTGATTGCGCAGCGAGCGCATGATGTCGGCGAGCGACGCATCGTCAGTAAATATCGCGCCGCCGTCGCCATAACAGCCAAGCGGCTTGGCGGGAAAGAAACTGGTTGAAGTCGCAGTGCCAATGGTGCCGGCCTTGCGGTCGCGATAGCTGGCGCCAAATGACTGCGCGGCGTCGCTCAAAAGCCAGAGATTGTGCTTCTTGCAGAACCCCTCGATCGGCTCGTAATCGGCCGGCTGGCCGAACAGGTCTACCGGAATGACGCCAACCGTATGCAGGCCGGACTTGTTCGCCGCCAAACGACCGCTCTCAAGGCTTGCTGCGTCGATATTGAACGTGTCGGGATGAATATCGACGAATACCGGCGTCGCGCCGAACCAGGCGACGACCTCGGCGGTCGCCGCAAAGGTGAAGCTCGGACATAAAACGGCCTCGCCCGGCTTCAGATCCTTGGCCATCAGAACCAGCGCCAGCGCGTCGGTGCCATTGGCGCATGAAATGACGTGGCTCGCACCGCAAAAACGGCCGAGGTCGGCTTCGAGTGCATGAACCTCCGGACCCATGATATATTGGCCGTGAGCCAAAACGCGCGCGATCGCCTTATCGATCCTGTCGCCGAGACGATGGCGTTGCGCCCCGAGGTCGATAAACGGGATCGGCGCGTCGGCGATTTTCGGCTGTTCGTTCATTATTGCTATTATTCCGCCGCGCGCGAGGCAGGCATCGCGAGCGCCAGGCCCGTCGCAACGGCGTCATCGCGGAATGCGGAGACCGCCATGCGGGAAAGCTCGGCGCCGCTCTTGCTGCCGAGGTCGGGAAGTTTTTTCAGCACGTCGTTCGGCGCGGTGATGATATGGCAGCCCATCGTGTCAGCTTCCACCACATTGAACACTTCTCGCGTCGACGCCCAAATGATCTCGACGTTGCCGGTTTTTGGTGGGCGCGAAATCAAATCCTGCATCCGCGGCCGATAGTCGTCGCCGAAACCGGCGAGAAGGACGGCGAATCCGGAAACGAACACCATCG
>JBPCQM010000205.1:0-4472 GCA_050998115.1 Pseudolabrys sp. | reverse complement strand
CGGCAGCACATAGTTGATCGCCGCCTGGACGGTGTCGTTGCCTTCGCCCTTGCTCTCGAACACCTTGTCGCCGGGGTCGGAGACGATATAGGTGTCGTCGCCGGTGCCGCCATACATCTTGTCGTTGCCGGCGCCGCCGATGATGGTGTCGTTGCCGTCGCCGCCGTACAGCGTGTCGTTGCCGCCCTTGCCGTCGATGGTGTCGTTGCCGCCGAAGCCGTAGATCGAATTGTTCTTGTCGTTGCCGTTGAGCACGTCGTCCATGGCGCCGCCGATGCCATCGACCACGCCGTTCGACACCCGGAACACCCAGGCGCCGGCCGAACCGGTGTTGCCCGCCGTGCTTTCCAGATTGAGCATCCCGGCGGAGTTGCCGGATTGCGGCAATTCGAAATAGTGGCCGTAGACATTATCGCCTGCCGAGAAGCCAGCGCGGGCGATGCTGCCACCCAAACCGCCCGACCCGCCGCTGGCATCGCCGGTCAGCCAGTTGATGTTGCTGTAGCGGAAGATGATCTCGAAATCGCCGGAGCCTTCATCGACCAGCTCGACCTGGAACGAATTGAGCTTGTCGGTGTGGCTGCCGTAATAACCGACGTTCTGCCAGGTCGCCGTGAAGGTGCCGTGCGTCGGATCGGCGTTGTAATAGACGAATCCGCCATCGCTCGGACGGGTGTCTACGTCGCCCCAGAACGGCGCGATGATGGCGTTCGAACCGCCACCGATCGACCCGGGGGTATAGGTCGAGAGGCCATTTGTGAAGGTGATATTGCCGTTGTTGTTGACGTAAATGTTGTCGAAATGGTTGCCGTAGAAATTGAGGCCGTTGAGAAAGACGCCGGAGACGTCGATAGGGGAGGAGTAGCCGTCGTCGTTGCGGGGCAACGTGTTGGTGCCCTTCGGCGCAAACGCGTTGGTGATGCCGTTCGGCAATCCATCGAAGGCATAATTTTCGGTATTCTTGACGGTATCGATCTCGCCGGCCGCCTCGCCGTTGCCGGTGAACTTGATCGAGCCATCGGCCTTGTTAAAGGCGCGGGTGTAATAATAGCCGCTGTGGTCGAAAACCGCGATGTCGCTGCCGTTGCCGCCGTCGAGCACATTGATGCCGCCGCCGCCATCCAGCCGGTCGTTGCCGTCGCCGCCAAACAGCATGTCGTTGCCGCCCATGCCATCGAGTTTATTGTCGACCTGGTTGCCGGTGATCTTGTCGTTGCCGGAGCCGCCGATCGCATTCTCGATCAGCGAACTGGTGTCGTTATTGTAGAGCAGGGCGTTGTAGACGTTGCCGGCGGCGTGATGTTTGTTCGACTGGGTGTCGAGATTGGCAAGTTGCGCCGTGCTGAACACGCTCGACGCGCCGGGATTGAGGTCGATCGTCAGATCGGTGGTGTAATTGCTGAGATCGTAGGTGTCTTCGCCGCCGCCGTCCCAAACGGTGCGGAAGATGATGTTGGCGGCCGGCGCCCCTTGTCCAGCGTCGTCGACGAACATCTCGCCGGTCTTGGCGTCAAACGTATAGACGGTGTCACCGGAGTTGTGGTCGAAGTTGGCGCCGTACATGTATTGCAGGGCGGCGATGTCATCCTGCATCAGCGACTGCGGGAAATTGCCGGCGCGCGCGTAAATATTGTTGTCCTGCGGCGCGTCCGGGAACGACCGGTAGGTCATGATCGAGTATTCGGACGAATTGTGGTCGTGCGGCAGGAAGCCGTACGGATGACCGCTAAGTCCGTCGTCGTGGCCGTGCGTCAGGCCGAGCGCGTGGCCGAGCTCGTGCAACGTGACGTAATAGTCGTAGCTCCCGAGCTTGGGATCGGCATAGCCGGGGTTTGCTGTCGAGTTGAAATACATGTCGCCGCCGGTGGAGGTGCCGGGCAACGTGCCGCGCGCGGTCGGATTGTTCTTTGCGTCGTCGCTGTTTGCGAAGCGCAGGTTCGCGTGGACCGTCGTGGTCTCGTCAATATTGGTGAAGGTGAGATCGGTGACGCTCGAGAACACGTCGAGCGCGGCCTTCGCGGCGGCCTGGGCTTCCTTGCTGAACGCGGAAAATCCCTGATAGGCGAAGCCGGTATATTCATCGATCGTATCGGGAAAGCTGAAGGTCAGCGCGTCGCCCGACCATTTCTGCCCGTACAGGATGCCGTCGATGTCCTGGTTATTGCTTTTGCTGACTGCCGAAAAATCGGTCTTGGTGTCGCCCGCCATAATCGCTCTCCCTGCGCGTGGTGACGCGCGTCAATCTGCATCCTCGGCACGCCGCAATCGGATGCCGGCGGCGCCAGGAAATGATGTTTTCTTTTTTGGGATAGGCAGTGTCTCGTGTCCCCCGAGACTGACTAACGCCTGATCCGTCCCCCAAAACCGCGCGCCATTGGCAGGTTTTTCGCAAATTGGCACAAGTAAATTCCGTATAAACATGCTCGCTAAAAAAGTTTCATCGCGGAACTTTTATCAGGAAAACCACCAATAGATCAATCGGTTGGCGTTTTGCTGTGGACATAACGGCGCACGGTTGTTCCGCCGCCTAGGCTGCCGTAAAGCCCCGTCATGAATCTCGCGATGAATACCCCGACTCACGACAAAATCCTGATCGTCGACTTCGGCTCGCAGGTGACGCAACTCATCGCGCGGCGGGTGCGCGAGGAAAAGGTCTATTGCGAGATCGTGCCGTTCCAGAAGGCGGCGCAAGCCTTCGCGGCGCTGCGCCCGAAAGGCGTCATCCTGTCGGGCGGGCCGGCTTCGGTGCTCGACGCCAATGCGCCGCTGGCGCCCGAGGCAATCTTCAAGGCCGGCGTGCCGGTGCTCGGCATCTGCTACGGCGAGCAGGCGATGGCACAGCAGCTCGGCGGCGAGGTCGAGGCCGGCCATCACCGCGAATTCGGCCGTGCCGAGGTCGAGGTGACGGCGGATTCGCCGATTTTCGAGGGCGTCTGGACCAAGGGCGGGAAATATCCGGTCTGGATGTCGCACGGCGACCGGGTGACCAAATTGCCGGAGGGCTTTCGCGTGCTCGGCAAGGCGCTGAATTCGCCGATCGCCATGATCGGCGATGACGCGCGCAAATTCTACGCGGTGCAATTCCATCTCGAGGTGATGCACACGCCGCACGGCGCGGCGATTTTGCGCAATTTCGTGCGCAAGATTGCCGGGGCGCGCGGCGACTGGACCATGCGCGCCTTCAAGGACGAGGCGATCGAGAAAATCAGGAAGCAGGTCGGCAACGGAAGGGTGATTTGCGGATTATCGGGCGGCGTCGACAGCGCGGTCGCCGCAGTGCTGATCCACCAGGCGATCGGCGAGCAACTCACCTGCGTGTTCGTCGACCACGGCCTGCTGCGGCTCGCCGAAGGCGAGAAGGTGGTCGCGCTGTTCCGCGACAGCTACAACATTCCGCTCGTCCACGTGAACGCCGAAGCGCAATTCCTGAAAGCGCTCGACGGCGTTTCCGATCCCGAACAGAAGCGCAAGACCATCGGCAAACTGTTCATTGAGGTATTCGAGGCCGAGGCCAGGAAAATCGCAAATAAAGGAGAAGGACCGGCCCAGTTCCTGGCGCAGGGCACGCTCTATCCGGATGTGATCGAGAGCGTGTCGTTCACCGGCGGGCCGTCGGTCACCATCAAGTCGCACCACAATGTCGGCGGCTTGCCCGCGCGCATGAACATGATGCTGGTCGAGCCGCTGCGCGAGCTGTTCAAGGACGAGGTGCGCTCGCTCGGCCGCGAATTGGGACTGCCGGAGGCTTTCGTCGGCCGCCATCCGTTCCCGGGGCCGGGGCTGGCGATCCGCATTCCGGGAGCCATCACGCGCGAGAAATGCGACATCCTGCGGCTCGCCGACAACATCTATATCGAGGAGTTGCGCAGCGCCGGATTGTACGACGAGATCTGGCAGGCGTTCGCGGTGCTGCTGCCGGTCAAGACGGTCGGCGTGATGGGCGACGGCCGCACCTATGACTTCGTGGTAGGGCTGCGCGCCGTCACCTCGACCGACGGCATGACGGCGGATTTCTATCCATTCGACATGAAATTCATCGGCCATGTCGCGACCCGCATCATCAACGAGGTCAAAGGCGTCAACCGCGTCGTCTATGACGTGACATCCAAGCCGCCGGGGACGATTGAGTGGGAGTGATCTAGGGTCGTTTCAGACCATCTCGCTCCGTGCCGGAAATCGCACGATCTCTTTGACTGACAAGGATTATTTTTCCCACCCCGTATCGCTGCATGTCACCCCAACCCAGCCACTTTGTTGGTAGCGATGTTGGTATGGCGCAGGATGGTCGAGAAACGGGCTTTCGCTACCAACAGCCCCCTTGTTGGTATCCGTTCGCCCCCGGGACCGGATGCGGATTTATGGGCGATCTCACTGAGAAAGAACTGAAAAACCTGAACCCGAGGCCCAAGCTCGACAAGGTGACGGACCGCGACGGGATGCACGCGGCCGTCACGCCGACCGGGGTCATATCG
>JBPCQM010000203.1:0-5272 GCA_050998115.1 Pseudolabrys sp. | reverse complement strand
ACGGCGAAGTGATGGTCAAGGAATTGCGTCGCAAGACTTCAAAATCGATCGAGCTCAAATCGCTCAACGCCGAGCATCGCGACCGCACGTTGCCGATGAGCGACGTGCTGTGGGTCGCGCGCATCGTCTGGGCGAGCCAGTAAGTTTTTTCCTCCCGTGTTTGCATAGAGCGATGGAAGCCCACCCGCTCATTCCCGCGCAAGCAGAAATCCAGGGCCCAGAACTGGGTCCCCGCTTCCGGGGGGGACGAGCGGATCAAGCCTTACGCGCTTCTGGCCAGCGCGCCGTCGATCATGCCGACAGTGTTGTCGATGCCGTACATCGCGACGAACGAGCCGAAGCGCGGGCCTTTCTCCTGGCCGAGCAGCACCTGATAGAGCATGTTGAACCAGTCGAGCGAGACGCCGGGCTTGCCGTCCTTCGCTTTTTTCTTCGGGTCGAGGAACGGCTCGCGGCGCCCGACTTCATAGACCACGTCCTGCACCTGTTCAGCGCTGGCGCCAGCCGGCAATTGCGACAGCGCATCGCGCAGATCGGTAAGCGCCTTGCGCTCGACCGCGCTCGGCTGGCGGAATTTTTTCGCAGGCGCGACGAAATCGCGAAAATACTGGATGGCATATTCAACCTGGGCCTTGAGCTTTGGATGGGTCAGCGGCGTGACGCCGGGCCGGTAGCGGCCGATGAAGCCCCATAACGTGTCTGCGTTTACCGCATTTGACGACGACACCAGCGTCAGCAGCATCTGGAACGTCACCGGCATCTCCACCGCCGGGGGATGGCCGGAATGGATGTGCCAGACCGGATTGGCGAGCCGCTGCCGCATCTCCTGACGCGGATAGCCGTCGAGAAACTGCTGGTAGTCGTCGACATTGCGCGGGATCACATCGAAGTAGAGCCGTTTTGCCGCCTTCGGCTCGCGGTACATGAACAGCGAAAGGCTTTCCGGCGAGGCATAACGCAGCCATTCCTCAATCGTGAGCCCATTGCCCTTCGACTTGGAAATCTTCTGGCCGTTCTCGTCGAGGAACAGTTCGTAATTGAAGCCTTCCGGCGCCTGGCCGCCGAGCGCGCGGCAGATTTCGCCGCTGAGTTTCACCGAATCGATCAGGTCCTTGCCGGCCATTTCGTAGTCGACGCCGAGCGCCAGCCAGCGCATCGCCCAGTCCGGCTTCCATTGCAGCTTGCAGCGCCCGCCAGTGACCGGCGTGCTGACCGGCGCCTTGGTGTCGGGGTCCTCGTAGGTGATGGTGCCGGCTTTGGCATCATGCGCGGTGACCGGCACCTGCAGCACGATGCCGGCCGGCGAGATCGGCAGGAACGGCGAATAGGTGGCGGCGCGCTCCTCGCGCAATGACGGCAGCATAAGGGACATCACCTCCTCGAAGCGCTCCAGCACCGTGAGCAGCGCCTGGTCGAAGCGGCCGGACTTGTAGCACTCGGTCGACGACAGAAATTCATAGTCGAAGCCGAAATGATCGAGGAAGGCGCGCAGCCGCGCGTTATTGTGCTCGCCGAAGCTCGGATGGGTGCCGAACGGGTCAGGCACCTTGGTCAACGGCTCGCCAAGATGCTTGGCCAGCATCTCTTTGTTCGGCACGTTGTCCGGCACCTTGCGTAAGCCATCCATGTCGTCGGAGAAAGCGATCAGCCGCGTCTTTATCTTGTCATCGGTCAGCACGCGGAAGGCGTGGCGCACCATCGTGGTGCGCGCCACTTCGCCGAACGTGCCGATATGCGGCAGGCCGGACGGACCGTAGCCGGTTTCGAAAATCACCTCGTGCTTCGGTGTCTTCTTCAGGCGCGTGACGATCTTCTTCGCCTCCTCGAACGGCCAGGCGTTCGATTGCGCGGCGAGGTCGCGCAACGATTGGGCGGTTTTGGAGATCGTCATGATGTGTTGTTAAAGCCGCCGGCCAGCGCCGTCAAAACGGGCTGATCGGAAAATAACGCAACCACAGGTCGGTGAATTTGCCGCTCTCCCAGAGCCGGAACAGAGCCCAGTTGAACGCCTGGCGCAGCAGATCGTTGCCCTTGCGCACCGCGATGCCGACGCCTTCGCCAAAGAACCGGCTCTCGAGAAACGGCCCGCCGCGAAACACGCAGCAGCCCGCGGAATCCGTGCCGTTGAGCCAGAACGCCAACGCAATGCCATCGCCGAACAACAAGTCGACCTCGCCGCGGCGCAGCGCCGCGCGCGACTCGTTGGCGTTCGGATAAGGATGCAGCTCGAGCTCGGTGAAAAGCGCGCGCAGATAGGCCTCGTGCGAGGTGCCGGCCACCACCGCGACCTTCTTGCCCTCGAGTTCTTGCGGTTTGACGCCGTCAATCTCGACATCCTTGCGCGACACGAAACGCGCCGGCGTGCGGTAATACGGATCGCTAAAATCGACGCGACGGCGCATCTCCGCCGTCACCGCGAGCGAAGCGATGATGGCATCGCCACCGTTGCCGGCGAGGGTGTCGAGCAAGGTGTCGAAGCGCCGCATCTGGATCGTGCAGGCGACCTTGATCTCCTCGCAGATCGCGCGCGCCACGTCGACATTAAATCCGGCCGGCTGCCCGTCGGCGCCGGCGTAGTCAAACGGCGGATAGTCGACTTCGGTGAGGAAGCGGATGCCGGTGATGCGCGACAGGTCCGGCCGTTCCGGACGCCGCCGCGGATCCCAGAATCCCGGCACCGCCAGCGGATCGGCGGCCGGCGCCGTGACCGTTGGCGTCGACGTCCCCTGCGGTTGGGTGACATGGGCCTGCGACCAGGCGGGTGTCGCAGTCGTGTCAAAGGCCAACGCGCCACACAGCATCGCGCAACCCAATACTGTTAGCCGCATCGCTTTGCGCCCTGTTCCGGGAATCTCGGCGACCATAGCACCGGCGGTGCGGCGGCAAAGCGGCATCGGGCCCTTGGTCAGTTGCTGCCGTCGAGCAGACGCCGCGCAATGACCTGTGCTTGGATTTCGGCGGCGCCTTCGAAAATATTGAGAATGCGGGCGTCACAAAGGATGCGCGAGGCCGGGAATTCCAGCGCAAAACCGTTGCCGCCGTGGATCTGCACGGCATTGTCGGCGTTGGCCCAGGCGACCCGCGCTGCCAGCAGCTTCGCCATGCCGGCCTCCAGATCGCAACGGCGGCCGGAATCCTTTTCGCGCGCGGCATAATATGTGAGCTGGCGCGCGATCATAATTTCCGCCGCCATCAGCGCGATCTTGTCGGCGACTCGAGGAAACTCGACGATCGGCTGAGCGAATTGCACGCGGTTGCGGGCGTAATCGAGCGCCTGTTCCATCGCCGCCTGCGCAACGCCGATGGCGCGCGCCGCGGTCTGGATGCGCGCCGATTCAAACGTCTGCATCAATTGCTTGAATCCTAGGCCTTCAACGCCGCCAAGCAAACTGTCCGCTTTGACCTCAAAGCCATCGAACGCAATTTCGTATTCCTTCATGCCGCGGTAGCCAAGCACTTCGATCTCAGTGCCCGTCATGCCCTTCACCGGGAACGGATTTTGATCTGTGCCGCGCGGCTTTTCCGCCAGCAGCATCGACAGCCCGCGATGGCCGGTTTCCTTCGGATTGGTGCGCACCAGCAGCGTCATCAGGTCGGCGCGCACCGGATGGGTAATCCAGGTCTTGTTGCCGTAGATTTTGTAAACGCCGCCCTCGCGCACGGCGCGGGTCCTGATCGAGGCAAGATCGGAACCGGTATTAGGTTCGGTGAACACCGCGGTCGGCAGCACTTTGCCGGAGGCGAGCTTGGGCAGCCATTTGCTCTTCTGTTCGGTGGTGCCGCTGCCCAAAATCAATTCAGCCGCAATTTCGGAACGGGTGCCGAGCGAGCCGACCCCGATATAACCCCGTGACAATTCCTCCGACACCACGCACATGGATTCCTTGCCGAGCCCCATGCCGCCGAAATCTTCCGGGATGGTGAGGCCAAATACGCCGAGCTCGGCCATGTGCGCGATCACTTCGAGCGGGATGTAACTGTTAGTGCGATGCCAGCCTTGCGCCAGGCCGATCACCTCGCTGTCGGCGAACTTTCGCATTTCCTCCCGGATCGATTCCAGCGTGTCGTCGAGCCCGGCGGCGCCTACCGTCGCGTTCGGGGCCGCAAGCATCAGCTCGATCAGCCGGCCGCGCCGCTGCGCTGTATTGCCGGTCGCGATCAGTTTTTCGACCGCGCCTGACAGGCGGGCCGCCACCTGTTGCGAGGTCAATCCGAGATCGGACGGCCGCACAATCTCGTTTTGGCTCATCGGAATGCCGCCGGCAATCTGGGCGAGGTATTCGCCAAGGCCGATGCGCACCAGGTGATCTTCGACTTCACCGAAGGTCCCTTCGCCGGTCATGCGCTCGGCATAGGCGGCAAGCTGCCGCACCGCTTCGACGTAGGTGCCGAGCCAGGCTAGGCCGTGGGTGGCGCGCTGTTCGCGGTCGAGCAAACGGTTGACGACATGACCCTCGACCACGACCCGCTCGCGGACTTTTTGCACGGCGTCGGACAGCAACGCGTCGAGCGCCGCGGTCGTCGCCTGCGTCAGATCGAACAATTCGTTTCTCGGAGCTGAGCGGGACGCCGGACTAGCCATGAAATGACACTACTTGTGCACTGCACAAAATGAAAGGCCAACTTCCCGTTTCATGGGAGATTGTAGGGATTTCTGCGCTCGGCGCGGCGAGCTGAGGGGATAAATTTTAGCAAAATTAACCATTTCGGGTTCTGCTCGCGGGACGCCGCAAATCCCAATTTGCACGAGCCGCGCCTTCCATGAATTTCGCAACAGCACGATTTCAATCGTTGCGCCGGCTCATCTTTTCGCTGTCGGTGCGCACCCGCATCATCGTGCTGGCCGTTATTCCGTTGGTCGGCTTTCTGGCAAACGGCATCACTTATAATTCGAGCGAAAGCGAAGTCGCAACCGCATTTCAATCGGTGAATCATTCGGCCGCGCGCGCCGACGCCAGCCGCGACTTCAAGAATGCCGTCGCGGATATGCGGATCATCGTCAAGGATTTCGCGTTCGCGCCGAAAAACGACCTGATCAAGCGTTTTGAACTGGCGGAGATTGCGGCGTCTAAAAGCCTCGCTGCGATAGACGCGGCATCCAACGGCGTGCCGAGCGAGGAGACCGCGCCGTTGCTGAGCGAGCTTTCGTCGATGAAAAAGAACTTCGACCAACTTGTCACCGAGCAGCAAACGCTCGGCTATGATGACGCGGACGGTCTGCGCAGCCGGCTGCGAAACACGGGAAACGGAATTGAGAGGATCATCCACGAGA
>JBPCQM010000146.1:0-2703 GCA_050998115.1 Pseudolabrys sp. | reverse complement strand
CCCGAATCGGGTGCGCGCGCTGATCGGCTCGTTCGCGCAGGCCAACCAGACCCAGTTCAACTGCGCCGACGGCGCGGGTTACGATTTCACCGCCGATGTGGTGCTGGCGCTCGACCCGAAAAACCCGCAGCTCGCCTCGCGGCTCGCCACCGCGTTCCGAAGTTGGCGCACCATGGAGGCATCGCGCCGCGCCAAAGCGGAGGCTGCGCTTGCCCGCATCAAGGCCGCGCCGGGCCTGTCGCGCGACGTCGCCGACATCGTCGAGCGCGCGCTCGCACCCGGCTGAATTTCGAAAAGCGCCCGGAAAGATTCAACAAGTCGCGCGTCGCGCCGAAAAAGATTCCTGTTCGCAACAGTTAAAAATTTATTGACGGCGACTCTCGACAAGAGTCCCCGCATCGATTCAAATCGAAAGTGATTCGGGAAGATGCGGCACATCGTTCCGGACCAGGGCGGACAGGGGATAATCCGAACGGAGGCCTGAATGGCGCGCGCCGATGCGGCGAGTGCGTCTGCGCGTTCTGATTCCATCAAGGGACTGGCGCAGTCGATCGCCAAGCCGGCGTATCGCCGCCTCTTGAGCGCCGAGCCGCTGTTGCGGCGCGCGGTGCCGGTGCTCATCGTCGCCTTCCTCGCCACCATCTGCGTCGGCGCGGTGGTGCAGGTGCTCGACCACCGCCGGCAAACGCTGTCGGACATGGTCTACGCGCTCGACGCCATCGCCGACATCGCGGCGGGGCGGCGGGCGCGCCCGCTGAGCAACGCCGCCGACGCGGCGCAGCGCCCGCAAGAGCTGCTCGCCAACGCACTGCCGAATTGGGCCACGATTTCGGGCCGCACGTTCCTGCTGACCAACGAAGACGGCGTCGTCGCCGCCGTCACGCCGGCGCTCGACGGCGGAATCGGACGCCGGCTGATCGACATTCTGGGGCCGACCCAGCCGCTCACCACGTTCGGCGCCGGCGCCGGAGTGCTGGAAATCTCGCTGTCGGACGGCACCCTGGCGCTGGCGACCGTTCGCATGCTCAACGCGCCGTTCGGCCAGATCGCCGCGGTGCAGACGCGCGGCGCCGCGCTGTCGTCCTGGCGCTCGCTCACAACGCTGACCGTCACGCTGTCCGCCACCACCGGTTTTGTCGTGCTGATCCTCGGTTTTGCCTTCCACTGGCAGTCGACGCGCGCGAGAGAGGCCGACGTTATCTACGAAACGGTGCGCAGCCGTATCGACACCGCGCTCAATCGCGGGCGTTGCGGGTTGTGGGACTGGGATCTGGCGCGCGGACGGATTTTCTGGTCGCAATCGATGTTCGCCATTCTCGGCCTTTCCGCGCGTGACGATCTTCTGACGTTCGGCGAGGTCAGCGCGCTGGTGCATCCCGACGACGTGCGGCTTTATGACATCGCCGCGCAGCTCGCCGAGGCGAAAACCTCGGCGATCGATCACGCCTTCCGCATGCGCCACGCCGACGGCCACTGGGTGTGGCTTCGCGCGCGCTGCGAACTGGTGCGCCAGCCCGGCGATCCCGGTCTGCATCTGATCGGCATCGCGGTCGACGTCACGGAGCAGAAGAACCTGGTGGAGCGCACGGTGGCGGCCGACATGCGACTGCGCGACGCCATCGAGACCATCCCGGAAGCCTTCGTGCTGTGGGACGCCAGCAACCGGCTGGTGCTGTGCAACTCGAACTTCCAGACCCTGCACGATCTTGCCGACGAGGCGATCACCGTCGGCGCCTCTTACGAATCGGTGGTGGCGGCCGGCAAGAAGCCGGTGGTGCGCAACAAGATCACGACGGAAGGCCCCTCGCTGCCCGGCGCGCGCACCTTCGAGGCGCAGCTTGAGGACGGCCGCTGGCTGCATATCAGCGAGCGGCGCACCAAGGACGGCGGCTATGTCTCGGTCGGCACCGACATCACCGCGCTCAAGACCCACGAAGAGAAGCTGATCCACAGCGAGAAGCGGCTGATCACGACCGTCAACGACTTGCGCGCCTCGCAGCAGCGCTCCACCGATCTTGCCGAAAAATACGCCGAGGAGAAAACCCGCGCCGAAGAAGCCAATGCGGCGAAATCGAAATTCCTCGCCAATATGAGCCCTGAATTGCGCACGCCGCTCAACGCCATCATCGGGTTTTCCGAGATCATGGAATCCGGGATGTTCGGCCCGCTCGGCGCAGACAGATATCACGAATATTGCAACGACATTCACTCCAGCGGACAATATCTGCTCGATGTCATCAACGACGTGCTCGACATGTCGAAGATCGAAGCCGGCCGCATCCGCCTGGATTTCGAGGAACTCGATCTCGACACGCTGCTGTCCGACGCCATGCGCGTCGTTATCGCGCGGGCGCAGGACAAGCGCCTTACCGTCAAGTCGCGCATCGCGCCGGCGCTGCGGCTGCATGCCGACCGCCGCGCGCTCAAGCAGATCGCGCTCAACCTGTTGTCAAACGCCGTGAACTTCACGCCCGAGGGCGGCAATATCACGGTGCGCGGCCGCCAGCGCGGCGACTGCGCGATGATCTCGATTCTCGACAGCGGCATCGGCATTGCCAAAAGCGCGCTGGCCAAACTCGGCCGGCCGTTCGAGCAGGTCGAAAGCAAACTCACCAAGAGACATCAGGGCTCCGGGATCGGACCCGCCATCACTAACCCACTGGTGGAATTGCACGACGGCAAGATAACTATCCGCTCGGTGCT
>JBPCQM010000085.1:0-5116 GCA_050998115.1 Pseudolabrys sp. | reverse complement strand
GCCTTGATCGCCGGCGCGGCGGTGCTGACGATTTTCGTCAACGCGCTTTTTCTGCAGCACGGGCCGCATCCGGCGCCGATCTTCGCGACGGCGGCGCGTCAGGTGTCAGCACCGGCACCCGTGGTTGCGCCAACACTTGCTCCAGTGGTTGCGCCCGAGGCCGCCACGGCGCCCGCCGCGTTATCCCCGCGCGTCGTTTCGCCGCTGACGCCGGTGGTCGCCGAGCCGTTGCCGCGGCCACGGCAAGCGCCGGCCGCGACCAAAGTGTCCGCCGTCAAGGAAGTCTCGCGCAACGATCCGATCGCCGAATTGCTGGCGCCCGGCAAGCGCGTCGCCGCGGTGCAGCGCGCGCTGTCGGATTTCGGCTACGGCCAGATCAAGCCGAGCGGGGTGATCGGCCCGGAGACGCAGACCGCCATCGAGAAGTTCGAGCGTGGCCACAAGATGCCGGTTACCGGCCAGGTGTCGGACCGCCTGGTGCAGGCGCTGTCGGCGATGACCGGCCGGCCGCTCGACTAGCGCCCGGCAATATTCCGCCGTACGGCCCGCTCATTTCCCCACTCGGGTCCGAGCGGTAGACGGATCGGTTCCTGCTGGCGCTGGAATGAGCGGAATATGTTTGTTCGCAGGCATCCATGATAGAGGCGGGGGCATGCGTCTGAAATCCGCGATCTGGGTGGCGGCTTACGTGCGCCGCTGCAATGTCGAAGGCGTCTTCGCGGCGGTGCGCCGGCGCGGCGCCGAGGAGGCCGGCGCGCTGTTCATCAAAATCAGCCGCCTGGACGGCACCGCCACGCTGTACGGCCCGGCGCCGCAGTCGAGCTTTGATCATGCGCAGCCGTCCGACCGCGCCTTTGCGCCGATGCTCGGCGCGGCAAAGCCGGCGGCCGACGCCGATGTCGAGGCCTCGCTCACCAGGGAAATCCGGTTCGACCCGGACCTCTGGATTGTTGAGGTCGAGGACCGCGGCGGCCGCCACTTCCTCGATAACGTGGTCGCCTAGAGGGTGTTGCTTTAGGCCGAAGCACATTCCGCTCATTCCCGCACTCGGGTCCGCGCTAACGCGCGGCCCGAGCACAGGCTCCAGCGGGAATCCAGTTCTTTCTTGCGCAAAGGCGTCCGCGGGGACGAGCGGTGTGGCTCTTGCAGCGTTTTCAATTTCCGGATATATTTCCGGAAATTGATTTAAAGGTTGTGCCGCCATGCCGCGCCTGCAGAGGAAGTCTGTTGCCGCCTATCGCCGCCGCCTGAAGCGGCGAGGTGCCGTTCGCGTCGAGGTGCATGTGCGCAAGGACGATGCGGCGCTCGTGCGCGGCATCACCAAGGCGCTCGCCGATCCGGCGCGCGAGGCTGAGACGCGGACATTGCTGCGTGAGCGTTTCGGCGCGGCCAACGCGAAGGGGCTTAAGGCTTTTTTAGCCGCAGCGCCGCTTGAGGGCATCGATCTTAACCGCGAGGGTGATCCCGGACGTGATGTTGCCCTGTGAATTATCTGATCGACACCAATATCATCTCCGAAGTTCGCAAGGGCGCGAAGTGCAATCCTAATGTCGCCGCCTGGTACGAATCGATCGACGACGGGGATATTTATCTCAGCGTGCTGGTGCTTGGCGAAATTCGCAAAGGGGTCGAACGCGTGCAGCCCAATGACCCGGTCCAGGCCCGTGCCTTGGAGAACTGGCTGGCTACCGTGGCCCGGTTGTACGCCGAGCGCATCCTGCCCATCGATCAGGCTGTCGCCGACGAATGGGGCCGCATGAGCGCCAGACGTCCGGGTTCGACGGTCGACGCGCTGCTGGCGGCAACAGCTAAGGTGCACAAGATGACACTGGCGACCCGAAATATCACTGACGTTGTTGATCTCGGCGCCGAACTAGTGAACCCGTTCGAACGTCGCAGCTGAGTGGTTTCCCGGATTGGATCATCGAGGTTGAAGACCGCGGCGGCCGCCATTTCCTCGACAATGCGGTCGCCTAGCGCGATTGCTATAGGTCGAAACACATTCCGCTCATTCTCGCGGGTTCGACGTTTAGCCGTTTTGTCATGGCCGGACATAGCCGTTCGAAGAACGGCGTCGCTTCGCTCGCCTCTGTTCCGGCCATCCGCGCCTCGCTGCTAAAGTGAGAAAGATGTGGATGCCCGGACCAAGTCCGGGCATGACGGCGGTGAGTGCGGCGAGCGCGTTCATACCACCTGTGCTTCCGCCGATTGCCGACCCGGCGCGGGCGGCGCATACGGGGCTTTAAAAACTAGGATTCGCGTCCGATCGGACCCGAGTGCGGGACGAGCGGAGGTTGTGGCTGATTCAGTTTGTCCAAATCGCGCGCTAGCGGCCGCTGGTCCTGAAGCGCGCCGCCAGTTGGTCGCTGCGCCGCGTGGTGCGGGCATGCGCGGGCGTTGCGCTGGCGCGGGCGCTGCCGTGCTCGTCGTCGTAGTAGACCGACCGGTGCGCGGGACGCCGCTTGGCGGCGGCGCCGCGCCAGATCTCCGCCATCGCCTGCGCGGCCTGCGGGGTGATCTCCTCGTAGAGATTGACCAGTTCGTAGACTCGCGCCACCGAATGGCCGATCGCCGGATTGATGAACAGCAGAACGCGCGCCAGCATCGGCGACGGCATGTCCAGCGCCTTGGCGGCGACCGCGACCGGCTCGCCTGAATTATCCTCGACGATGCGCTGCGCCAGCGCCGGCGTGATGGTCAAGGCGCGCTGCAGGACGCGAACGAATTCGCCGCTGTCGCGCGCCAGCGCCGCGGCCTCCAGGCGCCGGCAAAAATCGGCGGCATCCGCCGGGCGAGGGCGCCGCGCCGCGGGCGTGCCCGCATCGAGATTGAGCAAGATCATCCGCCGCTCGTCGCTGCCGGATTGCAGGAACAGCTCGACCAGATTGCCTTCGGCGAGATTGTCTTCGGTCAGATTGTCTTGCGCCTTTTCTTGCACTTTTTCTTGTACTTTTTTCTGCGGCGCGGCGGCGGCGGGCGAAAGCGGCGGCGTGATCGTGTAGCCGGTGTATTGCGCCAGTTGCTTGAGGACCGCGCCGGGCGCGCCGGGATAGCTGGACAGACGAGCGGCGACCGCGGTGCGGGTCGGCGCGTCGGCGCTTTCGATCAGGCGCTGCGCGAGTTCGACATATTGCGCCTCTTCCTCGGCGCTGTGCGACGGCTTTTGCACGTAAAGATCGGTCAGCACGCGCAGCAGCGTCGGCCGCACGTCGACGCCATTGCGGCAGGCGAGGTCGAGCAAACCCTCGAGATTGGGGAACGACGATGGTTTCGTCATCTGATCAGCACGCCATACAAGTTCAGATCGATGCCCACGATAATGGCGGCGCGTTAGCGGACCGTTAACCTTGCGCCGCCTTTAATCATGGCGAGGACCGATCCGGCCGGCCGGGCACTGGCTCCGCCGCGGACCGTTTGGGGGACTTGTTATGGGCGAAGTGATCCGCTTTCCCGACGAACGCGGCTGCGTGCGCGCCGGCAAATATGTCGACGGCAACAGCGAGCCGGCGACCGTCATCATCCTGCCGGTGGTCCGCATCGATCGCAATCCCGACGGCTCGGATGACGCGCAGCCGCGCACCGGCAACGGCCGCCGCCGCCGCCGCCGCGCCACGCGCTGACCGGACGCGCAACAACCGATGCAGATTTCACCTCTCGCCCGAGTTCGTCATGCCCGGACATAGCCGTCCGAAGGGACGGCGTCGCTTCACACGCCTATGGACGAAAGGGCGTTCACGCCCGTCTTCGGCGGGCTATGCCCGGCCATGACGTTCCGTGCATTTCCTGCCAGACTCTGAGGGGACGATGCGGGGGGTCACGCGGATTCCAGGCATCACGGCTACCGCCGCGCTGTTTCCCGAGGACTAGGGTTACTGTCATGGCCGGGCATAGCCGTCCCAAGAACGGCGTCGCTTCGCTCGCCTATGTCCCGGCCATCCACGTCTCGCTGCTAAAGTGAGAAAGATGTGGATGCCCGGACCAAGTCCGGGCATGACGCCGCGGTTGGCTCACGGGTACGCACTCGGACGTTAGCGCCGCGGCTTGGCCGGCTCCTTCGGCGTTGCTTTGGGCGCTGCCTTTGGCGTTTCCGCGGGCGGGTCCGCGGACGCATCCTGAAGCTGGCAGCGCGCCGCCGCGATCGCGCCGCGCGCCATTGGCAGCAGGCCGGGCTCCGGCGCCAGCGCGCGGATCGCAATCAGCCCGGTCGAGGTCGGGGATTCGACAATCAGCCGGTCGGCCGCGGTGACATCCTCCTCGTCGGGAATTTGCGCGCGCTGCTCGGCCGTCATCAGGTCGAGTTCGATGGTGCGCCGTCCGGCGGCGCGGTCGTTGATCGCGTAATAGGAGATGTCGTAGCGGGTATAAAATGACACCGAGGTGTAGCCGGTCATCACCGGCACCGTCAGCTTGAGCGGGCCCTCCGACAGGTCGTAGCGGCAGACGGCGCCGACAAAGGCCGGATCCATATAGGGCATCAACGCGCCCTCCGGAGTAGGAGCGGGCAGCGCGGTGACCGCATTGACCGGCGCGATCGGCGACAGCCGCGCATAGGCGTCCTGCGTCGCGGTGCGCGGCAGCAGCATCACCGTCGCCAGATGCACGATGGCGCCGAGCACGACGCCGACAAGCAGCAGCAGCAACCACCGTGTCATGGGCAGCTCCCGGTCATGACATTCGGCATCGGCGCCTCGCGGCCGGCCCGCGTCGAGACGCCGACCGCGGTGTCGGAGAGCCGCAGCACCAGCACATAGCGCTCGACGCCGCCGGTCGGCAGCCAGTTGCCGGCGCTGGCGCGCGGGCCGACCGCGATCTCGAAGCTGCCGTCGGCGCGCCGGACGATTTCCTGGCTGGTGAAGCCGTAACGATTGACCGAATTGGCGACCAGTTGCCCCTCGGCGTTATAGAGGGTGAGCGTCCAGAATCGCGCGGTCGGCGTGATGCCGGTCAGCGTCACGTCGCAGCGGCCATCGAGAATTTTGCCCTGGTCGTCGGCTTGCGCCGAGAACGACACGCCGTCGCCGAGCCCGATCGGCAACTGGCCGGTGCGCGCGATGCTGGCGCGCGCGTAAGGATCGGCCTCGGCGGTGCCGGTTTTCGGCCAGGCGGTCCAGGCGCC
>JBPCQM010000083.1:0-17886 GCA_050998115.1 Pseudolabrys sp. | reverse complement strand
GATCGTGAGCACCCGCAGGATTGAAGGGAACCAGCGATAAAGCTGGACGAAGAATAAGCGATCGTTGTTGGTGAGCCGGACCCGACCGCGCACCTGGCGGCGCAACACGATCAGTGGATGCCGAAGGATCACATTCTCTGCTTCAAGCCGGCTCTTCGACTTAAAGGGCGTTACCAGAACAGCGAACACAAACCATAACAGCGCGATCATCGCGTAAGTTTATGCGATTCCCTCACCTCATCAACCCGGATGACGTTTTCGGTACACACAGGCATGCAATTCACCGAGAAACTCTTGCACAACTTCATTGAATGCCTCTGGTTGTTCCAAATACGGTAAGTGCCCGCAGTTCTCAAAAATTTGCATTCGGCCACGCGGCAATTGCCTAGCACAGTTCTCAGCCTCGTCCAGTTTGCCTCGAATATCGTGCCGGCCCCAAATGACCCACGTCGGCGCAACGATCTCGCGTATACGCCCCGTGACATCATAGCGCTTCAGGGCTTCAATATCCTTGATACCGCGGATGCGCCGTTCGTAACGATCCGCCGCCCCAGGCAAGGCATAGAGCGTAAGCTGAAGCATCAATAGCGCTTCAGGCACGGTATCGAGGTCAAATACGAGATTTTTCATACGGCGGCGGCACACATCGAGAGTTGGATTACTCATCGCCGCGATACCGTTTGCAAAAGATTGCTCGTACATTGCCGCGAGAGTCTCCGGGCCATTTAGCGCCGGCCCGCAACCCACCAGAATCAATCCTTCGACGCGTTTTCCAAGCCGCCAAAGCAGGTGGCACGCGATATTCGAACCAAAAGAACTACCAACGAGGAGAACTCGCTTCATTCCGAGATGGTCAACAAGCGTCTCGAGGTGGTCTACAATTCCATCCTGCGGCGCGCCGTCGCGGTAGCTGCCTTCACCGGTCAGGCCGTACCCGAGCATATCTGGCGCAACAACGTGGTATTGTTCGTCAAGCGCTGTCAAATTCCACAGCCACGAGTCTGCACTTACGCCGACGCCGTGGAGCATCAAGATGCCGTAGTCGCCAGATCCGTGATGGAGATAACGGGTCGGCACACCGTTGATATTTTCGATCGTTGCACGCATCTTCGTTCCGTCAGTTGAATTCTGAAATGGCGATAGCGCGTTGTGAGCTATGCCAAGGGATCAGACGGCGTTCGATGAAATCGAGCCCATAGAACAAGACTGTACCCATGACGCCGAGCAGGAGTATCGACGCAAAGACTTGCGGCGTATCGAACGTCCCTTGAGCCGACAGGATGGCGCTGCCAAGACCGGCGCCGCCGGCAACGAATTCGCCGACGATCGTGCCAACCAGCGCCAGCGAAATCGCAACCTTCATTCCCGCAAACAGGGCTGGCAAGGCGTGCGGAAAACGAATCCGCCGCAAAATCTGCCAGCGCGACGCCCGCATGACGCGCGCCATATTCATGACATCCGGTTCGATCGAGCGCAGTCCAAGCGCGGTGTCGATGACGATCGGAAATATCGCAATGGTCACGGCGACGGTGGTCTTGGATGCGCCGCCAGTGCCCAGCCACATCACGAACAGCGGGGCCAGCGCCACCTTGGGCAAACTGTTAAGCGCGACCAGTAGCGTGTAGAGCATGTGCTCCATGAACCGGGAATGCACGATCAACACGGCAAGCAGAACGCCGAAAACGACCGCCAATCCGAAGCCGGTCATGGTGACGCGCAAAGTCGCAAGCAGGTGATGAAGGTAGAGACCCGGACTCTTCCACAACTCGGCAATCACAACGGTCGGCGCCGGCAAGAGAAATTGCGGAATGTTCAGTGCGTGCACCGCAAGCTCCCAGATCAGCAGCGATCCCGCCAGTACCAGGACGATGATGGAAACCCGTTCGTTCGCTTGCCACAACCGGCCCATGGTCATTCCGCCTTGAGAACGCCCAGACGCGTGAAAACGTCGCTAATCCGAGTCAAATAATCGTTGAACTCGGGCGCCGCCCGCAACGCAAGCGCGCGCGGCCGCGGTAGATTAATCGCAAAGTCATTGACGATGCGCCCGGGATTGCGCGCCATGACAACGACGCGGTCGGACAAAAACACAGCTTCGGAGATGCTATGCGTGACGAAGACCACGGTCTTTCGCGAGCGAAGCCAAATCCGCTGCATCTCCATGTTAAGATCGTCGCGTGTCATCGCGTCGAGAGCGCCGAATGGCTCGTCCATCAACAGCAGTTTGGGATCGTCCACCAGCGCCCTGCATATCGCGGCGCGCTGACGCATTCCGCCCGACAGTTCCCAAGGGTGTCTATGTTCGTAGCCGTCGAGACCAAAAAGCGACAGAAGCTCAAGCGCCTTAGCGTGTATGTCGAGCAGATTCAGGCGCTTGAAATGCGCTGTCACCATGATGTTCTGCACGATGGTAAGCCAGTCAAGCAGAACGTCGCGCTGAAAAACCATGCCGAGATCGCGCGGCGGGCCATCGAGGCGCTTCCCATCGACGCGGATCTCACCATTGGTTGCCGTTTCAAGTCCCGCGATACACTTTAGGAGGGTGCTTTTGCCGCAACCACTTGGCCCGAGGACACTGACGAACTCGCCGACGCCGATATCGAGATTGAGGTTCTGCAGCGCAACGACGTCGCCCCGCGGCGATGGATAGGCCTTACCGACTCCCGAAATCGCAAGGAAGCTCTTGGTCACGGTGGAAGGAGCGCGTTGGTAAAATAGTCATCAGGTTTCGAATAGGACGCGATCGCGCCGGCAGCTTTGATATCGCGCAATGCCATGTCCCAGTCCTGCGTCGACTGCCAACCGATGCGCTTGCCCTTTGTCGCGGCGGTATCAAACAGGTCCTTGTTGAGCACGAGCTGGCCTTTGACGACATCGCGGTCAAGCTTCAGGTTGGAACGGCTCTTCATCAGCGCGTCCACGGCCTCGTCGACGTGTCCGTTCCAGATATATTCCCACGTTTCGATCTGAACCTTTGCGAGCTTGGCGAGCGCGTCACGCCGATTGGCAATCGTGGTCTCAGTGGCGATCAATCCGTAGCTCGGGAAATTGATGCCGTAATCGGCAAGGCGGATCGATCGCGAGGGACGTGATTTCTCGACGATGGGCAAACCGAACGGTTCTACCGTTAAAATTCCGTCGGCTCCGTTGGAGCTGTAGATCCCTGCCATCGCTCCGGGCGACACCATTGAGACGTCGACCGATGTACGGTCCAGACCTCCCTTCGCCAAGAAATTGTCGATGAAAGGCGCCCATGGACTTGCGCTAAAGCAAAGCAGCTTTTTGCCCTTGAGATCCTTGACGGTCTTCATGTCCGAACCACGCGGCACTATCACCCCGAGATCGCCTCTACGCAAAAACCCCGCAAAGGACTTGACCGGCACGCCTTTCTCTCGCGCAATCGCCATAACGCCGAGCTGAACCTGACCAACATCAACCTGCCCAGATCCGACGAGTTGAATCGTGTTGAGCGAGCCGGTGCCGTCCTGGATGTCGACCTCGAGGCCTTCACGCGCAAACCAGCCCTTTTCGTTAGCGAGGTGCATTGCCGAGTGAAAACCGACCGGAATGAAGTCGAGGCGAACGGTCAGTTTCTCTGCGGCCCGCGCCACTCCGCAACAAGCGAACACGATGGCGCTGGCAAGCACGGCAACTCCGACGACTTTCCGTTTAAGTATGTACATATCGTTCCCACCTCTCTGAGCCCGATGAGCTCGCACCGAGACTACTGGCGTCGTTCACCGCCGCCAAAAGCTTAGGCACCGGAACAATGCAAAACAATTTCGATTTTTACATACCCCAATGAGATTTAAGCCTGCAAACACCCCCATGACGACATGACCAAAGCTCATGCGGAAATACTGAAAAGTCCTTTGTCGCAAAGGCCTTTGCGCCCTAACCTTCAAGGTAACGGGCCTGCATGGTGGACCTTGGCGGTGCGAGAGGGGTCTCGCCGATCGTTCGCGCATGTGTAGCATTATCATCCGCCAATGCAGCGATTGCCTAAGGGTTGAAGGCGTAGACAAAAAATGTCGATTGTGAGCTCTGCCATATCCAGTCTGGCGCCCGACGTGGCCGAACGGCCGTTACGTCACAACACGAAAGTCGCCATCGCCGGCATGGGCGCGATCGGCGCCACGCTGGTGCGCCAGCTTTCGCGCGGCGACGTTCCCGGCGTCGATCTCGTCGGCGTATCCGTGCGGGATATGGCCAAGGGGCGCGCGACCCTCGATGCGATGGGCGTCAATGTCCCGATGGTCGCACTCGAACAACTCGCCGTGATCGCCGATGTCGTCATAGAGTGTATTCCGGCCGCCCTGCTCGAACAGGTGGTTCGACCGGTTCTGAACGCCGGTAAAAAAGTCGTCGTGCTCAGCGTTGGCGCCTTGCTCAACCACCCCGATCTGATCGAGCTGGCGCGCGCGACTGGCGGTCAGGTTATCGTTCCAACGGGTGCTCTTCTCGGCCTCGATGCCGTATGCGCCGCAGCCGAAGGCAAAATTCACTCGGTGACGATGGTGACGCGCAAACCGATTGTCGGTCTCCTGGGGGCGCGCTATCTGATCGAAAACAGCATCGACATCGCCCATGCCAAGCAGCCGGTTCGCCTGTTCAAGGGAACGGCTCGAGAGGCCGCCAAGGGCTTTCCCGCCAATTTGAATGTGGCCGTGGCACTGTCGCTGGCGGGCATTGGGCCTGACCGCACGACGTTGGAGATCTGGGCCGATCCAACCGTCACGCGCAATACGCATCGGATTCTCGTCGATTCCGACGCCGCACGGATCGATATGACGATCGAAAATATCCCGAGCGAAAATCCAAAAACCGGCCGCATCACAGCTTTGAGCGTGCTGTCGACGCTGCGAAAGCTTAATGCTGCTCTGCGCGTCGGCTCCTGACGCCGGTCTTTTAAATAATTGCGCCCGGTGTTCCGGCCAAGCAGTGCTCAACGGCGCGCGCCGTCAATTCCGGAACAAGATGCGCACGAAACTCGGCGCTGCCGTTGGTATCACTGTTGAGGCCGTCGGGCGGAATTATCACGGCCCGCGCGGCGTCCGGCGTAAATTTTGCCGAAAGCGCGTTTTCCAGCGGCGCGCAGCGAAAGGCATAGTGTCCCGCGCCGGTGACGCCGACGCGCACGAAGTCCCCTCGCCGCCCGACAAATATACCCACGATGCTGAAGCGCGACGATGAATTGATGAATTTGATGTAGGCCGCTTGCTCCGGTACCGGGAAGCTGACTGCGACAATTATCTCGCCTTCTTCCAGCGCTGTCGTGAAGGTACCGACGATGAATTTGTCGACTTCAATATCGCGCTTGCTGGTGTGAATGGTCGCGCCGAGCGCCAGAATCGACGACGGATAACAGGCCGCCGGATCATTGTGAGCAAGCGATCCGCCGATTGTGCCCCGGTTGCGCACCAGCGGATCGCCGATGCCGCCGGCAAGCTGCACCAGCGCGGGGATCTTGTTCTTCACCAAGTCGGATTTAGACACGGCGTAGTGAGTGGTCATCGCGCCAATGCGCACCTGGTCATGAACTTCATCGATGCCTTTGAGCGAGTCGATCTTGCCGAGGTCGATCAGCGCCGAAGGCTGCGCCAGCCGGTGACGCATCACCGGCACGATGCTCATGCCGCCAGCCAGCGGCTTGCTTTCTTCGCGGCCCTCAAGGGTCTTGCGAGCCGCTTCGAGAGTTGTTGGGCGCTCATAATCGAATGCGTACATGTCAAACTGTTCAGTTCGTCGTAGCGTTGTCGCGCATGGCCTTGGCGCCGGCAGCAACAGCCTTGATGATGTTGTAGTAGCCGGTGCAGCGGCAGATATTGCCCTCAAGGTTTTGGCGGATCTTGTCCTCGCTGAGGTCATAGCCCTCGCGCCGAACCAGATCGAGCGCGCTCATGATCATGCCCGGGGTACAGAAGCCGCATTGCAAGGCGTGGTGTTCATGGAACGCCTGTTGCATCGGATGGAGGCTGTTTCCTTCGGCCACCGCCTCGATCGTCTTGACCTCGCAGCCATCGGCCTGCACCGCGAAAAAGGTGCAGGATCGCATCGCGACGCCGTTAACGTGCACGGTGCAGGCACCGCACTGGCTGGTATCGCAGCCCACATGCGTGCCGGTGAGCAGCAAATGATCGCGCAGGAATTCAACCAGCGGCCAACGCGGCTCGACCTCGGCGTTGACCGGCTTTCCGTTGACGACAAGATTGATGGTCACGGTTGTCATGGTGCCTCCGCCGACTGAAGCGCCTGCCACACCGAATAGGGTGTGAACGGCAATTCGATGCGCCGCACACCGAGATGCCAGAGCGCATCAACGATGGCGTTGCCAATCGCCGCCGGTGGGCCGATCGTTCCGGTTTCGCTGCCACTTTTGACGCCGAGAGGATTGCTAGGCGCCGGTGTGCAGATGTAGTCGGACTTGAGCGGCGGCATGTCTCCAGCGCGCGGCATTGCGTAGTCCATGAAGGTCGCCGACAGCAGCTGACCGTTTTTCTGGTCGTAGATTACGTGTTCCATCATCGCCTGACCGATGCCCTGGGCGAGGCCGCCCTGCACCTGACCCTCAACGATCATTGGATTGATGATCGTGCCCATGTCGTCTGCGGTGAAATATTCGCGGAGTTTGACGCGGCCGGTGCCGCGGTCAACCTCGACCACCGCAAGATGCATCGCTTCCGGGTCATTAAGATCAGGCGGATCGTAGAAGGTGGTCACTTCAAGGCCAGGCTCGAAAGCCGGGTCGTCTGGATACCGCGCGCCATGATAGGCAGCGTCAGCAACCTCAGCGAATGAGATCTTGAGATTCTTGCCCTTTTCCGAAAAAAGCCCGTTCTCGTACGTGATATTTATGACTTCGACTTCAAGAAGGTGCGCCGCAAGCCGTGTCGCCTTGATGAGGATTTTTTCCGACGCGCGATAGATCGCGCTGCCGCCGACCGAGGCCGAGCGCGAGCCCCAGGTTCCGTTGCCATAAGGCACGGTCTCGGTGTCGCCCTGGATAACCGTTATATCCTCGACTGGGACACCGAGACGGTCCGCGGCGATCGCAGCGAAGGTAATGCTGTGTCCCTGTCCGTGGGAATGGCTGCCGCTATAGAGGGTGACCTTCCCGTCGCTGTGGACACGCACCGTCGCCGACTCAAAACCGCCATGCAAGCCGCCGCGCGTTGAGAGCTGCCGGCTCGGACCGGTGCCCGACTTATCGAGGAATGCAGCGATGCCGATTCCCATCAATACGCCTTGTTGGCGCAGCTTCGCCTGCTGGGACCGCAACTCTCTGTATTTCGCCAGCGCGATCAGTTTTTCGAGCAACAGCGGCGGATTGCCGGAATCGTAGGTACGTCCCACCGGGGTCTTATACGGAAATTGCGAGGCCTGCAGCAGATTGCGTTTTCGCATCTCGACCACGTCGATACCGAGTTCGCGCGCACCGTTTTCGAGCAGGCGTTCGTTGACCCAGGTCGCTTCTGGTCTGCCGGAGCCGCGATAGGCATCGATCGGAACAGTATTGGTATAGACGCCGCGTATGCGCATATCGAGCGCCGGCGTCTGATAGAGCCCGGTGATGGTCTGGGGGTACGAATTGCCAGGGATGCTAGGCGCAAAATTGCTGAGATAGGCTCCGAGTGCCGCGATAGTATCGATCCTGAGGCCGAGGATCTTTCCATCCTTGTCGAAGGCCATTTCGGCTTCGGTAACGTGATCGCGCGCTTGGGTGTCCGAGAGCAACGCCTCCGAACGAGTCGAAGTCCATTTCACCGGCCGTTTCAGCTCGCGCGCCATCCAGACGATCGTCGAAATCTCGACGCAGAAATTCACCTTCTGCCCGAAGCCGCCGCCGACGTCCGGAGAGACCACCCGTAATTTATGCTCGGGAATGAACAGCGCGTACTTGCAGATCCAGCGCCGCAACATGTGCGGCACCTGGGTAGTTGCCCACAAGGTGCAATGGTCGTTTTGCTGGGAATAGTCGGCAAGATAACTGCGCGGCTCGAGCGGAGCACCAGCGACGCGATTGCTGGTCAGCGTCATGGCGACCGTGTGCGACGCCTTCGCGAAGGCGGTATTGGTTGCCGTCTTGTCGCCGCGAATAATCTCATTGATTTGATTGGTGCCGAATTGCTCATGTACGATCGGCGCACCTTCATCGAGCGCATGCCCCGTGCTCGCCATTACCGGCAGCGGCTCGTATTTGACTTCAATGGCATCGAGCGCATCGAGGGCCTGGTAGCACGTCTCGGCAATGACGGCGGCGACCACATCGCCGACATGGTGGACTTCCCCCGACGCCAGGACCGGACGCAGGACCTCCCGCATCGGCCGGCCATCGGTGAACGGCATCGGATGCACGCAAACAAGCTTACCAAGCCCGGCCTTGGTCCAATCGTCGGCCGTCACGATGCGCAGAACGCCGGGGCACTTCAATGCATTTTCAAGATTGATGCGCACGATCCGCGCATGAGCATGCGGACTGCGCAAGAAACCGGCATACGCGGTGTCCTGTATCTTTATGTCGTCGACAAATTTGCCACGACCCGTCAAAAACCGGAAATCCTCCGGACGTCGGAGCGGTTGCCCAACATACATTCTTCTTGTTCCTTAGGTCATCATCTACGCCGCGCGAGCCATGGCCGCCGGAGCGGTCCGCCGGCCCTGCGCCGCGATCACTGCCAGCCGCCATCCCGCTTGCCGAGCTCCTTGAGCGCCTGATCGGCGAGGCTCGGATCGAACGCGTCTTTATAGTCGACCGATTTCGAGACCAGTTTGGTCTCGAGGTAGGCTTGCATGGTGTAGTCGTGCAGCTCTTTGCCGACGCCGCCGTTCAAGCCCCATACTTTGCCGTGGTTGAGCTTGGCGACGGTTTCCTGGACCAGTTCGAGCGGCACGTCGCCCTTGAACTGCTTCGACAGGATGTTCGCCGCCTCGTCCGGCTTATCGACGATGAAGCGAGCGCCCATCATGGTCGCCTTGACGAAAGCGGCCAGAACCTTGCGCTTGGCCGGGTTGTCGAGCTGTTCCTGCGTGGTGACGTTAAAGGTGTAACCGAGCGGGCGCTCGAGAACGACATTCGCGTCGGCAACCGTGACGGAAATGCCTTCTTTTTCGCCGCGCAGCGAGGTCAATGCGTCGATCAGGGTGCCGTCGACCTTGCCGGCGGCGACGGCCTGAAGTCGCGCCGAATAGCCGCCGACCGGCACATATTTGGTCTGCGACGCATCGATGCCGGCTTTCTTGAACATCATTCCAGGAATGAGTTGCGGCATACTGCCCGGATTGGAGATCGCCAACGTCTTGTTGGCAGCATCCTTCAGCGTGGTGCCCTTGCCCTTGCCGAGAACGAGGAAGTAATCGGTCAGGGTCTGGTTGCCGCCGCCGATTCCCTTCACTTTGGCGTCGTTAGTCACGGCCTCATAAAGGACCGGCGCGCCAATCACCGTCACCTGGCCGACGCCGGTCAAGAGTGCGCGCACGCCGTTCTGGTCGCCGCCGACCGTCTTGATCTCAAAATCGAGCCCGGCCGATTTGTAGAACCCCTGATCCTGCGCGACATACATCGGCAGCATGTATCCCGAGGGCGGCGACACCGCGATGAAGACGAACTTCTCGTCGGCGCTGGCCGGACGTCCCGTCATTATTGACGCCGCCAATGAAGCGGCGAACACCAATCTAAAGGTCAGGTTAGTTTTCCGCATGGTCGTCTCCCTTGCAAAAACCGGCATCTTTCCAGCAGTTCAGAATCGTTCGCGCTCAGAAGTTCTCCAGCGCGACAGCCTCCGCTCGATGAAAACCACAGATTCCGTCAGCGTCACGCCGAGCACGCCCGTGATGATAATCGGGACAAAGACTTTGGCAGTCGCAAAATTGTTGGCGAACAACACAATTAGGCCGCCAAGGCCGGTGATCGCGGTGAAGAATTCCGAAACGATGACGCCGATGATGGCGAGGCCGACCGAAAGCCGGATGCCCGCCATGATGTAAGGTACGGCGGCCGGCAGCACGATCTTGGTGAAGATCTGATATTCGCTGGCGCCATAGGCGCGACCGATCTCGATCAAGCTACCGCGCACGTCCTTGATGCCGGAATAGGTATTCACGATCACCGGGAAGATCGCGATCGAGACAACGATGACAATTTTGCCGTAGATTTCCAGGCCGGCCCACAGGATAATGAGGGGAATAAGCGCAACGCGGGGGATGGCGTAAAGCGCGTTGAGGAACGGGTCGAGGATATGTTCCAGCCACCACGATTGGCCGATCATGATGCCGATCAAGATACCGCCGACGATTGAAATAACCAGTCCAACTCCGAAAGGAACCAAACTCTCCAAAAGCGCCTGCGGAAGCTCGCCGTTCAGGGTCAATTGCACGGCTGCTTTGAAGATCGCGGACGGGTAGGTCATGAACAGCGGACTGGAGTCACGCGCCGCCCACTCCCACCACAGGAAGAAGATGATGACCGAGGCGGCGCGAATGACGTTCGGATGCGCTTTGAGCCAATCGGTCCAGCTCAGGGGAGCGTCATCAGCCTCGGCAACGTCCATTTTTTCCGGTGTGGCGCTCATGCAGTCCGCTCCGAGCGAAGCAACTCGCGAATTTCGTGGGCTTGCTCGCCAAATTCCGGCCGGGCCCTAACGTCCTCATTGCCGCGGTGGTTAGCCACCGCGGAACTGATGATGCGGTTGACCCGTCCCGGACGCGAGCTGAGCACAACGACACGGTCCGAAAGCACGAGCGACTCGTCGATGGCGTGCGTGACGAAGACGATCGTGGTCTTGAGCTTGCCCCAGATACCGAGGAAGTCGTCCTGAATCTTTTCCCGGGTTTGCGCGTCCAGCGCAGCAAACGGCTCGTCCATCAGGAGGACGAGTGGCTTGCGGATCAGCGCCCGCGCAATGCCGACGCGCTGCTGCATTCCGCCCGAAAGTTCATGCGGAAAATGGCGCTCGAAGCCACCCAGGCCGACGAGCTTAAGATATTCGGCGGCCATGTCTTCGCGCTGAGATTTGCCGACACCGTCGATTTCCAGCGGAAACACCGTGTTGGCCATCACCGAGCGCCACGGCAACAAGCCGAAATTTTGAAACACCATGCAGAGGTCTTTGCGCGGTGCTTTGACAGGCTCATTGCCAACAGAAATTGTACCGCGATCGGGATGGAGTAGGCCCGCCATCATTCGAAGTAAAGTAGTTTTGCCGCAACCACTTGCGCCGAGCAAACTGACAAACTCACCGTGGCTGACATCGAGCGAAATATCATTGAGCACCATCATCGATTTCGACTTGGTCGAGGCGCTCGAGAAGTCGCGGGTTTTGAACGACTTGAAGACGTGATCGACCTTGAGCATCACGGTACCGGGCGTCGTCACGGCAGAAGAATCACTGCCAGTCCCAAGCACCTCGTTGCTGTGAAGTTGTTTCTTTACGGCCTGCCGACGAGTGCTTACCGTACCGCTCACGGCATTGGTCTCCAACATCCAGCCGCGATCGAGTTTGCGCACAACATTAGCATTTTGGTCGACGTCAGGCCTTGGTCATATTGTCGCGTTGACGAGCTTTTCCTGATTACAAAGCTCAACTGCCGTCCGCGCATAGACGCATGCAGCCTGATATAGACTCTCGATCGAAAGGGCGCGCTTGAACGAATGGCTGGTCGATCGCGGTCCATAAGTCAAAGCCGGAATTCCCAGCTCATTAAATACGTTCAGGTCGCGCCACATACTCGACGTCTCGACCTGCGGCTGCCGCGGCTCGTCGTTAAACGTAGCACGATGTGCGGCGCTAACGGCGGCCGCTAGACGATCTATGTTTTTTGCTTCATAGCCTGGGCGGAAGTGATAAAGCTCGACAGCCGCATCAAGACCGAGATCGCAGAGAGTCTTCTTAATTTCATCTCGCGTCATTAAAGGATCTTGGCCCGGGACGGAACGGACATCGAGATAGAGGTAGCAGACCTGCGGGGCCAAATAGGGTCGATATGGATCGCCGCTGCGGATCGCGCCGACCTGAACCTTAGGGATAATGGTCCCGCCGGGGCAGCTGAAAACGTTGCGCTTCTGGTATGCGGCCGCCCAGTCCTCTAGAGCCTCAACAGCTGCCGAGGCCGCCGCAATCATGTTCGGACTTTTTGCGCGTGTCGTTCTTTCGGGCAGATAGGGGGTATAGAATGGCGGCTGATCCGACGTCAGCGTGACTTTGTACCAGAACTTTCCGGCTTCGACCCAAACCAGGCCAAAGCCCGTCCCCTCTGCGACCAGTGCGCAATCGGCAACTCCGCCATGAGTCACCAAAAAGCGCGCCCCGAGTTCCTTCGATTCGCGAATGGTCCCCGGCGGATCGTCACAGGGCTCGCGGCTTGTCTCCGCGACCACGCCGCTGACAAGCAGGTCGCCTTTCAGCTTGTGACCCGACCGCTTGATGGCGCGCGCCGCAATCAGAAACGCGGCCATCGGACCTTTATCGTTGCATATGCCTTCACCGACCAGTAAATCATCCTCGATCCACGCCTTGTGGTACACGTCGTTGGTCGGATCCTTATGGACCAGGTCGTCTTGGCGGGGGACCGCGGTGTCCATGTGGCTGTTAAAAATCAGGCTGTAGCCGCCCCCGGTGCCCGGCAGCGTCCCGAGCACGTTGAACCTATCGGCGAGAAGCCCGACCCTCCGAGCGACAAAACCCTCGCGACCCAACCATTGATAAAGATGCTCGGCCACATTGACTTCATGGGGAACAGCGCTGTCGATGTTGCAGACTTCCAGGGCGAAATTTACAAGTTCGTCGCGGTCGATATGGCCGACTACATCATCCCCGATCGACATCATCCACCTCGTTCAGAATATTCTAGGACGCGTGGTCGCGCACATCTACGGCGACGTCACAGCGACTTCTGCGCGGCTTCGAGCTTCCAAAGCGACCAAGAACGATCAACGAATCGGTCGTTGATATCCATCCCTTTCATCGCTTCGTCGTCGGAAAGGAACGTAATTTCGCCCATACGCATCGCATCCATCTGCATGGTCGCGTTCAGCGCACCGTAGATTGCGCGATAGACCGAATGTTTTACCGATTGGCCCGCAATGGTCGCACCATGTCCCCGCATGAGAATGATCTGCTTGTTTCCGAGCGATTTCGCCAGTGAGACACCGAGCTCTGGCGACGAAACCAGCATGTCAGTTGCACCGGCGGTAAATTCGCGAATTTCGAATCGCGCTACACCGCGACCGAGAAAACCGCTCATGTGATAGAGCGGACGAAGTGGCACCTGGCAGACACAGAACGTCACCAGCGACGGCGTATGGCAATGAATCACCGACTTGACGTCTGGGCGCGCCTTATAGATTTCACCATGAATAAAGCGCTCGTTGTAAGGCCGCCGCTCCTTCAAGGTCTGCGCATTGCTGTCGAGATCGTAAATCGCGAGATCCTCGTGGGTCATGAGGCCGGGCGCTTTTTCGGCCCCCATCACGTAAAGATTAGGGTCCTTATCGTGGCGAAGACTAACATGGCCGAGTCCGTCGACAATATTCTTGTGGTATAGAATACGGTTCGCGGCGACCAGATCGTCAAGCAGGACTTGATCAACTTGCGGTACGGACTGAGCCATTTCGGACTTTCCTAACTCTATTTTCTTCGCAACGATTAATATCGGAACCTCTACCACAGGTGCGATTTGCCAAAGCCCACTTAAGCTTGTGACTTAATGGCTTGAAGCACTGCTACAGCAGGTAGGGCAGCTCATCAGCGCGCGCTTTTCCGATGACGTCCGCCGTCCAGTTTCGATTGACGAAAAACTGCAACAGCAGACCGTCCATGTCTTGAATGACGACGCTATGCCGCGATGGGTGGTCGACCTCCCGTTCAACCTTCACTCCGCTTCCAGGCAGAGCTGCGATTGAGTGCTTGAGATCGGCGTCATCCCAAACCTCGAAGCCGACGTGATGCAAGCCTGGCAATAAGTTGGCGTTCTTACGGTAGAGTGTCACGTCGCCGTCGCTGGACGTGCCGCGCAGCACTGCGGAATCGGCCTGTCGATCGCCGAACAGTAGCGAAAGTCCAACCACATTGACGTAATAGTCGAACATGTCCTCGAACTTGTCGGCAACTAGAGCGACGTGGGCGACTTTTTTCGGGTGAAAAATGGAATCTTTAACCACCACGAGTTGGGGGTCTTGCGGATAGTTCTTTTCGGTCAGTGGCACTGAGGTGATGCCCGGAACCCATTTCGGCTTTTCTTTGACGATGATGCCCTGGCGCATCGAGCGCCAATCTTTTTCTACGTCGGCATAGATCTCGACCAGGTTGCCGTCGGGATCGTTCTGGTAGAGCGAGCGTGCAACATCGTGATCCATCACAAAGGAGAATGGCACACCGTCGGCTTTGGCCCGATTATAGCCGTCGACCATGTCTACTTCGGTCTCGAGCTCGAAGGCGAGATGCCACATACCCGGCTTCTGGTCTTTCTTCGCGTACTTACTGTGAATGTCGGTAAGAGCGAGGTCGTGATAGGTGTTGCCGTTACTCAGAAAACTAGCTTGGTTGTCCGGCTGCCGGTAAACCTCTTCGAACCCGACCACTTTCTTGTAGAAGTCCGCCGCGCGGCCATAGTCACTGACGAACAAATTGGCATGGCCGAGCCGCCGCGGGCTGAAGTAGTTATTATTTTTCTTTTCGTTTTTCACTTCGTTGACCTGGCTCATCGTCGACCTCCCAGGGAAAAAGAGTTAATTGTCGTCTGTTTCAAGCGTATTCCGCGCGTCGTATCCAATCCAGAATGCTAGCGCGTGACGTCGGCTCATAACAATTAACATTTGGGAACCGACGCATGAGTTTTATTGCCATCGCGAGGCTCCTCAAACCTTGTTATATGACCCAAAACAGGAGACACCCCATGGCTGCTACAGGCCGTCACGCGGAAATTGCCGGCGCGGGATTTGCTGGGCTTGTTGCGGCAATCGCACTGAGGCAACGCGGTTGGACCGTTCGCGTGCATGAAGCTAGCCGGGAATTACGCGCCTTCGGCGCCGGTATTTTCATCTGGGAGAACGGGCTGCGGGTGCTCAAGGCGATCGGGGCCTATAATGAAACAATAGCCTCCGGACACGAGGCGGTCGTCTACGAGACCCGGCACAACAATCGGATCATAGCCAAGCACATCTTTTCCTCCGACAAGGGCACGCGGATGCTGACTATGACACGCCAGCATCTCTATTCGACGATCCTTCGTACCGCTAAACGCGAGGGTGTCGACATCGTCACCAATTCTGAGGTCACGGGCGCCCGGCCAGATGGGGTGCTTCTGACCGCGGACGGCAGCCAGCTCCAAGCCGACCTTGTGATCGGCGCCGATGGCGTGAAGTCAAAAGTCCGAGACTCAATCGGCTTGCTCAAGGAGCGCAACGTCTATGGCGACGGTATCATTCGCGTTCTCGTACCGCGCTTGAAAGATCGGCTTGGGCCAGGCAGTTGGGACCATGTCATCGACTTCTGGAACCTCGAACACAGATCGCTGCGGGTGCTTTACGTTCCTTGCAACGAGAACGATCTCTACCTCGCGATGATGGCCCCGGTCGGTGATCGCGAGGCGTCCGCCATTCCCGTACGGCAGGACATTTGGATTGACAGCTTTCCACAACTCGAATCGGTCCTTCGGCAGGTGAAGGTCGGCGGCCGCTACGACGCCTACGAAACCAGCAAGCTGATCCGATGGTCCTCCGGCCGCGTCGCTATCATCGGCGACGCCGCTCATGCAATGGCGCCCACCTTGGGCCAAGGCGCCGGAACAGCGATGATGAACGCCCTCGCCTTGGCCGTAACCGTGTCCGAAAACGCGAAGATCGAGGATGCGTTACAACTTTGGGAGGATCGCGAGCGACCACTCACGGAATTTACCCAAGACACATCGGCGAAACTCGCCAAAGAGCGCGCCATGTCGCGTGGCGAAGGGTGGAACGACTATACCCTACGCGCAGCCAACCATGTTCCAACGGGAACCGAGCATTTGCCGCCTTTGGACAAAATCCCGGCTTAATGTCGCAGGCCGTGCGGCAGAAAACTCTACCGCCCTGATTGATTGTTTTCGCGCTATATTGTCTCCAGAATTGGGCTGGAGACCGGAAAACTATGCCATCAACAGTACGAAAGATCCGGCGACTTCCCCCGCTCAATTCTCTACGCGCTTTTGAAGTAGCGGCACGACAACTGAGTTTCAGCCTCGCTGCAGCGGAGCTAAACGTGACGCAGAGCGCGATCAGCCGCCAGATTAAAGGGCTCGAGGATTTTCTCGGGATTCCATTGTTCAGGCGTCTGCCTCGCTCACTCGAATTGACTGAGCAGGGTCGACGTTTCGCCACGCCCTTGCACGATGCGTTCGAGCAATTGCATCGGGCGACCGAAACCGTGCTCAACGATCACCGACCGACCACGCTCAACATTAATGTGCTCCCGACGCTGGCAATGAAGTGGCTTATTCCGCGCATGCTTCATTTCACCGCCGCCAATCCCAATATCGAAGTTCGGATGATTACGTCGATCCGCCCTGCCAATTTTCGCCTCGAAGAAACTGATATTGCCATTCGCGTTGGCCCCGCTTTGAAGCGTCAGAAAAAAGGCGCTTCTCCGATCGACCTTGTCATGACCCAAAATTGGGCAGATCTGAGATCTATTCCAATTCTGCCCGATACCCTTGTCCCCGTTTGTGCGCCGGCACTGCTCAAAGGTGACCCGCCAATCAAAAACCCATGTGATCTGCGGCATCACACGTTAATTCACATGGCAAGCCGTGAAAGAGGTTGGCCCTTTTGGTTGAAAATGGCAGGTCTTGATGAGATTGAAATCGGTCATTCCACCGCATACGGCCATTTCTTCATGGCGATCCAGGCTGCCATCGAAGGAAAGGGAATCGCCCTCGTGCCCACAGTCCTCATTGAATCGGAACTGAATTCCGGAAGTCTTGTGACATTATTTAAAAATAAGAAAGTCACAGCTGGCGCATATTACTTTCTATGCCGTGAGAGCGAATGGCAAAGTCCAAAGATTAAACATTTCCGCGACTGGCTTCTAAAGGAAGCCGAATATTCTCTCGGATCGGACGAAGATGCAGTCGACCTTGTTGTCGAAACAGAGTCAGCGAAAGTGGATACCATACCAAACTAACCCACGAACGGAACCATCGATGTGTGAATCTTTCGCGTTCTCAATGCTCGTTGCAAAGACGTTAGAAGAGCAGCATCAATCTAATTCTTCCGAAGACAGAATCTGCATTTTTCTTTGGCTTGCACAGCGAGCGATCTCGATATCTAGAAAGACTTTTAGTGAGACATCGCAAAGCTCCATAATGGCGAAGCAGTGCTCCGGCGCACCCAATAACGACCCCCTGTCCTTTCCGAAAATCATATCCGCGCATAGCAATGGTGCAGACCTGCCAGAACGGGTGTAGCAGTAATGGTTCCATACCGTTGGATCGATCGGCCAATTGGTGCGTCCTTGCGCAGCGATAAATGTGTGCGCGACTGATTGTAATAGGAGGCATAAAAAGTCAGGATTTTCCGCAGGTGCGCCTCGCCGAAGATCAGCACGTGATCCAGACACTCTCGTCGCAGCGTGCCGATCAGACGCTCCACAGGACCATTCTGCCATGGCGAACCTGGCGAGATCGGCCGGTCGCGAATGCCCATGGCCCTCACCCGGCGCGTGAAGACGTGTCCGTAGGCGCCATCGTTATCGCGCACCATGTACGTTGGCGCTGACACCCAAGGGAACGCCTCGGTTATCTGTCGGGCCAGCCATTCTGCCGTCGGATGCCGTGTCACCTCAAACCACAGCAGCTGCCGACGGCCATGACCCAGGACCAGAAACACAAACAACCGTTCAAATGTCACTGTCGAAA
>JBPCQM010000280.1:0-6396 GCA_050998115.1 Pseudolabrys sp. | reverse complement strand
CGAGCCTGGTCAACGCGCTGACCAACCGCAAAGGCCTCGCCCGCACCTCGAACACGCCGGGCCGCACGCAGGAACTGATTTTCTTCAAAGGCACCGGAGATCTCACGCTGGTCGACATGCCCGGTTACGGCCATGCCGCGGCCTCGAAGACCAAGATCGCGGCGTGGACCAGCCTGATTGACGATTTCCTGCGCGGCCGCGCCAACCTCGCGCGGGTTTACGTGCTGGTCGACGCCCGGCATGGGTTCAAGGATGTCGACCACAATGTCCTTAAAGCGCTGGGTGCCTCCGCGGTCAGCCACCAGATCGTGCTGACCAAATCCGAGGCGATCAAGCCGGCGGAGCTGACCGCGCGGATCGCCGAGGTCGAAGCCGCGCTGGTCAAACGGCCGGCGGCCTTTCCGGGCGTTCTGGCGACGTCGGCGCGCGAAGGCGCCGGAATCCCCGAATTGCGCGCCGCCATTGGACGCTTGCTGGCGGAACGGCGGCGCTGAAGCCTGCCGGATTGTCGGCTGCGCCTGCCTCGGCTAGAAAAGCCGCCGAAAGAGACGACATGAGCAAGACCCCGAAGATCGATCCGCAGGACCAGGCGCGCATTCTGTCCGAAGCGCTGCCGCACATGCAGCGCTACGACGAGGAAATTATCGTCATCAAATACGGCGGCCACGCCATGGGCGATGAGGCGGTGGCGCGCGCCTTTGCCCGCGACATCGTGCTGCTGGAGCAGACCGCCATCAATCCAGTGGTGGTGCACGGCGGCGGGCCGCAGATCGAGGCGATGCTCAAGAGAGCCGGCGTGCAGTCGCAATTCGCCGGCGGGTTGCGCGTCACCGACAAAGCGACGCTCGAGATCGTGGAAATGGTGCTGGCCGGCTCGATCAACAAGCAGATCGTCGGCTTCATCAACGCCGCCGGCGGCAAGGCGATCGGCCTGTGCGGCAAGGACGGCAATATGGTCATCGCGCGCAAGGTGACGCGCAGCGTGGCCGACCCGGACAGCAATATCGAGAAGGTCGTCGATCTCGGCTTCGTCGGCGAGCCCGCCAAGGTCGACACCACCGTGCTCGATACCGTGCTGGGCCGCGATCTCATTCCGGTACTGGCGCCGGTCGCCGCCGCAGAAAATGGCGGCACGTTCAACGTCAATGCCGACACCCTCGCCGGCGCCATTGCCGGCGCGCTGAAGGCCAAGCGGTTTTTGCTGCTCACTGACGTGCCGGGTGTGCTGGACAAGGACAAGAACCTCATCAAGGAAATGACCGCGGCCGACGTTCGCAAGTTGATCGCCGACGGCACGATTTCCGGCGGCATGATTCCGAAAGTCGAGACGTGCCTCTACGCGCTGGAGGCCGGCGTTGAGGGCGTCGTCATTCTCGACGGCAAGGTGCCGCACGCGGTGCTGCTTGAATTGTTCACCGACCACGGCGCCGGCACGCTGATCCGCCGCTGATGGCTCTACTCCGTTTATCCTCGCGCACGCGGTGATCCAGAATACGATCGCAGAGCGTGTTGCCCTGGGTTCCCGCTTTCGCGGGGACGAGCGGGGGTTGGACTAGCCGATGCCGCGAACATTCTCGCATGTCGAAACCTGGGTGTTCGACCTCGACAACACGCTCTACCCGCATGACCTCAATTTATGGCAGCAGATCGACGACCGCATCCGCGACTTCGTCTCGAACTTCCTCAAGGTGAGCAAGCAAGACGCGTTCCGCGTTCAGAAGGATTACTACCAGCGCTACGGAACGACGATGCGCGGCTTGATGACCGAGCACAATTTGAAGCCCGACGACTTTCTTGAATTCGTCCACAAGATCGATCATTCGCCGCTGCTGCCTAACCCGCAACTTGGCAACGCGATCGAACGCCTGCCAGGCCGCAAGCTGATCCTCACCAACGGCACGCGCGCGCACGCCGACGCGGTGATGAAGCGGCTCGATATCGACAGGCATTTCGAGGACGTGTTCGACATCGCGGCGGCCAATCTCGATCCCAAGCCGCTGCCGCATGTCTACCAGCGTTTTCTCAAGAAGCACGGTGTCGACCCGTCGCGCGCCGCCATGTTCGAGGATCTGGCGCGCAACCTGGAAACACCGCATGCGCTCGGCATGACGACCGTCTTGGTCGTGCTGCCGGCCACCCGTGAAATTGTCCGTGAAGGCTGGGAACTGGCAGGCCGCGACGCCCCACACGTCGATCACGTCACCGACGACCTCGCCGGATTTCTGGCAACGCTCGTTGACCGCTGACCAAACCGCTCATCCCCGCGAACGAGGGGATCCAGAGTTTTGTGTCAAGGTGGATTCCGCTTACGCGGGAATGAGCGGAGAAATTTGCCAGATGGGCGGCGGGGGAACGAGTTGCGCCAGCAGCACAGTAACGCCGATGCCGACGACACCGGCGCCGATCAGCCGTACCAGTACGGGATCGGAACGCCGCGTCGCGGCCTTGGCGATGCTCATCGCGGTCAGCGAAACCGCCGACTGGATCAGCGCGAGGCCGGCCAGATAGGCGACGAGCGGTGTGTTCGGCGCCATAGATCGATTTGCCAAGCGCACAGCCGTGAATGAGGCCTGCGAGCGCGAACAGCGCCAGCACCGCGCCGAGCCCCAGCACGGTGAGCGCCACCAGCAATTCGGCGCCGGGCACGGTGGTGCCAGCGAGATGCGCGGCGATGCCTAGATCACGGCAATTTTCTTGCGGGGAACCGCCGCACGATAGCGAGGCTTGGCTCGCTTGACATCCGCCGTCCGGCCCTCGAGAAACCGCAGCGGAAAACAGAGCGACGAAAAGGCAAATGCCCCACACCGTCCTGGCAAAAACCATCGACGACGCCTTCGAGAAACGCTACGGCGTCGGCCCCACGACCAGGGGCGCGCTGCGCAAGGCGGTCGACACCGCGCTCGATTTGCTCGACACCGGCGAGGCGCGCGTCGCCGAGCGGCAGGCCGACGGCCGCTGGCAGGTCAACCAGTGGCTGAAGAAGGCGGTGCTGCTGTCGTTCCGCTTGAACGACATGAGCGTGATCACCGGCGGCCCCGGCAAGGCCGCCTGGTGGGACAAGGTCGACAGCAAATTCAAGGGCTGGAGCGCCGCGAAATTCAAGAAGGCGGGCTTTCGCGCGGTGCCGGGTAGCGTAGTTCGCCGCTCGGCCTATATCGCGCCCGGCGTGGTGCTGATGCCGTCGTTCGTCAATCTTGGCGCGCGAGTCGACAGCGGGACGATGGTCGATACCTGGGCGACGGTCGGCTCCTGCGCGCAGATCGGCAAAAACGTGCATCTGTCCGGCGGCGCCGGCATCGGCGGCGTGCTGGAGCCGTTGCAGGCGGGACCGGTTATTATCGAAGACAACTGTTTTATCGGCGCGCGCTCCGAAGTCGTCGAAGGCGTTATCATTCGCGAAGGCTCCGTGCTTGGCATGGGCGTCTATCTCGGCATGTCGACCAAGATCGTCGACCGCGCGACCGGCGAGATTTTTTATGGTGAAGTGCCGCCCTATTCCGTGGTGGTCTCCGGCACGATGCCCGGCAACGCCATGCCGGGCAGCAATATCGGCCCCAGCCTCTACTGCGCCGTCATCGTCAAGCGCGTCGATGAAAAGACCCGCTCGAAGACCTCGATCAACCAATTGCTGCGAGATTAGCGCGATGAGCGCCGATCCCGTTGCGCTGACCCGCGATCTGGTGCGCTGCCCGTCGGTGACGCCGGCGGAAGGCGGCGCGCTGGCGTTGCTCGAGCGCACGCTCAAGGCCGCCGGCTTCACCGTGCATCGCATGACCTTCCAGGAGCCCGGCGCGGAAGATGTCGAAAATCTCTACGCCCGCATCGGCACGTCGGCGCCGCATCTGATGTTCGCCGGCCATACCGACGTCGTGCCGCCGGGAGAGGAAAACGCATGGCACCTGCCGCCGTTTTCCGGCGAGGTGAAAAACGGCGAGCTCTACGGCCGCGTCGCGGTCGACATGAAGTGCGGCATCGCCTGCGCGATGGCCGCGGCGCTCGATCATCTCGTCGCCAACGGCGACAAGCCGCAAAAGAACGGCAACGGATCGATCTCGTTCCTGATCACCGGCGACGAGGAGGGCCTTGCGGTCAACGGCACCGTCAAGCTGCTGAAATGGACGGCCGAACAGGGCGAGAAGTTCGACCATTGCATCCTGTCGGAGCCGAGCAATGTCGAGGCGCTCGGCGACACCATCAAGATCGGCCGGCGCGGCTCGCTCAACGGCACGCTGATCGTGCGCGGCAAGCAGGGCCATGTCGCCTATCCAGACCGCGCCGACAATCCGGTCCGCGGCCTCGTCAAGTTGGTCGAGGCATTGCAACGCGAGCCGCTCGACGACGGCAGCGCCGACTTCCAGCCCTCGCACCTCGAATTCACTTCGGTCGATGTCGGCAACAAGACAGTCAACCTCATCCCGGGTGAAGCGCGGGCACGCTTCAATATCCGCTTCAACGACCGCCATACGCTCGATTCATTGAAGGCGCTGCTGCAACAGCGCGCCGAGAAGGCGGCCGGCAATTCCATTCGATTTGAGTTCGAATTTCAGCCGTCCAACGCCGGCGTGTTCGTCACCAAGCAAGGCCCGTTCACCGATCTCGTGGTGAGCGCGATTGCCGAGATAACCAAGCGCAAGCCGAAGCTCTCGACTTCAGGCGGCACTTCGGATGCGCGCTTTATCTGCGATTATTGTCCGGTCGTCGAATTCGGCCTGGTCGGGCAGACCATGCATCAGATCGACGAACGCACGCCGGTCAAGGATCTCGTCGCGTTAACCGGAATCTACCGGCACATCCTGGAAAAGTATTTCGGATAATTTTCCGCTCGTCCCCGCGACGGGGACCCAGGGGCTGCGGGTCCAGCTTTACCAGCGCAGGCGCGACTGGCGGTACGGGCGGCGGCGCGTCCTGCGGGATCGGCGACCGCCGCCGCGCCCAGCGCCAGCGCCGCATGCGGTCGCGCAAGGTGCCGGACGAGATGCCGTCCTCGGCGCAGATGTCTGAAATGGCGCGCTCGGTGTGTTCGTAGTCGTGGCGGATTTGCGTGCAGGCTTCTCCAAACAGTCCGCCGAACCCCGGTGCGCCTGCCTCCGGCGCGAATAGCTTCACCCAGGGGCAGACCAAGTCCCGCATCGAAGCCAAGGGTTTTAGCGCGGAAGGGGCTGCCGCCGGCGGTGAATTAGGTGCCACAGTCGGAGGCGCTGCCGGTTTGCTGGCTGGCCTTGGATTAATGGCAATCCCCGGCGTCGGTCCGGTAGTCGCTGCGGGTTGGCTCGTCTCGACCTTGGCTAGTGCGGTCGCAGGCGGCGCGGCAGGAAGGGTTATCGGTGCCTTGTCACAGCTGCGGGACTGAGCAAGGAAGAGGCTGAGGTCTATGCTGAAGGTCTACGACGCGGCGGTGCATTGGTTAGCGCGCGGGTTGCCGACGCCGATGCCGCTCGGTTGCAGTCCGTGATGGACGGTGCGGCAATCAAGATTTCTGATAGAGCGGCAGCGTATCGTAAGTCAGGTTGGAGTTCGTACGATCCGACTGCCAAACCGTACACCGCGGCTGAGGTTACCCGCGAGCGATCCCTCTATCGATAAGGACAAATGTTGGAAAGTCCGGCCATCGCAAGATGGCCGGCTTTGCAACGGGGAAAGAAACCCCGGAGGCCGTCCGAATCGACCAACATCACTGCCGTCGTTATATTTTGAGTTCAAACTCGCTCCGGGCTTGGACTACTTACCATTAGCGAGGTAGCCGCCTACCAGCTAGCCCCCCGCCGGCTTCTTGCGAAACAGCGCCTTGACGTTGTCGAACAGTTCGACCTTGGCGCCGTGCTTGCGCATGATGACGCTCTGCTGGATCACCGAGAGCGTGTTGTTCCACGCCCAGTAGATCACCAGCCCGGCCGGGAAGGTCGCCAGCATGAAGGTAAAGATCACCGGCATCCAGTTGAAGATCATCGCCTGGGTCGGGTCGGGCGGCGCCGGGTTGAGCTTCATCTGCGCCCACATCGTCACGCCCATGATTAGCGGCCAGACGCCGAGATGCAGGAAGTGGCCGACCATCGGGATGACGGTCGGATCGTAAGGCAGCAGGCCGAACAGCGTGAAGACGTTGGTCGGATCGGGGGAGGCGAGGTCGCGGATCCAGCCGAAGAATGGCGCGTGCCGCATCTCGATCGTCACGAAAATCACTTTGTAGAGCGAGAAGAACACCGGGATCTGGACGACCATCGGCAGGCAACCGCTAGCCGGGTTCACCTTCTCCGCCTTGTAAAGCCCCATGATTTCTTGCTGCATCTTCTGCGGGTCGTCCTTCAGCCGCGCCCGGATTTCCGTCATCTTCGGGCCGAGCAGCTTCATCCTGCTCATCGACTGATAAGATTTGCTCGCCAGCGGAAAGAACAGCGC
>JBPCQM010000078.1:0-43215 GCA_050998115.1 Pseudolabrys sp. | reverse complement strand
TCTTCTCCCCTCCCCCCCCTCTCCTTCGGCCCCGACAGACCCCACCCCACCCCCCCCCCCCCCCCCCCCAAGGCCGGGCATGACAGGAAATGCCCAAACTCTATTTCGAAGACTTCATGCCCGGCTCCGTTCGCGAATACGGTCCGCGGCTGGTCACCCGCGAGGAAATCGTCGCCTTCGCCGCCGAATTCGATCCGCAGCCGATGCATCTCGACGAAGCCGCCGCCAGCGCCATCCTGCTGGGCGGGCTCGCCGCTTCCGGCTGGCACACCTGCTGCCTGATGATGCGCATGCTGGTCGATCATGTGGTCGGTAATTCAAGTTCGATGGGCGCGCCCGGCGTCGATGAAGTGCGCTGGCTCAAGCCGTTGCGGCCTGGCAACCACATTCGGCTGCGCATGGCGGTGCTTGATACCCGCGTGTCGAAAAGCCGACCGGACGCCGGATTCGTCAAGACACGCTGCGAAGTAATCGATCAAGACGGCGCGGCCGTGATGGTGCTGGAGTCCTCGCTGATGTTTGGCTTGCGGGAGCGGGCGGTGGCTGCGTCATGAACTATTTCGAAGACATACGGGTGGGCGATCGCTACGAGCTTGGCCGCCACACTTTTACAGCCGTCGAGATCAAATCCTTCGCCAGCCGTTTCGACCCGCAGCGTTTTCATCTCGACGAGCATGAAGCCGCGCGCTCGCATTTCGGCGCGCTATGCGCCTCCGGCTGGCACACCGCCGTGATCTGGATGCGGTTGATGGTGGATTACCGCAAGCGCGAGGGTGAAGACGCGCGCACACGCGGGGAGCGCATCGCCGGCATCGGGCCGGCGCCCGGCTTTCGTTCGCTGAAATGGCTGAAACCGGTCTATGTCGGCGATACGATTTGTTTTAGTTCCGAGGTGATCGAAGTCCGGGTTTCGAACAGCCGGCCGGAACAGGGCCTGATGACCATGCGCAGCACCGGCACGAATCAGAACGGCGAGCCGGTCATCCGTTTCGATAGCACCACCTTCGTCGAGCGGCGGCCGGGGCAGAAATGATCACGCCCAAAAATTTTACGGAGGAAGAACGCCGTGCGGCGGGCGTGGCATGTGCCGCGCACGCCCTCCACGACGGCTACACCGATCTGATCTACGTCCTGCTGCCGGTGTGGCAGGCCGAATTCGGCATTGGCTTCGCGGCCCTCGGCCTGCTCAAGACCTTGTTCTCCGGCACGCTCGCGGGGTTGCAAATTCCGTCCGGCCTGCTGGCCGAACGTTTCGGCGCGCCGCTGGTGCTGTCATTCGGCACTGCGCTGGCCGGGCTTGGCTATTGCCTGGCCGGCGCGTCGGCTGGAATCGTACTGCTCGGCGCCGCGCTGATCGTGGGGGGCTTGGGTGCCAGCACGCAGCATCCGCTCGCCTCGGCGCTGATCGCGCGGGTGTTTGCCGGGCCGCGCTCGTTAAAGGCGCTCGGCACCTACAATTTCGCCGGCGACATCGGGAAGATGACGGTGCCGGCGGCGGCCGCGCTGCTGCTGCTGTTGCTGCCGTGGCGGCAGACCGTTGTCGTGCTCGGCAGTCTCGGGATTCTGGCGGCCGTGGCAATTTTTACCTTCATGCCGCGGCTGCCGGCGGCGGCGCCGGCGCCAAAGAGGTCCGCCAAAGGCGGCGCGGGGGCGGGCTATGCATATGGTTTTCCGCTGCTGCTCTCGATCGGCGTGTTGGACAGCGCGACCCGCATGGCGTTCCTGACCTTCCTGCCGTTTGTGCTGACCGCGAAAGGAGCGAGTGTTCAGACCGTCGGTCTTGCCCTCACTTTGGTGTTCGCTGGCGGCGCAGTCGGCAAGCTGGTTTGCACGTTCATCGGCGAGCGGATCGGCACCGTCGGCACAGTGTGGCTCACCGAGGCCGTGACGGCGATCGGCATTATTGCCCTGCTGCCGCTCCCGCTCGAAGCCGCAATGGTCGTGTTGCCTCTGGTCGGGGTGGCGCTTAACGGCACTTCCTCGGTTCTATACGGCTCGGTGCCCGATCTGGTTGATCCGGCGCGCAACACCCGCGCGTTCGGCATTTTCTACACGGGCACCATCGGTGCGGGCGCGGTGTCTCCGGCGCTTTACGGCTTGCTCGGCGATGCGCTCGGCGTTCCGCTGACGTTAATCGTGGTCGCCGGCGTCGTGCTGCTGACGCTGCCAATTACATTGGTGCTGCGTCCCGCACTGGCCGCTGCGCGCTCCTGAAGTCTATTTCGGAACCAAGTTCCCGCCTGGGCGTTGGGGCAGCGTGCGCATATCCAGAGGAGGATACCGAATGAGGAAACTTGTACTGATTGCGGCGGCTGTAGGCTTGCTGACGCTGCCTGCGTTGGTTCAGGCGCCGCAGGCGAAGGCTGACAGCGTGACCGTTGGTCCAGGCGGCGTGACCGTCCGCGACAATGACCGCGATGGCTTCCGTCGCCGCGACCATGATCGCGATGACTGGCGCTATCGCCGGCACTGGCGTCGCGAACGTGCCGAATGCCGTACCGTGGCGGTGCGTCATCGCCGGCCGGACGGCACGATCGTGATCCGCAAGACGCGCTCCTGCTGATTGCGCAGGCCGGAATTTGAAAAATGGCTCCTTCGGGAGCCATTTTTTTCACCGGGCTAGCGCGAGGCGCGGCTTAAACTTGACCCGCTGGAAACGGCGTCGGGGGCAGGATATCGAAATAAAGCCTCTTTATGCCGAGTGGCGCGCGCAACAAATTGGGTTGTCAAACGTTTTCTCTGACCACGGGGCAGAACAACGGTGTTGTTTTGACGACACGAGCAAACAACGATGCTGGTCTGGATCGTATCAGCTATTCTCGTGACGCTGGCGACCGCGAGCGCCGTGGTTGCCCAGCAGCCGGCGAAGCAGGGCGACGCGATCCTGCGCAATTCGCCAAATTTGCAACTGACGCCCGAACAGAAGCAAACGATCTACACTAGCATCAGCAACAAGCCCAACAATCAAACGTTGCCGCCGACTTTCCGGGTTGCGGTCGGACAGGCGGTGCCGGCCTCGATCGAATTGCAAGCCTTGCCGCCGCCAATCATCAACCTGATCCCGCAAACCAAGAATTTTCAGTACGCGATGGTGACCAACCAAGTGTTGTTGGTCGACGTGGAAACCCGGCAAATTGTAGAAATCATTACGAATTGACGATTTTATTCGCCCGAGTTCCCGGAACAGCGCGCGACTATCCCGCGTTGCACCTATTCAATCCACAAGTGAGGAGGAACTCATGCATAACGTCCGTAAGGCGGCAATCGCGGTTGCGCTGATTGCATCGGCCGGCGCCGGGCAAGGTGTGGCTCATGCACAGACCACCGTCATCACGCGTGAGCCGGGGCAAACGCAGACGGTGGTGACGACGACGCAACCGTTGCAACTCAGCCCGGTTCAGCGCCAGACGATTTATCGCACGATCACGAAAATCAAAGTGCGCCCGGCGCAAGCCACCGTGCAGTACCAGGTTGGCACCCGTGTGCCGGAGAGTGTCGAGCTCTACGCGGTGCCGCAGGAAATCGTGACCGAAGTGCCGGCGGTGAAGGCCTATAAATACATGGTCGTCAACGACCGGGTCTGGCTGGTCGATCCGGCCACCAGCGAAGTGATGGCTGAAGTCGGAAACTGATTTAGATTGAGGCCGCGGGACGGCGCGCTGTATCTGAATAAGGCGCCGGTCCCGCAGCCGTTTCGTTTACCTTGGGAGCCCAGGTCGAGCCGATCAAGGGCCAAATGGCTGGATTTTTTCGGTTCCTAGGCCCATATTATGGGCCAGGAGAGTGTGTGAGATGTCCATGATCAATTACCGGGCTCCGTCCGAGCTTTTCCCCAGCCGCAGCCGGAAGGCCCGGCGTCCCATCGGATACAAGCGCTTTACGACAGCAGCGGAAGCTATCCGCTTCGCCATGGAGGAATTGCCGGCGGAATCGCTGCTCGGCGCCTACCTCGAAGTCGACGAAAAGCGCTTTGACGGCAACGGCATTCGCGAACTGTACGAGAGCGCGGACTATCCGTTGCCCCGTAAAGTTGCCGCCGCCAGCTAGCATTTTCTTCTTTCCAAAGTAGGTCTTGCCCGCGGGAACTTTTGTACGTCCTTCGCGTTTTTGTGGGCGCGGCAGCCTGTCGCTGCGCGAAGGGGAGGCGGCAATGGCTGACCGGAGGTCGCTGGGTGTCATCGGCTACATATTGGGCGGAGTCACCGCTGCCGTGATGTTGATCGGCGTTACCGTCGTCAATGCCAGCTTGGCCAATCCCTCGCAAATGACCCAACAGATCTACGGCACGGTTGCGACACGCTGATCATGCGCAACGGCGGCCCACGCCGGCCAAACCCGCGGCGATCGGAGCCGCACCAAGCCGATCGGCTCGACCACGCAGACTTTGCCGGCGAAATTTCTCAGCGAAATTCCACGCTTGATCGCGTGCCGTTGATGGCGTTTCCGCTTAAGCTCAAAGCCGAGCAGTTGAAGCAGATCTATCAGGCGGCGATGAACGACAAGGACGCCAAGCCGCTTGATGATACCGACCTGAAGCCGGCTTCCGAGTTGACGGCCGCGCAAGCCGACGCGATGCGTCCACTGCCTGCCGCCCTTGCCGAATTCGGCACTATTAAATCGCTGAATACCTGAAAACGAAAGACAAGGTGCGGCTGGTCGAGCCGTCGACCCGGATCGTGGTTGAAGAGATCAGCGGCTAGCAGTTGCTTCGCCGGAAAAACAAACATCGCCGGTTTCCGGCGATGTTTTTTTGCGTGGTCAGCGCGAATGTTAGCGACGGCGTTCAGCGAGTTGGCGGATGCAACTGCGCGCCGTTCTTCCATTGCGCCAGACTGTCGGCGATCACTTTCATCGCGGCGTGATTGAGGCTGGCGAAACCGGACACCTCACGTGTCACCCGCTCGCCCTCCTGCCGCAGCATGTCGCGCACGCTTTGCAGTTCGAGGATGACGCGGTCGATCTCTTCCATCGAGGCGCCCGACACCCGCCAGATCAGCGTGTTGAAGTTGTTGGTGGTGTCGCTCGCGTCGTCGGCCGGCATGGGCGGTTGGGTGCGCGGCGCGCGGCGGAACTGCGCGACGTCGCGCCGCACGAATTCGCGGATTTGTCCTTCGAAGGCCTGATCGTTGTCGGGTGAAGCCTGCTCGCCGGTTTCGGCGCGGTCTCGGATCGCGGTCATGCTGAACTCTCCTGTTACGCGGAGCGGCCTACTCTAGGGCCATTGCCGCACGGAACTTGGGCGCAGCTTGGGCGCAGCTTGGGCGCGCTGGCGGCGGTTTAGCGGCCCATGCAGGAATTTTTGCGATATTGCGCGGTTCACCAGTTCAGCTTGAAGCCGGCGGCGATGCTCCTGCTGGCAGTCGGCAGGCCCGGATCAGTCAGCGGGTGGTGACTTGCAGCGGGCCATAGATTTTCTATTCGGCGCTCAGCTTGCGGTGGGTGAGGTTATCGGCGCTTGAACTGCTGGTCGCCGCCGCCAGCGTAGTGTTGGTCGGCAGGATCTTGAAACTCAGTCTGCGTGCGGTGTCCCACATCTGCGCCGGCACCGGCGTTTGCACGACCGATGGAGCGGGCGAAGCGGCACCCGGAATATTTTCCGTCAATGCGACGTCGCCCTGCAGTATCATTGCGAAGCTGCGGCCAAGCGGCAACGTGCGCGCGCTGGCTCAGCCGGCGGCGCGGCGATCGACTCATCCGGTGATTGATCTTGCGGCTCGGCGATGTCGCCCGCCTTACCGGCGTGCTCGGCGGGCGCCGTGATGGTGATACTCTGCGCCAACGCCGCGGCTGGCAGCAGCAGTAGCGCGCCTGCCAGTGCCGCCAGCGTCAACGCCGCGCACAACAAACCTCACATGTCCTCCCCACTCGTGCATCCGGTAGGGCCTGAAACTGGATCCCAACCGGTTAAGCAACTCTTGCCGAAACAAGGATGCCCGGATCGCACGGAACTCTGGCGAAGGTGTGAAAGCCTTGCGGCGGGCGCGCAGCCTTATTTTTTCGTGGTGGACTGCAACGCCTGCTTATAGGGTGACAATGGTTTCGGCTTGTCGGATTCGGCTTTCGGCTTTTTCTTTTCCTTGGTGGTTTTCATCTGGCCTTTTGCCATGACGGGTCTCCCTGATTTGGCGAACTGGCAATTTTTATACGAAGCCGTTTATCGAGCAAGAGGCGAAGCCGTTATCGGGCAAGCGGCGCCGGGCGCGGCTTTTGCGTCTTCATTTTCTCGTCGATGCATTTATCCACCAGCTTGGCCTTGGCATCGAGACCGCCGCCGGACTTGTCATACTTCATCCAGCATTGCGCACTGGCTTCGTGCATTTCCAGGGGCGGGGCGTCTGGTTCGGCGGCAGCCGCCACCGCCGGCATTTCGCCGGGGCTGGACGCGGCGGCGCAGGCGCCGAGCAGGCCGGCTGCGAAAATCGCGATCGGCAGATAACGGCAGGTCATTGGCGGGATTTCCTTAACGTCCGCGGCCATTGTCGCCGAAATGACCTGAGTCGGCCAGCCGGCTGGAACCCGGCTGCACAGCTGTCCGTTATCGGACATGAACACATGAACCACATGAACCGCAGGACCGCATGAACCACATGAACCACATGAACCGGAGGAAGCCGCCATGATCATTTTTCCGCTTCTGATCGGGGCATAGCTCGTTCTGGTGTCGGACGGCGTGCCGCAATTCGAGGTCGATTTGGCCTGCCGGCCGGTCAATGTCGGCCTCACGCCCAATCGCACGGTCGAGGCTTGCCGTAACGATGAGAACCGGGCCAAGACTGAATTGAGCGGCAAGTGGGCGCAATATCCCGCGCCGCGCCGGGCGGAATGCGAGCAGATGGTCCGGATGGGCGGACCGCCGAGCTATGTCGAACTGGTGACCTGCCTGGATTTGGCGCAGCAGTCCAAGGACGCCAGTAAAGTCAACGGAGCCGCCGTCAAGCCCTGACGAAGCTCTTCGGCGGGCGGTTGCATGAATGGAGCGCTACGGCGTTTTAGTCGCGGCGTATTTGGCGCGTCAGCGGGAAACCGATGCAACTTATCGATTTTCGAAGGTCGAGTCAGGGAACGGCATGGCCGGGTTGCTCGTTATCGGTCAGGAGGATGACCAATGACACCGTTGCCTCGCCATGTGTTGATCGCGCTGGCCGTGATCTCCGCACCACTATTCGCCGCAAGCGCCGCAAGCGCCGAAACGCTCGACCCAAATGCAATCACCCAGCATGTGAGCAAGCCTGACCTCGCGCTCACCGACCAGCAGCGCACCGAAATTCAGGACGCCTTGGTCACCGTGAACAACGCCCAGAAGGCCCCGCCGAATTTCGAGGCGAAAATCGGCGCGAAGGTCCCGACCGGCATCAAGATCACGCCGGTGCCGTCGCCGCTCATCCTCCAGCAGCCCGTCCTCAAGCAATATAGTTATGCCAAGCTGCCCGACCGGCTTCTAATCATCGATCCGCTGAAGGCGACGATTGTTGCGGTTATCGATCGCAAATTTCCGTCAACGACGGGGAAGGGCGGTGCGGCGCAAGGCGAAACATCCGATCCGGCCTCCAAAGGCGACCAGGCGGAAAAGAACAAGATGAATTAGGCCGGCGTGCGGCTGGCGCAGTCCCAGCCGTAAATAGCGCGCGCTATTTGACGACGAGCTTGCCCTTCATGCTGGCGTGGATGCCGCAGACGTAATCGTAGCTGCCGGGCTCGGCGATCGTGAGCTGCGCGCTCTGGCCCTTGCCCAGCACCCCAGCACCCCAGCACCGCGGTCTTCATGTTTTTCGAGGCGATCACCACCTGGTGCGGCACGCCGTCATTGTTGGTCCAGGTCACCGGGGTGTTCGGCGCCGCCGTTACGCTGCCCGGCGCGAACTTGAAATCGGCGATCATCACCTTGGCGGCGGTGTTCGCGCTTTGCGCCAGCACCTGTGTAGCCGCGAGCCCGGCGAGCGCGCCGCACGCCACCGCCGCCGATACCAGTTTGATCAAGCGCAAATCAGCAATCATGTCGTCCCCCTTTGATGCACGAGATGCTGGATTGTTGCGCAAAGACGGCCAAATCGCCAGCCCCGCAGCATGGATGTGACATGGATGATCCCGGGGCTTGCGGGGTTCTGCCTGATGTGGGAGTCCGCGCAGTGCCGACTTCCGTGGGCCCGCAAAACAAAGTGGAGGAAACATGTTGCTCAACCAACCCGTTTCGCAACCAAGCTCGCATCCCTCGCTTTCGCTGGCGGACGGGCTGGCCATGAGCACCGGCGACTTCCTGCTGCTGGCCGGGCGCATCCTGCTGGGCATTATTTTCGTGCGCAGCGGCTACGGCAAGATTTTCGACATTCCGGCCTACGCCGCGTCGTTTCCCGGCCGCGGCATTCCGATCTGGCTGGCCTGGATCGCGGTGCCGGCCGAGTTTTTCGGCGGCATCGCGCTGATCCTCGGGATTGCGACTCGCTACGTGATCGGCGTCCTGCTGATCTTCATGGTGGTGGCGACCTTCTCCTCGCACGCCTACTGGAATTTCACCGACGCTGCGCAGCGCCGCGCGCAGGACACCAATTTCTGGAAGAACATGGCGATGATCGGCGGCTTTCTGTTGTTGTTCGTGGCCGGGCCGGGCCGCTATAGCGTCGATAGTTGGCTGGCGAAGCGGCGATAGTCTCTCGGCAAATTGTCAGACAGCGCCGGGCATGCGGGATTGCCCGTATTTTTTGCAAGGGCGCCGGGTACGCCCGTCTTCGCGCCGCCTGTCCCCGCGTAGCGGGAGCGCGGCCGGCCTTTCGTGCCCCTCGCGAAAAAGGCGAGGGGATGGAGCGCCGTGTGGCGCATCCATAGTCCTGACGCCTTGCGGCGTCGCGTCCCTTGCGATCGGGACGCTCGCCACACGGCGCTCCATCTGCGGCGCTCGTCGCGGCTCTCGCCGCAACTCAGCCCCAGGTCCGCGCTTCTTGAACCGGCTGCTTCACCGGCCAATACAGCAGGCTCCCTGCAGAGCGGTCGTAGTGCCGCCCGGTCGGGTCCCCGAGCCGCCCGGGAGCACGGCGTACGTTTCACCGCGCCCGCAGGGACCGCCTCCCATCCCGCCGACATAAACGTCTCATGACAACGCCCTCAGTGGATGGGAGGAGAATAGGTATATAGGCCTATAGGAATATTGTCAAGGGGTTGAGAACATATCAAGAACATGGTAAAAAAGGGAGTATTCCCGCAGGCTTGTTCGGTGACAATGATGCATGGTGATTCGTCCCATAGTTCCAGCCGACATTGCGGCCCGCTACGAGGTCCGCGAATGGCGCAACGGTCTAGCTATCCTGTCGACAGCGCATCCACAGGAATGGAAAGACATTCTGACGGTTCTGAAGCGTTTTCGCCTGCTCAAGAGCGAAATCCTCAAGCCGGGTGGATCGAAGGGTCTTATTTCGAGCAACCTCGACTCCCACTTCACAAAGCTCGGCTGGATCGAAAAGGGATTCGACACGCGCATTGTGGTGGACAAAACCGAGTTCGTGGCGCCGACCCACAAGGTGGACTGCTACAAAAACCGTGTGGCCCTCGAAGTCGAATGGAACAACAAAGATCCATTCTTCGATCGCGACTTGAACAACTTCCGGCTTCTTTTCGATCTTCGTGCCATCGACGCTGGCGTCGTCATTACGCGGTGCACGGAACTGCAAAAAATCTTCAACAAGCTCGGCAGGGGGCCAAGCTTTGGTAATTCCACGACCCACATGGCGAAATTATCGCCGCGACTTGATGGCGGCAGCGGCGGCGGATGTCCCGTCGTTGTCTTTGGAATTAGCGGAGCCTGTTATGTCGAAGACTAACGGGCATGCAAAAACGGCGGCGGACGATCTTTTGCAATTTGTCGGCAGGCGGCGCTTCGCGACAATCCTTGCCGACCCACCGTGGCAATTCATCAACAAGACGGGGAAGGTAGCACCCGAGCACAAGCGGTTGGCGCGCTACGGCACGATGAAGCTTGATGAGATTGCGGCCTTGCCGGTCGGAGAACTCGTCGCGCCCATGGCGCACCTTTATCTGTGGTGTCCGAATGCGCTTCTACCCGAAGGGCTCGCCGTAATGGCGGCGTGGGGCTTCAAATACAAATCAAATCTCGTTTGGCATAAAATTCGCAAAGATGGCGGCCCTGACGGGCGAGGCGTCGGTTTTTATTTCAGGAATGTAACCGAACTTATTTTATTCGGCGTGTGTGGTAAAAACGCCCGCACGCTTGCGCCGGGTCGAAGCCAAGTAAATTTCATGGCGACGCGCAAGCGCGAGCATTCGCGGAAGCCCGACGAGCAATACGATCTTATCGAAGCGTGCAGTCCCGGGCCATTCTTAGAATTATTTGGTCGCGGCATACGTAGGCGCTGGGCAACGTGGGGCAATCAAGCCGACGAAAGCTACCGGCCGACATGGAAGACGTATGCGAATCACTCAGCAGCTAAGAGCCTCATCGCCGCTGAATGAATTTATTTATAAGGACTGCAAAAAAATGATCCCGCGCGAGTACGCGGGATCATCGATAGGGTGTGGATTGTACTAATTTGCCGCCGCGAAGTCGTGTAGGACATCAACGAGCGTTTGCGGGTAGATACGAAGCGCGTCGTAGGCGCCTTCGCTACGCCCCATCAATATTGGATTGCTATCGAGCGCTCGAAACTGGTTTGCCGCACGACGAATCATTTCCTCTTCCTTAAAGATCTTGGGCTTTTGAATCCGCCAATTGCCTTTCTTGTCCTTGGTGGCGAACTCACTCATTGCCCCCATAATTGGGAACAAGATTGCAGGCGAAATCCACTCGATCTTTTTAGTTTTTTTGTTACGCCGCACGGCCCGGCCACCCTTCTTCGTTTCTTCCCAAATGTATTGCTTGTTCCATTCAGGGTGGCCCTCCCAATTTTCGTATTCTCTCAGTGCAAGTGGGGCGATCTGAACGGTGAAATCATACTTTTGCTTATCATCTTGGTTTACATCTTTTGTGTCGAACCAGTTGCAGAAGTCCGTCAAACATTGTTCGGCATTTTTGTATGCGCGCAACTTTTCGCCCGGTTGTGATTTTCCCGATACAGAGGTTGGCATGAGCAGTCGAGTAAATTGTAAGATTCTCCGAGCGTCGATGCCTTCCTCGTCCGACTCTTTCAATTTGATCTTCGTCCCCGGAATTGCCTTTACGATGCTCGCGGCAAGTTCATTCAGCTGACCGCGTGCATTAGCTTCCGTGAGACTCTTGATCGGAGTTGCGATGTTTCGCGCAATCGCCGTTTCCACTACTTCCGCAGGTTCAGGATCGGCTATGATGGACACTCTGACGTGGAACGGATTTTCCTGCGGTTCGGTAGGGTTGTCAGGATCCGTAATGTCATCCAAGTATTTACGAATTTCGCCTTGCGATTGTGCGCCATTAATGATGCTTGCATCCGTCAGCGTCACAATCTTCGTGTTGTCATCGACGGAAATATCTGCGGCGGTTACAACAAATCCGCTGTTCCGTATAATGAAACGGTCAGGCTGTTGGTCGATAGTCCTGCGAATCGCATCGTGGACGCGATTACGCTTACGTGGATTGTACTCGCCAAGATAACTTCGAAGGTTTGCCTTTGTTTCAACCTTCAGAATTTCGAACGCAGGTACGTTTGCGACATACGACTGCACCCCGATCGATTTCTCGTCAGGGGAGGTTGTATTGCGAATCAGCTGGTAAGAAAGTTGCACGCAATCGGGGGCGTGCTTCCCCGCTTTTGGAGAAGTCATAACAGGTCCTTTCGTTGCCTCTGCCTTGCATCGAATGACCGCGTCCGCGATCCCCGATAGGCAGTCGGTAAAACCCGTTTGCCACGGGGGACCCTATAAATCAACCTTGAAAGGGCGCTTGGCTGTAAAAAGCCAGCGACCTCCGTCGCGGCTTGAATCCGCCGCGCATTCCCGGCTTTCCCATCGTTGAACGTGGTCCGCCCGACTTCGCGCTGTGCGCTTCGTCGGGCAAGCCGGTGCGGTCGGCGACCGGAATCGACTCCACGCTGAGACCCGTTTCATCGAGCGTCGGCTTGCGCGGTCCGTTTTCACGCCGGGCGCCGAGACGCGATAAGCCACTTTTGCCGGAACGCCGATTTCGGGAGATCACGCCGCTGAATTACGCGTCACGCGCCCGATTCTGGCGAGTTGCTTGCCGATCACACGTTCCGCGGTTTCAACATCGTAACGGTTCTGCAGATTGAGCCAAAGCTGGGCCGATGTGCCGAGCGCCTTGCTCAGGCGAAGGGCGGTGTCGGCGGTAATGCCGGTCGATTCCGTCGCAATGCGCTCGACCCGCGTGCGCGGCACGCCCATGGCTTTTGCGAGCATGCCGGGCGAGACGCCGAGCGGCACGAGGAATTCCTCGCGCAGCACTTCGCCGGGATGCAGCGGGGGCAATTTCTTGGGTGAATTCTTCGTCACAGCTTCTCCTTGTCCAATCGGCACAGCTATACCGGCCTAGTGGTAATCGGAAATTTCAACGTCCGTCGGTCCATCCGGCGTCCACCTGAAGCAAATCCGAAACTGGTCGTTGATCCGGATCGAATATTGCCCCTGACGGTCCTTCTTGAGCGCCTCGAGCTGGTTTCCTGGCGGGAGCCGAAGATCGCGCAGATCGACGGCGGCATCGAGATAGCCAAGCTTGCGCCGCGCGGCTTTGACCAGATCGGACGGAAAGCCCTTCGGTCGCTCGCCCCTGAATACGACTTCCGTGGTCCGGTCTTTGAATCTCCGGATCGTGAGCCAATGTATCAATGAGTGATACAAGTATCAAGGCTCATCTATCAACAAATGAAACAATAGGCGAAGCGCAAGTCTGACTCTACCGCCTGCGCGGTTTGAACCCGCCGCGCATGCCGGGACGGCCCATTTTGGAACGGGGGCCGCCGGGCTTCGGCGCTTCGTCGGGCAAGGCCGATCGGGCCGGGATCGACTCCACGCCGGGACCCATTTCGTCAAGGGTAGGTTTTCGGGGGCGTGGATCCCCACCCCGCGCGGCTGTGCCGCTCGACCCTCTCCGAGACGGGGAGGGAGAAGAAGAGCGCGCCGGCTTCGCCTCGTGCCAGCCCGCGATGCCCATTTTGTCGAGCGCGGGTTTGTGAGCGCGCGAAACCCCACCCCGCGTGGCTTCGCCACGCGACCCTCCCCGCGAGGGGGAGGGTGAAAAAGCGCGCCGCAATTTCGAGTCCTGCGACAGCATCACCCGCTTGACGGTCGGGTGGTCGACCACCGCCAGCTCGGTCTGCCGCAGCCGCTTGATCTCGTCGCGCAGCCGCGCCGCCTCCTCGAAGTCGAGGTCGGCGGCGGCCTCGCGCATCCGCGATTCCAGATCGCCGATCACCGCCTGGAAATTATGGCCGATGGTGGCGGCGTCTTCAAATTCGCCGGCCGCATCCTTGCCGCCGGTCGAGATCAGCACATGGTCGCGCTCATAGACGCTGTTCATGATGTCGCCGATCTGGCGCTTGATGCTCTCCGGCGTGATGCCGTTTTCGGTGTTGTAGGCGACCTGCTTCTCGCGCCGCCGCTCGGTCTCCTCCATCGCGCGCTGCATCGAGCCGGTGACGCTGTCGGCGTAGAGGATCACCTTGCTGTCGACGTTGCGGGCCGCGCGGCCGATCGTTTGAATGAGCGACGTCTCACTGCGCAGGAAGCCTTCCTTGTCGGCGTCGAGAATGGCGACCAGCGCGCATTCCGGAATGTCGAGGCCCTCGCGCAGCAGATTGATGCCGACCAGCGCGTCGAACGCGCCGAGTCTCAGGTCGCGGATGATCTCGATGCGCTCCAGCGTGTCGATGTCGGAGTGCATGTAGCGCACGCGAATGCCTTGCTCGTGCAGGTATTCGGTGAGGTCCTCGGCCATCCGCTTGGTCAGCACGGTGACCAGCGCGCGGTAGCCCTGCTGCGCGACCTGACGCACTTCGCCGACCAGGTCGTCGACTTGCAGGCGGGCCGGGCGCACCTCGACCGGCGGATCGATCAGTCCGGTCGGGCGGATCACCTGCTCGGCGAACACGCCCTTGGCCTCTTCCATCTCCCAGGCGCCGGGGGTGGCGGAAACCGCCAAGGTCTGCGGCCGCATGGCGTCCCATTCCTCAAAGCGCAGCGGCCTATTGTCCATGCAGGACGGCAGCCGGAAGCCGTATTCCGCGAGCGTCGCCTTGCGGCGGAAGTCGCCGCGATACATGCCGCCGAGTTGCGGCACCGTGACGTGGCTTTCGTCGACGAACACCAGCGCGTTGTCCGGCACGTATTCGAACAGCGTCGGCGGCGGCTCTCCCGGTTTTCGGCCGGTGAGGTAGCGCGAATAGTTCTCGATGCCGGCGCAGGAGCCGGTGGCGTCCATCATTTCGAGGTCATAGATGGTGCGCTGCTCCAGCCGCTGCGCTTCCAGCAGGCGGCCGGCGGCGTTCAGCTCATCGAGCCGGCCGCGCAATTCGGATTTGATGCCGGCGATCGCCTGCAATAGCGTCGGTCGCGGCGTCACATAGTGGGAATTGGCGTAGATCTTGACGAATTCGAGGTCGTCGGTCTTCTGCCCGGTCAGCGGGTCGAACTCTTCGATCTTCTCGATCTCGTCGCCGAACAGATGGACGCGCCAAGAGCGGTCTTCGTAGTGCGCGGGGAAAATATCGACGGTGTCGCCGCGCACCCGGAACGAGCCGCGGAAGAGGTCGCCGCCGGAGCGCTTGTATTGCAGGGCGACCAGGTCGGCCAGCAGTTGGCGCTGGTCGATCTTGCCGCCCTGCTTGAGCGAGAAGGTCATCGCCGAATAGGTCTCGACCGAGCCGATGCCGTAGATGCACGACACCGAGGCGACGATGATGACGTCGTCGCGCTCCAGCAGCGCGCGCGTCGCCGAGTGGCGCATGCGGTCGATCTGCTCGTTGATCGAGGATTCCTTCTCGATGTAGGTGTCGGTGCGCGGCACGTAGGCTTCCGGCTGGTAGTAGTCGTAATACGAGACGAAATATTCCACCGCGTTGCCGGGGAAGAACGACTTGAACTCGCCGTAGAGCTGCGCCGCCAGCGTCTTGTTCGGCGCCAGCACCAGCGCCGGGCGCTGGGTCGCCTCGATCACCTTGGCCATCGTGAAGGTCTTGCCGGAGCCGGTGACGCCGAGCAGCACCTGGGTGCGGTCGTGACGACGGGCGCCTTCGACCAGGTCCTTGATCGCGGCCGGCTGGTCGCCCTTCGGCTCGAATGGCGACTCGATGACGAATTTCTGGCCGCCTTCGGATTTGTCGGGGCGGGGCGGGCGGTGCGGCGTCCACACCTGCTCGCGCAGTTCGGGGCGCCCCTCGCGTAGCAGGCGGTCGAGCGATTCCGCGGTGGCGGCGACGCCCATCGAGGACAGGCCGCTGCCGAACGCCGGCAGGTCGGCACGCGGCAGGCGGTATTTGCTGTTGTCGATTTTTGCAGGGCGGACCGGCGAGGCCGGCGCCTCGCCGCCGTCCATTGCTAGCTCTCGCGCCAGTTGCGGGTCGAGCCCGGTCACCGAGGCGCCGGTGGCGGCGGTGAAATCCGCAGTGAAATTAGATTGCGGCGCTTCGCCGAAGCCTTTGCCTTGCGGCGTATCTTTCGGCGTCGATTTGCGCGCTTTATGCGCCTCGGAAAAATCGCGGCGGCGGTCGAACGAATTGTCCGGCGGCGGCTGGAGCCCCGAATTTTTCCCGGTTCCCGAGCCAAGCCCGGCGGTGCCCTTGTTGATGGCCGGATTCAAAAGGTCGGCGAGCGCGTCCGGGGTCGCCGCGCCGTCCGGCCGCGACGCCTTGGCGCGGGTCGGTTTCGCCGGGTCTTTTGGCTTTTTCGGGGGCTTCGCCATGGCCCCGGAATATGGGGCGAGTCCGGCGGCGAGAAAAGGGTCGGCGCAGTGTCACTTTTTCTTCTTGTTGCTGCTTTTAGCCACGCCTTTGTCTTTGAGCTTTTCCTTCGCCTTGACGCTGACCAGAACAACAACAACGATGCTGGCAAGAAGTCCGGCGATGAGAAAACCCCACTGCGCGGTGCCGCCGGCGCCGGGCTTGCCGCCGATCACGCCGAGATAAACATAAAGAAGCGTGCCGGGGGCGATGCCGCCAGCCGTGGCTGCGACGTAGGTTGCGAGCGTGATGTCGGTGAGGCCGGCAAGGTAGTTTTGCGCGCCGAACGGCACCGCCGGGCTCAGCCGCAAAAGCACGAGAACCTTCCAGCCTTCCTCGTCAACCGCCTCGACGGCGGCGCTAAAGTTGCGCCGGCCCTTGATCGCCTCGCGTACTTTGTCGCGTAACAGATAGCGGCCGATAACCATGGCCGCCGTCGCGCCCGCGGTGGCGGAGATGAGGACAAGCGGCAGTGCCCACCAGCCGAATGCCACGCCGGCCGCGATCGTCAGCAATCCTGCAGGCGCCAGCACTAGTGTCGCCGCGATATAGACGAGGCCAAACACAACCGCACCGGCGATGCCAAAACCTTCAATCCACATGCCGAACGCCTTGATCCATTCCCCGAGCGGAAGCAGGAGCCAGGCGAAGGCCAGCGCGATCAGTGCCGCGCAACCGGCTATCCAGGGCCACAGTTGTTTGACTTTGTTTGTGAGCGTGCGCGATGCCATAAAAGTGTCAGTCCCACCGGGACCCATTGAGGAACGACGGCGTTAGTGGCCGATAAGACCAAGCCGGAGGCGCGGAGACAATGAAACCGAACGACGACAATGGCCGATTGCCGACCGCCGAGCGCCCGCTGCGCGTCATGATCATCGCGGGCTCCCAGCGCCGACAATACAATTGTCCCGGCGTCGATTCCAAATCAAGAACCTTGATGTTGCGCATGGCGGAACGGCTGCCACAAGACTGGGAAATCGACTTTGAAGACCTCGGTAACGTCTTCGGCCGCGCAAGGATCCAGAGCTGCAATGCCTGCGTCTCGACCGCGATGTCGCTGTGCGTCTGGCCATGCAATTGCTATGAGCGCGACAACAAAGAGGAGCCCGATCTGATGTGGGATCTCGATATGTATGCGCGGCTCGATCTGGCCGACGCTTGGGCGATCGTCGCGCCGGTCAACTGGTATGGGCCCACCAGCAACCTCAAGGCAATGTTCGACCGTCTGGTCTGCATGAACGGCGGCAATCCAAAGGAAGAATTGATCGAGCACAAAAATCCCGAACTGGCGATGAAGCTCGAGCATGCACCGGAGTGGAAAGACCTCAGCCTCAATCATCTGGAGGGCCGCAGCGCGGCGTTCTACTGCTACATCGATGACGGCGGCACCGAGATCGGCGCCGATGGCCGGCCAAAAACTCTCCGTCACAAGGACTATTTCGATCCCGACGAAGAACCGTTCGCGGACCAGCGGGATGCTTATGCGCCGATCGTCTGGCAATGCCGCTATGGCGGTATCGAAGTGCCCGACGATCTCTGGGCTTTCGCCCGCACCGGGGTGGGCGCGCCTTACAGCGACAATCAGGCCGAGGACATGGTCCAGCAGGCGGACTTCATGCAGGCTTTCGACGCCTGGACCGACCGCTTCGCGGCGCATGTCGCGAACAAGGGCAAAGTCGAACCGGGCCGCTATCGCGCCTACGGGTATAAGCCGCATGGCCATCGACTCGCCGACTGGAAGCTGAAATGGCGGGGGTTGCGCATGCGCGCCGGGCTCGCGCCGGCCGCATCCTCGCCGCGCGCGCAACAGGAACTCGGGCTCAATCGCGACGCGACCTTTGACCCAAAGATGGGCGAGGGCCAGAAACTGCGCGACTGACGCACTCCGCCTTGACCCGCCGCGCTGGGCGGGCAAACTCCGGCCGCGCCATCACGAGCGAGGGAGGCCCCTTGATGCTTGCGCTGCGGCCGAATTGCGAATGCTGCGACAAGGATTTGCCGCCGGCGGCGGCTGATGCGATGATCTGCACATTCGAGTGCACATTTTGCCGTGACTGTGCCGACACCCGGCTTGGCGGCTGTTGCCCGAATTGCGGCGGAAATTTCGTGCCGCGGCCGATCAGGCCGGCCGACAAGCTGGCGAAATATCCGGCCTCGACGATACGCGTATTCAAGCCGCAGGGTTGCGGGCAGGCGGCGTAGGCGCCGTCAGAACCCCTGCACCGCTTGCCTGGTGTGCTCGACTTCCGGCGGCGCCGCGAAACAGTGGCCGACCAGCTTGCGCCATTCCTGGAAATCCGCTGAGCCGCGGAAATCCACCGTGTGCGCTTCGACGGAGTCCCATTTGACGAACAACCGGTAACGCGCCGGCTTTTCGTGCGAGCGCTGCAACTCCATGCCCTTCCAGCCTTTGGCGCGCTGAAAAATCGGCGTGGCTTTTTTCACGCCGCTCTCGAACTCGTCCTCCATGCCCGGCTTGACGTCGATCTGCGCGATTTCCAGAATCATTTGTCCATCGACTATTTCACCAGCCCGAAGCTACGGGGCAGCCACATATAAACTTCCGGCACATACGTGACGACCAACAGCACCACGCACATGCAGGCCAGCAGCGGCAACAGTGGCGGAATGATTTTCTCCATCGAGATGCGCCCGACCTTGAGCGCGACGAACAGCGCGGTGCCGACCGGCGGCGTGGTAAGGCCGAACGACAGGTTGATCACCATGATCAGGCCGAGGTGGATCATGTCGATGTTGAATTTCAGCGCCAGCGGAATCAGCATCGGCACCAGCATGATCAGCGCCGGTGTCATATCGACGAACATGCCGACCACCAGCAGGAACACATTGAGGATTAGCAAAAATGCCCATTTGTCGTGGATCAGGTTGAAGAAGTTGTCCGCCAGCATGTTCGGCAGATTCTCGTAGGTGAGAATCCAGGCATACACCGAGCAGGTGGCGATCAGCAGCATCACCACCGCGTTGGTGACGCAGCAGTCCCAGATGATGCCGGGCAGCTCGGAAATCTTGATCTCGCGATAGACCACGATTGTGAGGAACAGCGCATAAACGCAGGCGGCCGCGCCGGCCTCGGTGGCGGTGAACACGCCGGAAATGATGCCGCCGAGGATGATCACCATGGTGAAGACGCCGGCCACGCCGTCAACGATGCGGATCAGCTTGTCGCGCCGCCCCAATTTCGGCAGCACCTTCTGGTGGTAAAGCTTGCCGTGAATGAAGGACGCAACCATCAGCGACAGGCCGATCATGACGCCGGGGATGACGCCCGCCAAAAACAGCGCGGCGATCGAGACACTACCGGCGACGTGGGCGTACACGATCATGCCGATCGACGGCGGGATGATCGGGCCCATGGTCGCGGCGGTGAGCACGATCGCGGTGGCGAAGCGTCGCGAATAGCCGTCCTTTTCCATCGCCGGGATCATCATCGCGCCGATCGATGAAACCTCGGCAACCGCCGAGCCGGTGACACCGCCGAAGAACATCGAGGCGACGCACACGATCTGCGCGAGGCTTCCCGGTAGCCAGCCGACCAGCACTTCCGCCATGTTGACGAGCCGCCGCGCGATGCCGCCGCGCGCCATCAGCGTGCCGGCGAACACGAAGAAGATCACGGCCAGCAGCGGGAACGTGTTGATCGCGGTCAACATGCGTTGGACGATAGTGGCGTTGTCGACACCGGGCAGCAGCAAGGTCGCGAATACCGTCGAGATGCCGACCGCGAACGAAATCGGCATGCCGAGCGCGGTGAGGGCGATGAAGGACAGACCCAGAAGGATAAGGACCATGACTAATCCACGCTGGTGCCGGTGATGGCTGCCGCTTCCGGCCGCACGATCTCGTCGACGATCAGCTTGAAGGCAAAAACCATCATCAGGAATCCGCAGATCGGCATCGCCGGGTAATACCAATAATTGGTGTGGTTGATCGTCTCCATCAGGTCGCCGCCGAAGTCCTGCACGAAGACGATGCCGTAGCGGAACACGATCCAGCCAAACCCGAAGATCATTACGCTGAGCGTGACGCCGAGCGCGCGACGCAGGGGTTTTGGCAGCGCGTTGAACAGCACGTCGAAGCCGACGTGGTCGCGTTTGAGCACGCCGACGGCGGCGGCCAGGAATGAGACCCAGATCAGGAGATAGCGCGGCACTTCCTCGGTCCAGGAAACCGCCTGGCCGAAACCATAGCGCGCGATGACCGCGACGACGACGATAAGGAAAAGCGCGCTGACGAGAACGATGCAGACCCAGCGCACCACCGCGACAACAAGGTCCGCGAAGCGGTCAAGCAGATCCAGAAAGGTCACGAGCGTCCCCTCTCAACACAGGGGCGGCGGGATCACCGCCGCCCCTGCATCACGTTCCCGTTCGGACTTTAGAAGCTCTTCTGCGAGTCGAGGATGAAGGCGATCGTCTTCTCGACGCCGAGCCGCTTGCCTTCTTCCTGCACTAGGCCCGACACCGCCTTGATGAACGGCGCTTTGTCCGGCGTCACGATCTCGGTGAACTTGCTCTTGAGCTCCTGGAGATCCTTCACCTCGGAGACGTGCCAGGCGCCGCGCATATAGGCTTGCGCGCGGGCGCCGGCTTCGGTGACCGCCTTCTTCTGCTCGTCGTTGAGCTGGTTCCACAGCTTCATCGACATGATCATCACGTCCGGAATGCGCATGTGCTCGTCGAGGGTGTAGTACTTCGACACCTCGTAGAACTTCTTGGCTACGATCGAGGGGTGGTTGTTTTCCGCGCCGTCGACCACGCCGGTCTGCAGCGCGGTGTAGAGCTCGGCCCAGGCTACCGGCACGCCGGTCGCGCCCAGCGCCTTCATGGTGTTGACCATCACCGGCGACGCCATCACGCGGATCTTTTCGCCCTTCATGTCGTCCGGCGAGCGGATCGCTTTCTGGGCGAAGAAGTTGCGCGCCCCGGAGTCGATATAGCCGAGCACCTTGATGCCCTTGTCCTCGAGCGGCTTGGCGAGTTCGGCGGCTTCCGGCTGCGCCAGGAACCACCAGAAGTGATCCGCATTCTTGAACAGGAACGGCAGCGAGTACATGTCCATTGCCGGCAAGACCTGATTGAGGTTCGAGGCCGACACGGTGGTGAACCCGATCGTTCCGTTGCGGATGCTCTGCACGTTGGCGACGGCGTCGCCGAGCTGGGTATTGTGATAGACCTCGACCTTCACGGTGCCTTTGGTCAGCAGCGCGACTTCCTGGCCGAAATATTCTTCGGTGTAGCTGGCCGGATGGTCGTTCGGCTGGATGCCCGAATATTTAGTCGTGATCTGTGCCGCATTCGCGGCGGTCGTGACCGCGAACGCCGCAACTGCAAGCAACACCAATTTTCGCATGGTAGTCCTCCCTCTGCCTTTTATTATGGCAGCAGGGTAGAGGCGGCCGGCTGGGTCTGTCAAACCGCCGGAATTGGGGATTTTGGCGGAGCTTGCGGCGGCCCCCAAGAAGCCGGCACCGATTACGCCAACGCGTGTTTGCCGCGGGCGAAGAAACGATCCTTGTCGTCGGCGCTCGCGGTGTCGCGGCTCGACTTGAGCGTCGGCAGAATCGTCAGCATGCGCTTGACCGCGTCGCGCGCCTCGATCCTGTCGATGTATTTCTTCACGGCTGGATATTTGCCGATATCGACGCCGAGCAGGCCAACGTTGCGCAGCCAGGGAAACGCGGCGATGTCGGCAATGGTGTAGTCGGAGCCGGCGGCGAATTCGCTCGACTTCAGGCGTTGCTCGTAGAGGTCGTAGAGCTTCAGCACCTGGGTGCGGTAGCGGTCGTTGCCGTAGTCCTGCGGCTGCGGCGCGAATTTACTCCAGTGCACCAACTGTCCGAACATCGGTCCGACATTGGAAGTTTGCACGAACAGCCATTGCAGCGTGTCGTAGCGCTTGACCGGGTCGTGCGGGATGAACTTGCCGGTCTTCTCGGCGAGGTAGATCAGGATCGCGCCGGACTCGATCACCGTGTAGGGCTTATCCGCCGGGCCGTCGTGATCGACGATCGCCGGGACCTTGGCCAGCGGATTGATCTTGAGAAAGTCCGGCTTGTATTGCTCGCCGGCCCAGACGTCGACCGGCCTGGTGTTGTATTTCAGGCCGCACTCTTCGAGCATCAGGAAGATTTTCTGCACGTTTGGCGAGGTCAGCGCGTAGAGGTCGATCATGGGGGCTCACTGGAAATGAAAATCGCGGGACGCCTTTTATAGACGAAGACGGCCGGGTCTGTCCCGGCCTTCGCTCATTGCGAAATTTCGTAGGTTCAGGCGGGCTGCGGCAACGGCTGTGCGGCTTCGGTGGGCTGATTTTTCAGCCGCACGAACATGTAGAGCGCAAAGGCCGGCGCGATCAGCGCCGGGCCGGGAATGTGGAACGTTCCCAATCCGATCTGCAGTAGCGGCAGCCAGTAGATCAGCCGCGTCAGCCAGCGGCCGCGGCGGTCGAGTTCGTCGGCCGCCATGAGAGATAGCGCGGCGAGGCAGAGCGGCAGCGTGTCGTAAGAGAGAAGATATGGTACCGCGGCGATCGAGCAGGCGAAGAACAGCGCCGCCAACTGGCGCGGATCGGCAGCGATGCGATCCTGAGCGCGGGCGCGGAATGCCCAGGCGACGATGGCGGCGGCGCCGAACGCCACGACGATCTGCACCGCCATCGCGGTTTGATACGTCACGCCGATGCCGCGCAGGTTCATGAACAGCGTCGGGTAAAACGGCGTGGCAATCCGCTCCGGGTCGGCCAGCACTATGTTCTGCACCGGCAGGCCGCGCATTACGAAATCGATCCAGGCCTGCGGGCCGAATAGCGCGGCGCTCAGCGCGGCGAGCGCCAGCGCGATGACGGCCGCCGCGGTGAACACCCGCCATCGGCTCGACGCGATCAGCATCACTGGAAACAGAATGCCGAGTTGCGGCTTGAGCGTCAGCAGGCCGATCAGCACGCCGGCAACGAGCGGCCGGCGATCGAGCAGCGCGAAGATCCCCAGCAGCATCGCCGCGGTGATCAGCGAGCTCTGCCCGGAAATGATGCAGAAGATCGCCGCCGGCGCGCACAGCGCGGCGACCAACGCGCGCCAGCCCGCGAACCGACGGAACACAGCGACGGCATAGATTGCGACGCCGATCAGCGTCCAGCACGCCAGCGCCGGCAGATAGCCGAGCCGTCCGAACGGCGCGGCGAGCAGCAGCAGGCTCGGCGGGTAAGACCAGTTCTGCCCCGGGTAGCCGTCGCCAAGAAAACTCGCCAGCGCGCGCTGGTAGATTCGCGGATCGTACCATTGGCCGGGATCGGGCAGCGATGAGGCGACGCCGTACATCCAGATATTCAGGAAGTCGCGGCCGATCACCAGCGTCGAGCCATCGCGCGGAATGTCGGGGTTCCAGTCGAGCCGGTACAGATAAGCGCCCGCCGTCGCCACGACGAAAAACGCGCCGAGGATCGCGCAGGCTTGCAGCACGTCGCGGTTGGCTTCGTCACGGTGGATCGCCATAACGCGAAATTGCGCCACAAGCGTTGCGAAGGAGTTACCGGGCGAGTGACCGTGCTTTATCAGGCGTCCGTCTAACCCCGCTCGTCCCCGCGGAAGCGGGGACCCAGAGCAAAACATTTCAGCCAAGAATCGTGGCACTGGATTCCCGCTGGAGCCTGTGTCGGGCCGCGCATCGCGCGGACCCGAGTGCGGGAATGAGCGGAGTTTGACGCGCCGTCCGGCCGCGCCCTACGCGCCTGCGTTTACTGGGTCCAGCTCGCCGAAGCGGCGTGCCGCTCACTTACTGCGTGTCACCGGCGCCTATATAGCCGCCGATCTTCCACTTGCCGCCGTCCTTGTCGTCCCTGATGTAGCAGAGCTGGTCGTTGCCGAGCGGCGCGATGGTGTCGGAGGGCACGTAGCCGGTCTTGCCCGACGGCGTCACGATCCGCACATAGGCGGCGACTGCGGCGGCGGGGCTGGAGTCGGGCACCACGCGCACGAAATACAGGCCGAGTTTCTCGGTCACCGGCCCGCTGCCGAGCGGCGCGGCGCGCACCTCGACGCCGTCGGAAACCGGATAGCCCCATTCCGGCAGATCGGTTTGCGTGGCGTCGAGCAGTGCGTCGAGCGCCTTGGCATCGAAGCTAGGATCGGCCGGCGCGCAAAACGCGCCTTTGTGATTGGGCGAGGCGGACACCGTCGAGTCCTCGGCATAGCCGGCCAGCATGTCCCAGCCCGGCGCTTCCGGATTGTTGAGCCCGAGCGCGATCGCAAGATTGTCGATGCCGGTCTTCATCTTGTCGGCGCCGTCGCCGTTCTCACGCTCCCAGAAAAACGTTCGCGTGATCACCATCTTGCCGAGCGCGGCGCGATCCTTCTTTTTGGCGGCCTCGTTGATCTGGCCGCGAAACGTCTCGAGACCGGCGTCCTTCGAGGGCTGCGGCAGCGTCAGCATCACCGGCTTGTACGGCTTGGGCGGCGCCAGCCCGGCCGGTTGCGCCGGCTGTTGCGCGGCGGCGGGCAGCGCGCCGAGCGCCGCGACGACCAGCGCGAGCGCACACACCGGCAAATGTGGCATCCGCATCGCGCCGCTCCCAAAGTTTCGATGTGCCAAAAACAAACAAGAATAGGCAAGGACAAGGAAGATTAACATGACGGCCGGCGCGTGGAATGCGTGCGCACAGAAAAATGCGCGCCGGGAACTCAAGCTCCGCTGGCGCGCCCAAAGGCGCGGGTGTAGCAAGCCCGCTCCCTCCCGCGAGGTCACGCCGCCATGCCCGCCATTCCGGCTTCGCCTTACCTGATGCCGATCCTGATGCTGGTCGGCTCCAATATCTTTATGACCACCGCCTGGTACTGGCATCTGCGCTTCAAGGAGGTGCCGCTGTTCACGGTGATCCTGATCAGTTGGGGCCTCGCCTTCATCGAATATTGCCTGGCGGTGCCGGCCAACCGATACGGCAGCGCGGTCTATAGCGCGGCGCAACTCAAGACCATGCAGGAAGTCATCACCCTGCTGGTGTTTGCGGCGTTTTCGGTGGTTTATCTGAAGGAGCCGCTCGGCTGGAATTACGGCGTCGGCTTCACGCTGATCGCGGCCGGCGCGTTCTTCGTGTTTCACAAATGGTGAAGGGGTGTAATACTCGGCGGTCGTCCCCGCGCAGGGGGCCCCAGTAAACACGGGTGACCCGATAATCACCGACGCCGGCGTGTACTGGATGCCCGCATTCGCGGGCATGACAAATGAAACTACTTCGCCGGCGTGACGCGCAGGATGCGCCCGGCCTCGTTGTCGGTGAGTAGATAGAGCGCGCCGTCCGGTCCCTCGCGCACGTCGCGGATACGCTCATTGACGCCTTCCAGCAGCCGCTCCTCGCCGACAACCTTGTCGCCCTTGATCGCCAGCCGCGAGACCAACTTGAACTTCAGCGCGCCGTTGAACAGCGATCCTTTCCAGGCTGGCCACAGCCTGCCGCTGTAGAACGTCATGCCGGATGGCGCGATCGAGGGCACCCAGTATTTCACCGGCTGCTCCATGCCCTCCTTCTGCGTGCTGTCATGCAGCTTGGCGCCACCGTAATTGACGCCGTAGCCAATCACCGGCCAGCCGTAATTCTTGCCCTTGCCGATGATGTTGATCTCGTCGCCGCCCTGCGGACCGTGCTCTTGCTCCCACAATTTTCCGTCGGCGGGATTGAAGGCGAGGCCCTGCGGATTGCGGTGGCCGTAACTCCAGATTTCCGGCCGTGCGCCCGGTTTGCCAACGAACGGATTGTCCTTGGGGATTTCGCCGTCCGGGCCGATGCGGACGATCTTGCCGTTGTCGACGCCGAGATTTTGTGCCTCGTCGCGCGGGCCGAAATGATCGCCGAGCGTGACGAACAGATTTTTGTCGCTCGCATCCTTATTCGGATTTTGCGCAATACGGCAGCCATGATTGTTGGAGCCGCCCGGACCTTGTTGCCTGAAGATGATCTTGACGTCGGCGAGCGCGCTGTCGCCGGCCAGCCTGGCGCGAGCCACCGCGGCATTGCCGCCGCCGTCATAGTTGAAGCAGAAGTAAAACGTCTTGTTGCTGGCGAAGCCGCGATCGAGTGCGATGTCGAGCAGGCCGGACTGGCCGCGCGCCGCCACCTGCGGAACGCCGGTGAGTGGTGCGGAAAGTGTTCCGTCGGGCGCAACGATGCGGATGCGGCCGGGCCGCTCGGTCACCAGCATGCGGCCGTCGGGCAGGAATTGCAGGCCCCACGGATGCACCAGCCCCGCGGCCACGGTCTCGACCTCGATGTCGCCGGCCGATGATTTGAAATTCTGCGCAAGAAGCGGGGACTGCGCCGCGCCGCAGAGCGCGACAAACAGCGCGAGCACCAAACTACGAGTCATGCCCATCCGTCTCCGTGCAAGGCACCAACTGTGCGCTATCGCGGACGGTTCCGGAAGGCCGCGCGCATCACGACATCGACACCACCGTGATCGCAGCGACGGTGCAAACCACCAGCACTACCGTGGCGATCAGCTCGGCGACGAGCGCGGCGGCGCGCTCGACCTCGCGGGCGCGGGGCGGGGCAAATCCGCGGTTCGAATCGGTCTGGTCCATGCAGCGATTATGAACCGCAAAACGGGCGCGGCCTTGGCCGGACTGCGGCGAAATGCGGCGAGAAAGCTGGGCGGTTTTGTGAAACGGGTTAATGAGAAGTTAACGGGACATCGTTCTCCGCTCATTCCCGCACTCGGGTCCGCGCAATGCGCGGCCCGAGCACAGGCTCCAGCGGGAATCCAGTTCTTTCGTTTTGTGGCTCCGGGTCCCCGCTTTCGCGGGGACGTGCGGCAGTAGTGCTCATTGCGCCGCCTGCAACGCGTCCGGCTGCCAGTCCATCGCGACGTGGCCTGGCTCGGCCTCGACCCGCTTGAGCCAGCGGCGGATCGCCGGAAAGCGCGACAGGTCGAAGTCGCATTCGTGCGTCACATGCGTGTAGGCGTAGAGCGCGATGTCGGCGATGGTGAAGCGGTTGGCGACGAAGAACGGGTATCTCGCCAGATGCGCCTCCATCACGCCGAGCGCGCGGTAGCCGTTTTCGGTCCAGTCTTCCAGCGCATGCTGCTGCAATTCGCGGCCGCCCTTGATCAGCGCCAGCCAGAAAAACGCGGCGCCGATATTGGGCTCCAGGCTGTGCTGCTCGAAGAACATCCATTGCATCGCTTCGGCGCGCGCGATGCGGTCTTCCGGCACCAGCGTGGTGTCGGCGGCGACGTACCAGAGGATGGCGTTGGATTCGGCAAGAAAGCGGCCGGGCGCGACCTCGAGCAGCGGAATTTGCCCACTCGGATTTTTGGCCAGGAAATTCGGCGTGCGGCTTTGTCCTTGCAGGATATCGATTTCGACCTGACGGTAGGGAATGCCGAGCCGCGCCAGCGCGAGGCGCACCTTGTGGCTGTTGCCCGACCGCTGCATCGAATAGAGCGTATACATCTTAGGATCCCGCTAGTGACCTGTCTGCCCGGCGCCTCCAACGCCGTGGCGTTTGTGATGAAACTATAAAGAACGGCGATTGCAAGGCCGATTCGTGCAACCGAGATAATCATTCGCGGCGAAACGTTACGGAAAAATTATTGTACTGCGGCGGCGGTGCCGTCGCGAATTCCATGCTCGCGTTAACGCAGCAGAGTTGAGATTTCAGATTACAGGTATTCAAAACTACGATGCTTGCAGCGCGCGGCGTCGACGCGGCATGATGATCTATCGATATGGTCAAAGAGCGCGTGAGAACAATGAATTGTACACGAACACTTTGCCTGGCGGCCGCGCTTCTGGCGGGCGGCGCCTGGTATTCACCGGCGGATGCACAGGACAAGACGCAGGATAGTCCACTTCCGGCGCGCGCCGACATTCCCGGGATCACGCCGGAAGTTCTGGTCAAGACGATGGTCCCCGGCGTGCCTTGGAAACAAGCGATCGTCACCCGCACGACCTACCAGCCCGGCGCTCGCATCCGAAGGCATTACCACCCCTCGCAGGTCGTCTTTCTGATCCTCGAAGGGACGATGCAGGTACAGGAAGGCGGAAAAGAGCTGGTCACGCTAAAATCCGGCGATACCCTGCTCATCAAGCCCGGCACCGTTCACTCGCATTGGAACGCCAGCAAAACGGACAAGCTGGTATTCGCCGAGTTCGTGCTCGTCGATGACGGACAACGCAGCGCCGTGTTCGTCGAGTAGGATTTATTCGGCCGCGGAGCGGTGCGCCCGCGCATATTCGACCAAAGCGTCGTCATCCACCATTTCGATCGGCGTGAAGTCGCGATGCGCGATCCATTCCTCGCGGGTGAACTTGGTGATGTGGTTGGAGACCGCGCATAGCGTCAGGTAGACGATTTTGCGCGGATAGGGCGTGATGTTGGGCGGCGAGGCGTGCACCAGGTTGCCGTGGAACATCAGCACCGAGCCGGCCTTTCCCGTGGGCGCCACGATGCCGACGCCGTCGGGACCGGCGGCCTCGTTGGCGAGCCGCGTCACGGTTTCCTTGTCGAGCGTCCACAGCGGGTAGCTGGTCGTCGTCACGTCGTGGCCGGCGGCCAGCACGCCTTTCTTGTGGCTCTTCGGAATGATCATCAGCGCGCCGTTGATCGGCAGCACGTCGTCGAGAAAGATCGCGATGTTCATCGTGCGCGGTTCTGGCATTCCTTCTTCGCGCGCCCAGGTGCCGTAATCCTGATGCCACTGCCAGACGTCGCCCTCGAACGCCGCTTTGGCATTGAGCTTGAACTGGTGGACGTAAACACCCTCGCCGAATAATTGCATCAGCGGCTCGACCAGCCGCGGATGCTGCGACATCAGCTCGAACACCCGGTTGAACTTGTGCGCGGCGAACGCGGTGCGCGGCGCGCCGGTTTTCTCGCGCCAGACCTCCTTGCGGTCGAGCTTGAGGATGTTGTCGGCTTCGATGCGCAACAGCTCGATTTCTTCCTCGGAAAAGCAGTTCGGGAAGAACACGTAGCCTTGCTCGTCGAAGGCCTTGATTTGCTCGGCGTTGAGCTTCATGACGATCTCCTAGGCGGTGAGCCGGTAACCAGGCATTTTCCGCTATTCTAGGGCGTGGGCCGGAAAACGCCACTCGTCTGCGGCGCCAGATTACTTGTCTTGGGGCGGTGCAACAGAAAGCCGAAGGCTGCCAGCATGGCGGGAACCGCAAGCGGGATCAGCGCCGCCTGCGCAACCGAGCGGCCCAGCAGCGGCACGATCCATAGCGCGGCCAGCAGGGTCTTTTCCCACGGTGCGAAGCCGCGCTTGAGGTCGTCGACGGCGAGAAAACCGATGGCGGGCGCCAGCAGCATCAGGTCGTAGTCGAGGCTATACGGCGTTGCCAGCAGGGTGCCGACCAGCAGCGCCGCGGCCTTGCGCTCGAACGGCGCGCAACCGCGCCACAGCCAGACCAGCGCCGCGGCGACCCCGACGCTGACCGCGCCCTGCACGCCGTAGGCGAGATCGACGCTGCCGCCCCACATCCGCGCCCAGGAAAACACGCTCTGGATTTTGTGCCAGCCGGTGTTGCCGTGCTCGAGCACGACCTCGCGGGTGAACGCGGTCGAAGCGAGGAAGGCGCGCCAGACCTCAGGGCCGAACGCCAGCGTCACCCCCAACGCCAGCGCCGCGACCGTCGCGGCGGCGGAGAAGAATGCCCGCCAGCGTCCGCCCGCCACCAGCACCAGCGGGATCAGCAATCCGAATTGCGGCTTGTAGGCGAGCAGGCCGAACAGGATGCCGGCGAGAAGCGGACGCTGTTCGAGCGCGAGCAACGCGCCGCCAAACAGCGCGGCGGTGAGGAAGCCGTTATGACCGTGGCCGAGATTGATGAAGACGGCGGGAAAGGCGAGGGCGAGGAGGAGCCAGATTCTGTCATGCCCGGCCATCGCCCGTCGAAGACGGGCGTGAACGCCCTTTATGTGCCGGGCATCCACGTCTTGCTCTTCTGACGAAGCGAAAGGCGTGGATGGCCGGAATAGGCCCGGCCATGACGATCCTGAGACGATGGCCCGCATGACGACGAGATAGAGAGCAAGCGTCACGCCCTGCCACAGCGCCAGCGTAAGCGCATACGGCATCAGCGCCAGCAAACCTGCGACGCCGAGGAAGAAAGGCGGATAATGCCAGCCGTAAAATTGCGTGGCTTGGCCGAAGATGGCCCGCTCGCGCGCGAACTGTTGGGGGGGATTGAACGGCGCCGCCGGCTCGCCGTCGAGCACAAAAGTCCCCGCGGCGTAGACATTGGAAAAGTCGGTGCCGAGCGGACGGCCGAGCCGGTCGTTGAGGCCGTCGGACGTCGCGATCAAAAACCCGGCGCCGATCATTGAGGCGGCCAGCAGCGCCAGCGCGATCAGCCGCGCCCGCTCGCGCGTCAGCCACGTCCCGTTGCGCAGCGCATCGACCAAGCCCGTCATGGCGCCGGTCTAGCAGCCGGGGATTAACGTTTTCTCAGCCGAAAAAGCCTGCTGAAATGCCGCAAACTAGCTGGCCGTCGGCGCCAGGCGTCGGCCACCGAAGCGGCCGCGCATCACCAGAAATGTGACGATTGCCAGATTGAGCAAATTCGCCGCGACGCCGGTGGCGAAGGCGGGCAAATAATAGGCGAAGTGGTCGTACAGAATTCCCGCTAGCCAGCCGCCCGACGCCATGCCGAAGCCGCTGAACAGCAGCAGCGTCGGAATCCGCCAGTAGGCCTCCTTGGCCGGAAACAGTTCGCGCAACGCCAGCACGTAAGCGGGGATGATGCCGCTAAATCCCAGACCGAACGCCGCCGACACGGTGATCAGTCCGATTTCGCTCTGCGTGAACAGAAACGACGCCATCGCCGCGGCCTGCCAGGCCGAGCCGATCATCACGGTCGTGAGGCCGCCGACCCGGTCGGAAATCACGCCCCAGATTTGCCGGCTGATGAAGGCGGTGCCGAGCAGCACCGACAGCATTGCCGCGCCGAACGTCCGGCTAAAACCGAGATCGCTGCAAAACGCGACGAGATGACCTTGCGGCATCGACATCGGGATGCAGCACAATATCGCGGCGCCGCAGGTGATGGCGAACGCGGTGTTGGGCGCCAAGCCGAGCACGCGGGGCGCCGCGCGCGGCCCGGCGGCATCGCCGGCCACCACCGGCAATTCCGGCGGCGCGCGGAAGAACCATGCCGCGAGCGGCACGATGATAATAATCTCCAGTAGCCCGTAGATCGCCATCGTTTGCCGCCAGCCGATCGCCGAGATGGCCTGCTCGAACAGCGGCGGCCACACCGCGCCGGCCAGATAACCGCCACTCGAGATCAAGGCGAGCGCCGAGCCGCGTCGGCGGTCGAACCAATGACTGACATAAATGTAGAGCGGCGCGTTGATGCCGCCAAGACCGAGCAGTCCGATAAACAGCCCGTGGCCGATCCACAGCGGCCACGGCGGGCCGAGCGCCGAAATCGCCAAACCAACGCCGATCGACAGCGCGCCGCTGATCACGGTCCAGCGGGTGCCGAACCGGTTGGCGAGGCGGCTCATCAGGATGCCGCCGACGCCCGAGCACAGCCAGGCCAGCGAACTGGCGAGCGCGGGGACCGAGCGCGTGCCGCCCGACTCGGCGGCGACGTCCTTGAGCGCCACCGCGATGATCCATGCCGCGCCGAACGCGAACATCATGATGACGAGCGCTGCGCTGGCGATCAGCCAGGACTGCCGCGTCTCGACCGACGATGAAGGGGAATTCGGCATTGAATGGATGATCCGGCTCACCCGTATTACAGGCTGCGGTGCCGATCACCAATGCGTGGGGTTTATGCCTGATCCTCATGCTGCGTTGCGCCAAAATGCGTCCGCCGCTCGCTGCCTGAAATTTCCTGAGGCATGACGGCCCGATTACGAAATTGACCGCGCGGGCCGCCGGTGCGAGCTTTTGTCGGCGCTTCGGCATTCAGAGTCGCCCACGGCCGCCCTATATGTTGTCTTACTACAATGAAGACCGCCGGCTTCGTTTTCGCCTCCGGGCCTTTCGAGTTGAACAATGACGACGCTCAAACCGGTCAGCCTCGACGACAAATACGACCTAGCGAAGGACCGCGTCTTTGTGACCGGTTATCAGGCGCTGATCCGCGCCTGCCTGATGCAGAAGGAGCGCGACCGCCGCGCCGGCCTCAAGACCGCGGGCTTCGTCACCGGCTATCGCGGCTCGCCGCTCGGCGGCCTCGACCAGCAGTTCATGCGCAATGCGCGCCAGCTCACCGCCAACGATATTAAATTCCAGGCCGGCCTCAACGAAGACCTTGCCGCCACGGCGTTGTGGGGCACGCAGCAAGCCGAGCTTCGCGGCGAAGGCAAGTTCGATGGCGTGTTCGGCATGTGGTACGGCAAAGGCCCCGGCGTCGATCGCTCGGGCGACGTATTCCGCCACGCCAACCTGTCCGGCACCTCGAAGCAGGGCGGCGTCCTCGCCTTGATGGGCGACGATCACACCGCGGAATCCTCGACCACCGCGCATCAATCCGAATTCCATTTCGTCGACGTGATGATTCCGATCCTCAACCCGGCCGGGGTGCAGGAGATCATCGACTACGCGCTGTACGGCTGGGCGATGTCGCGCTTCACCGGCGCCTGGTCCGCGCTCAAATGCATGCACGAGACGGTGGAGTCGACCGGCGTCGTCGACGGCAGCCTCGACCGCGTCAAGATCGTCACGCCGGATGATTTCATGATGCCGCCCGGCGGCCTCAATATCCGGCTGACCGACACGTTCCTCGGCCAGGAAGCGCGGCTGCACGATTACAAGCGCGACGCCATGCTGGCTTTCGTGCGCGCCAATAAATTGAACCGCATCATCACCTCAGGCGGTCAAAATCCCAAGATCGGCATCGTCACCACCGGCAAGGCCTATCTCGATGTTCGCCAGGCGTTCGACGAGCTCGGCATCGACGAGATGAAATGCAACGCGCTCGGCATCCGGCTGCTCAAGATCGGCTGCCCGTGGCCGGTACCGCGCGCCGACCTGGTCGACTTCGCCAAGGGCCTCGATCTCATCATCGTGGTCGAGGAGAAGCGCTCGCTGATCGAAGTGCAGGTGCGCGAAGAATTGTACGGCACCGCCAACCAGCCTGTATGTATCGGCAAGAAGGACGAGCAGGGCAACTGGCTATTCCCCGTCAAGGGCGCGCTCGATCCGAATGACATTGCGATCTGCATCGGCGAGCGCGTGCTGCGCAACGGCGACAATGGCGAGATCGCGGCGCATGTCGCGCGACTCAAGAGCGCGCAGAAGTCGCTGGCGGAAACCGTCGACATCGCCAATCGCATTCCTTATTTCTGCTCCGGCTGCCCCCATAACACTTCGACGCGCGTCCCGGATGGCAGCCGCGCCTATGCCGGCATCGGCTGCCACTACATGTCGCAATGGATGGACCGCAAGACGCTGGGCTATACCCAGATGGGCGGCGAGGGCGCCAACTGGATCGGCGAAGCGCCGTTCTCCAAGCGCGATCACGTGTTCCAGAATCTCGGCGACGGCACCTACAATCATTCTGGATATCTCGCCATCCGCGCCGCGATCGCGAGCGGCGTGAAGATGACCTACAAGATCCTGTACAACGACGCGGTGGCGATGACCGGCGGCCAGGCCAATGAAGGCGGCCTAAACGTGCCGCAGATCGCGCGCCAGGTCGCGGCCGAAGGTGTCAGCAAGGTCGTCGTCGTCACCGACGAGCCGTGGAAATATCCGGCAGACACCGAGTGGCCGCGCGGGCTCACCGTGCACCATCGTGATGAGCTCGACGCCATTCAGCGCTCGCTGACCGAGGTGCCGGGCGTCAGCGTGCTGATCTACGACCAGACTTGCGCCGCCGAGAAGCGCCGCCGCCGCAAGCGCGGCGCGTTCCCGGATCCGCTCAAGCGCGTCGTCATCAACGATCTGGTCTGCGAGGGCTGCGGCGATTGCGGCGTCAAGTCGAACTGCGTCTCGGTGCAGCCGCTGGAAACCGAGTGGGGTCGCAAACGCATCATCGACCAGTCGAGCTGCAACAAGGACTATTCGTGCCTTAAGGGCTTCTGCCCGTCCTTCGTCACCGTGCACGGCGCGGTGCTGAAAAAAGGCGAAAGCGTCGCGATGCCGGCGAATTGGGCCGCGCTTTCTGAACCGTCGATGCCGCTTACCAATCATCCATATAGCGTGATCGTCACCGGCGTCGGCGGCACCGGCGTCGTCACCATCGGCGCCATTCTCGGCATGGCTGCGCATCTCGAAGGCAAGGGCGTTGGCGTCCTCGATATGGCCGGCCTCGCCCAGAAGGGCGGCGCGGTCTACAGCCATATCCGCATCGCCAATACGGCGGACGATATCCACGCCATCCGCGTCGCGGCGCAGGGCGCCGATCTGGTGCTCGGCGGCGACATCGCGGTGGTCGGCACCAAAAAGGTGCTGTCGGCGATCAAGCACGGCGGCACCAGGCTGGTGATCAACACCGCGGAATTCATGCCCGGCGATTTCACCCGCAACGCCGATTTCTTTCTGCCGACCGAGCGCCTCAAGCGCGCGGTCCGCGATTCAGCGGGCGAGGGGCGCAGTCATTTCGTCGACGCCGGCCGGCTTGCCACCGCGCTGCTCGGCCAGTCGATCGGCGCCAATATGTTCATGCTGGGTTACGCCTATCAGCTTGGCGCGCTGCCGGTGTCCGGCGACGCCATCAAGCAGGCAATCGAGATGAACGGCGAAGCGGTGGCGATGAACACCGCCGCGTTCGAATATGGCCGCCGCGCCGCCGTCGATCCGGCCGCGGTCGAGGCGCTGGTCAAACCGGCGCTGGAGACGGAGCGGGATTCGCTCAAGCTGTCGCAGTCGTTCGACGAGATGTTCGCGCGCCGCGTCGCCTTCCTGACCAAATACCAGAACGCGCGCTACGCGCTGCGTTACAAAAAGCTGGTCGAGCAGGTGCAGACCGCGGAAGCCGCCAAAGTCGCCAACCTGGCGCACGGTCAATGCGCGCTTACCGAAGCGGTGGCGCGCTATCTGTTCAAGCTGATGGCGTACAAGGACGAGTACGAAGTGGCGCGGCTCTACACCGGCAGCAATTTCATCAACCAGGTAAAGGCTGGCTTTGACGGCGACCTCAAGCTAGAATTCCATCTGGCGCCGCCGCTGCTGGCGCGACGCGATCCGTTAACCGGCGAGCCGAAGAAGATGTCGTTCGGGCCTTGGATGCTGTCGGCGTTCCGTGTGCTGTCGAAGTTCAAGTTGCTGCGCGGCACGCCGTTCGACATCTTCGGCTACAGCGCAGAACGCCGAACGGAGCGCCGCTTGATCCGCGAGTACGAAGCGATGCTCGGCCAGATCACGGCCAAACTGACGCCGGCCAATCACGCGATAGCCGTTGCGATGGCCGGAATTCCCGAAAAAATCCGCGGTTATGGCCACGTCAAGGCGCGGCATCTGGCCGCTGCCAAGGCCGAGGAAGCCGTACTGCTTGAGCAATTCCGCTCCGGCTCTGCGCCGGTCCTCAAGGCAGCCGAATAACCTCGCCGGTCGGTGACGAGTCGAGGCTTGACCGGCCTCCCGCACTGTTTTCTTATCGTAAAACAAGACCGTCAATCATGACGGCCCCGGGGGTTACGTGGGGTAACCCACGGTAGTTATGGGAGGAAATGGCCGTGGCGCAAACCGCCGCCGGTCCGGCGGATACCTTTCCCAAGCTGCTGATCCGCAATGCCGACATTTATGGCGCGCGGCCGGCCATGCGCCACAAGGATCTCGGTATCTGGCAAAGCTGGACCTGGGCCGAAGTGCTGGTCGAAGTGCGGAACTTCGCCGTCGGCTTGATGCAACTCGGCGTCAAGCGCGGCGACAAGATAGCCATCGTCGGCAAGAACAAGCCGCGGCTTTACTGGGCGATGTGCGCGGCGCAATCTCTCGGCGCGGTGCCGGTGCCGCTCTATGCGGATTCCGTCGCCGACGAGATGGCCTATGTTCTTGAGCATGCCGAAGCGACGTTGCTGATCGCCGAAGACCAGGAGCAGGTCGACAAGATCCAGTCGATCGCCGGCCGTCTGACGCATTTGAATTACGTCATCTACGACGAGCCGCGCGGCTTGCGCGATTATGATCACGGCAAGATGAAATGGATCGACGAGGTCCAGAAACTCGGCCGCGAGAAACTGGCGAATGATCCCGCCGCGCTGGCGCGCTGGCAGGCCGAAGTCGATCAGGGCAACGGCGCCGACCTCGGCATTATCCTCTACACATCCGGCACCACCGGGCGGCCCAAGGGCGTGATGCTGACCAACGACAACGTCATGATCTCCGCCGACAACGGCAACAAGTTCGACAATCTGACAGTCGACGACAGCGTCATCGCCTATCTGCCGATTGCCTGGGTCGGCGACCACATTTTCTCCTACGCGCAATCTTATGTTGCGGGCTTCTGCGTCAACTGCCCGGAAGCGGCCGGTACCATCGTCGAGGATCGCCGCGAGGTCGGCACCACTTATGCATTCGCGCCGCCGCGCATCTACGAAAATTTGCTGACGCTGACGATGGTGCGGATGCAGGATGCCGGCCCGCTGATGCGCAGGATATTCGGTTTCTTCATCGAGCACGCGCGCAGGTGGGGCGAGAAAATCCTCAACAAGGAAAGCGTGCCGCTGCACGCGTCGCTGATCTACCGGCTCGGCGACGTTCTTGTTTATGGCCCGCTGAAAAACCGCTTCGGCTTGACCCGCATCCGGGTCGGCTACACCGCCGGCGAGGCGATCGGGCCGGAAATCTTCCGCTTCTACCGCTCGCTCGGCCTCAACCTCAAGCAGCTCTACGGACAGACCGAGGCCTCGGTCTACATCACGGCGCAGCCGGACGGCGAGATCTACGCCGACACCGTCGGCACGCCGAACATCGACGTCGACGTGAAGATCGCCGACAGCGGCGAGGTGCTGTTCAAGTCTCCGGGCGTGTTCGCCGGCTATTACAAAGACCCCGAGCGCACGGCCGAGACCAAAATGCCTGACGGCTTCGTGCGTACCGGCGATGCCGGATTTTTCGACCCCAAGACCGGGCATCTCAAGATCATCGACCGCGCCAAGGATGTCGGCAAACTAAGTGACGGCACCCTGTTCGCGCCGAAATACATCGAGAACAAACTCAAGTTTTACCCCAACATCCAGGAAGCCGTGGCGTTCGGCGACAAGCGCGACTTCGTCTGCGTGATGCTCAATATCGACCTGACCGCGGTGAGTTCGTGGGCCGAGCGCAACAACGTGGTCTATGCCTCCTATCAGGAACTGGCCAATCATCCGCGCGTCTACGAGATGCTGCAGAAACACGTCAAGGAGGTGAACCGCTCGCTGGTCGAGGAAAAAGTGATGGCGGGCGCGCAGATCAAGCGGTTCCTGATCTTGCACAAGGAACTCGACGCTGACGATGGCGAACTTACCCGCACCCAGAAAGTGCGGCGCGGCCTGATCGGCGAGCGTTACGCGCCGCTGGTGCAGGCGCTCTATGACGGCTCGCGCGAAGCCGATATCGCGACCGAAGTGACTTTCGAGGACGGCCGCAAGGGCATGCTCAAGGCCCGCGTTAAGGTGGCCGACGTGAAGACCGAGCCGGTCGCGCCAGCGCTGGAGGCCGCCGAATGAGGGCGCCGAGCGGATCCAACACCGGGGTCGGCGAGGCGCTGCTGGCGGTGGAGAACGTGTCGCTGTCGTTCGGCGGCGTCAAAGCCATCAGCAATGTCTCGTTCGACATCCGCAAAGGCGAGATCCGCGCCATCATCGGCCCAAACGGCGCCGGCAAGACGTCGATGCTGAACGTAATCAACGGATTTTACACGCCGCAGCGGGGCCGCATCACATTCAAGGGCGAGACGCGTTCCAAGATGCGCCCGCACGCCGCCGCCGAAGGCGGCATCGCCCGCACCTTCCAGAACGTCGCACTGTTCCGCGGCATGACCGCGCTCGACAACATCATGGCGGGCCGCACGTTAAAAATGAGCCGCAGCTTCTTCTGGCAATTGCTTCGGCACGGGCCGGCGATGACCGAAGAGGCCGAGCACCGCCGTCGCGTCGAGGAGATCATCGACTTCCTCAAGATTCAGGAAATCCGCCGCGTGCCGGTCGGACGGTTGGCCTACGGCCTGCAAAAGCGCGTCGAACTCGGCCGCGCGCTGGCGATGGAGCCCGACCTGCTGCTGCTCGACGAGCCGATGGCCGGCATGAACCTTGAGGAAAAAGAGGACATGTCGCGCTACATCCTCGACGTCAATGATCACTATGGCACCACCATCGCGCTGATCGAGCATGACATGGGGGTGGTGATGGACCTGTCGGACCGCGTCGTCGTGCTCGACCACGGCATCAAGATCGCCGACGGCACGCCGGACGAGGTCAAGCGAAATCAGGCGGTGATCGACGCTTATCTTGGCGTGGCGCACTGAGGGCAATGACGTGATGCACAGCGCCCGCCACCATATCCCGCTCGTCCCCGCGGAAGCGGGGACCCAGTTTTGCGAGACATTCGGATTTTTGCGCTGGATTCCCGCTTGCGCGGGAATGAGCGGAGAATTTGCATTGCGGATCCTCAAAAGCTGGATCTGATGGAGCTGCTTTACAAAATCTTAATCGATCCCTTCCTGCAGATGGGCGGCGCGCCCGATCTGCTGGTGCAGACCTTGTGGGAAGGCCTGGTGGCTGGCGTGCTCTACTCGCTGATCGCGCTGGGTTTTGTGCTGATCTTCAAGGCGTCGGGCGTGTTTAATTTTGCGCAGGGCATCATGGTGGTGTTCGCGGCGCTGACGCTGGTCGGCCTCTACGAGCACGGCATCCCGGCCTACGTTGCGCTGGCGCTCACGATCGCGGTGATGTTCGGCCTCGCCTTCGCCGTGGAACGGCTGATGTTGCGGCCGTTGGTCAATCAGCCCGACATTATCCTGTTCATGGCGACGTTCGGACTGACCTATTTCCTGATCGGCTTTGGCGAACTGGTGTTTGGCGGCGAGCCGAAGGTGATGATCGCCCAGCAACTCGGCCTGCCGAAAGGCGCCATCGACATCAAGATGGCGGGCGGCTTCGTGTCGCTGCAAAAGATCGACATCGCGGCCGCCATCATCGCCTCGATCATGGTGGCGGCGCTGGCGATTTTCTTCCAGAAGACCCGGATCGGCCGCGCGCTACGCGCCGTCGCGGACAGCCACCGCGCGGCGTTGTCGGTCGGCATTTCGCTCGAGCAAATCTGGGTGATCGTGTGGTTCGCCGCGGGACTGGTCGCGCTCACCACCGGCATCATGTGGGGCGCGCGTTCCGAGGTTTCCTTTGCGCTCGAGATCATCGCGCTCAAGGCGCTGCCGGTGCTGATACTCGGCGGATTCACGTCGATCCCCGGCGCCATCGTCGGCGGCCTGATCATCGGCATCGGCGAGAAGATCGGCGAATTCTACTGGGGTCCGTTGCTTGGCAGCGGCATCGAAAGCTGGCTGGCTTATGTGATCGCGTTGATATTCCTGCTGTTCCGGCCGCAGGGCCTGTTCGGCGAAAAACTGATCGAGCGGATCTAGCCGATGCTTTACCGCGAGGCGGGCCAGTACAAAACCAGCTACGGCGCCGACATGGCGGTGTTCCCGATCCTGCAGGACAGGATCGGGCTCGGCGTGGTGCTCTTCATCGCCGCCGTCGTTATTCCGCTGTTTGGCAGCGAGTTCCTGATCCAGGCGGTGATGATCCCGTTTCTGGTGTTCTCGCTGGCCACGATCGGGCTCAATCTGCTGACCGGCTACACCGGCCTGCTTTCGCTCGGCACCGGCGCCTTCATGGGGGTCGGCGCCTATGCCTGCTACAAGCTGACGACCTGGCTTCCCGGCGTCAACATTCTCATCTGGATCATCGCGTCGGGATTTTTTTCGGCGCTGGTCGGCACGGTGTTCGGCTTGCCGTCGCTACGCATCAAGGGTTTCTATCTGGCGGTGGCGACGCTCGCCGCCCAGTTTTTTCTGTCATGGGTTTTCATCCGCCAGCCGTGGTTTTATAATTACAACGCCTCGGGCGCGATCGAGGTGCCGACCCGGACCTTGCTGGGCATACCCGTGACGGGCGCCACCGCGAGCGGCGTAACGCGCTATTACGTCGTTCTTTCTATCGTCGTGCTGATGACCTGGGTAGCGTCGAACATCGTTCATGGGCGCATCGGTCGCATGTGGATGGCGGTGCGGGACCAGGACCTCGCCGCCGAGTTGATCGGCATCAGGCTGCTACCGACCAAACTCCTGGCGTTCGCCGTGTCGTCGTTCTACTGCGGCGTCGCCGGCGCACTACTGGTGTTCCAATGGTACGGCAGCGCCGAACCGGCGGTGTTCGACGTCAATCTCAGCTTTTTCATCCTGTTCATGGTCATCATCGGTGGGCTGGGCAGTCTGACGGGATCTTTTTTTGGCGCGGCGTTGATCTTCATTTTGCCGATCGTGCTGCGCTATATTCCGCCCAAACTAGGCATCCCGGTGCGATCCGCAACCGTCGATCACCTCCAGTACATGATCATCGGGGTGCTAATCGTGGTGTTTTTGATCGCGGAACCGGCCGGACTGGCGCGGCTGTGGCAAATCGGCAAGCAGAAGCTGAGGGTGTGGCCTTTCCCGTATTGAAAGGGCAAACTCGCGGACAATCCCCGGTAGGCGGGGCGGCCTGAACGGGTCGAATTACAACGGCGGCATGCTGCTGCCGAAGATCGCAAGGGAGGACATAAATGCGATTGCATCGTCTCATGTTAGGAACGGCGTTCGTCTTGGCCGCCGGGTTGCCCCTTATGCCGGTCGCGGCCAGCGCCGCCGACGGCATCTACGTTCCGCTGTTGTCGTACCGGACCGGACCGTTCGCAGGCTCGGGCGCGCCAATCGTCAACGGCATGGCCGACTATCTCAACATGCTAAACGAGCGTGACGGCGGCATCGGCGGCGTCAAGATCATCGTCGAGGAGTGCGAAACCGGTTACGACACCAAGAAGGGTCTGGAGTGTTACGAGCAAGTCAAATCAAAGAATCCGGTCGTGCTCAATCCTTATTCGACCGGCATCACGCTGCCGCTCATCCCGAAAGCCGCGATCGACAAGATTCCGATCTTGTCGATGGCCTACGGCCTCTCGGCTTCGGCCGACGGCACCACATTCCCGTGGATATTCAATCCGCCCGCCACTTATTGGGATGGCGCTTCCATGTTCGTGCGCTATGCGGGCGGCAAGGAAGGCGGACTCGAGAAGCTCAAGGGCAAGAAGCTCGGCCTCGTCTATCTCGACGCGCCGTATGGCAAGGAACCGATTCCGCTGCTTGAAGCGTTGGCCAAGGATTACGGCTTCGAGCTGAAGCTTTATCCGGTACCGGCGGCCGAAATGCAAAACCAGTCATCGCAGTGGCTCAACATCCGCCGCGACCGTCCGGATTGGATCTACCTGCAGGGTTTCGGCGCGATGAATCCGACCGCGGTGAAGGAAGCCGCCAAGAATAACTTCCCGATGGACCACCTGATCGGCAACTGGTGGGCCGGCGGCGACGACGACGCGCGTCCGGCCGGCGACGGTGCCAAGGGTTACCTGTCGCTTGATTTCAACCAGGTCGGCACGAATTACAAGGTGATCCAGGACATCATCAAGTACACGGTCGACAAAGGTAAGAGCCAGACGCCGAAGGATAAGGTCGGCGAGAACCTCTACAACCGCGGCGTGCTCAACTCGATCATCATCGCGGAAGCGATCCGCAACGCGCAAAAGGTCTCCGGCAAAAAGCAGATCACCGGAGAAGACATGCGTCGCGGGCTTGAAACTCTCAACGTTACCGAAGCCCGCCTCAAGGAACTCGGAGCGGACGGCTTTGCCGCGCCGATGAAGATAACCTGCGAAGATCACAACGGTCACAACGCCGCTTATATGGCGAAGTGGGACGGCACCAAGTGGACCAAGGGCTCGGACTGGATCGAGCCGCTCAAGACCAAGGTGGTCCCGCTGATCGAGTCGGCGGCCAAGGACTATGCCGGGGCCAACGCCGGATGGCCCAAGCGCACCGAGGCTTGCGACAAGTCGTCGTAAGCTGATGCAATTCCCCTCCCCGCCGTGTGGCGGGGGGAGGATTTTGCTTTTAGGTTGCTTTTGGAGCCGCCATGTCCGTCGCAACAGTTCAGGCACCGGCAACGTCGGAGAAAATCCTCTCCGTCAACAATATCGAAGTGATCTACGACCACGTTATTCTGGTGCTCAAGGGCGTGTCGCTCGACGTGCCGCGCGGCGGTATCGTCGCTTTGCTGGGCGCCAATTGCGCCGTCAAGAACACCACGCTCAAGGCGATTTCCAACTTGCTGCAGTCCGAACGCGGCGACGTCACCAAGGGCTCGATCGAGTTCGACGGCAATGAGGTGCAGGACCTGTCGCCGAATGAACTGGTGCGGCGCGGCTGCATCCAGGTGATGGAAGGCCGCCAGTGCTTCGGCCACCTTACCATCGAGGAAAACCTGCTGACCGGCGCCTTCACGCGGCGCGACGGCCGCGCGGCGATCCGCGCCGATATGGACGTGGTCTACAAGTATTTTCCGAAACTGGCGGAGCGCAGGCAGTCGCTGGCCGGCTATACCTCCGGCGGCGAGCAGCAGATGTGCGCGATCGGCCGCGCGCTGATGTCGCGGCCGAAAATGATCCTGCTCGACGAGCCGTCCATGGGTCTGGCGCCGCAGATCGTCGAGGAAATCTTCGAGATCGTGCGCGACCTCAATGAGCGCGAGGGCGTGTCGTTTTTGCTGGCCGAGCAGAATACCAACATGGCGCTGCGCTTCGCGCGCTACGGCTATATCCTCGAAAACGGCCGCGTGGTGATGGATGGCGAGGCCAACGCGCTGTCGGAGAACGAGGACGTCAAGGAATTTTACCTCGGCATTTCAGACGGCCGCCGCAAGTCGTTTCGCGACGGCAAGCATTACCGGCGCAGGAAGCGCTGGCTGACTTAAACTGTTCTCTGTCATTCCGGGGCGCTGCGAAGCAGCGAACCCGGAATCCATATTCACGGACAGGGGTTATGGATTCCGGGCCTCGCTCACTAGCGCGTCCCGGAATGACGACGGAGAAAAGAATGCCCGATCATTTCGACGCGCTGGAAACCCGCGACCCGCAGGTCCGCGAGCGCGAGTTGTTCGACCGGCTGCCCGCGCAGATCGCGCACGCGATGGATGCGCCGGGCTGGGCCGCGCAGCTTAAGGGCGTCGAGCCGCGGGTCGTGACGTCGCGCGAGGCGCTGGCGAAGTTGCCGCTCTTGCGCAAGTCGTCGCTGCCGCAGCGGCAGAAGGACGCTCCGCCGTTCGGTGGGCTCAATGTCACGCCGCCCGGCAAGGTCAAGCGGCT
>JBPCQM010000049.1:0-2580 GCA_050998115.1 Pseudolabrys sp. | reverse complement strand
CCTCAAGTCGCGCGAGGGGCGATCGGACTATTCCCAAAAGGACAAGATGTAGAGGGCGAATTGACCGAGGCCGCTAAATATTGGAAGATTCAGTCGGATTTGGTCCCCAGCGAGACCTCCCCGGACGGGGTGATCGTTCGTGTTCGGGGCCTCCGCCCAGTGTCATCGGCGCGTGTCAGGACATGAACTTATGAACCATTCGCCCGCCGCTCCCCCCGGTGCCACAGTCTCCGCCGCCGCTCCGCCCGGTCCCACAGTCCCTGCCGCTCCCGCCACGCCGGCCGCGATCCCGGGCGCCGCCCCGGTCGTCGCGCTCGTCAAGCCGGACGACAAGCTTGCGGGCAAAGCTGAAACCGTGCGCCCGCGTGTCCTCGCCATCGCCAACCAGAAAGGCGGCGTCGGCAAGACCACGACCGCGATCAATCTCGGCACGGCACTGGCGGCGATCGGCGAATGCGTGCTGATCGTCGATCTCGATCCGCAGGGCAACGCCTCGACCGGGCTCGGTATCGAGCGGCGCGACCGCCGCACCTCGACCTACGACGTGCTCACCGGCGCGGCGCCGATGCGCGCCGCGGCGGTAGCGACGGCGGTGCCGCGTCTGCACATCGCGCCATCGACGATGGATCTGTCCGGCCTCGAACTCGAAATCGGCCAGCAACGCGACCGCGCATTTCATCTGCGCAATGCGCTGAACGCCCTCAACACCGGCGCCAGCGCGCACTTCACTTATGTGCTGGTCGATTGTCCGCCGTCGCTCAATCTGCTCACGGTCAATGCAATGGCGGCGGCAAACGCCATTCTGGTGCCATTGCAATGTGAGTTCTTCGCGCTGGAGGGCCTGTCGCAATTGCTAAAGACCGTCGAACAGGTCAAGACCACGCTCAACCCGCAGCTGTCGATTCACGGCATCGTGCTCACCATGTTCGATGCGCGCAACAATCTCGCCAATCAGGTGGTCGCTGACGTTCGGCAATTCATGGGGCGCAAGGTTTACGACACGGTGATCCCGCGCAATGTCCGCGTTTCGGAGGCGCCGTCCTACGGCAAGCCGGTCCTAGTCTACGATTTGAAATGCGTCGGCAGCGAAGCCTATCTGCGGCTTGCCACCGAAATCATCCAGCGCGAGCGCGAATTGAAGCAGGCGGGGTGGTGCGCCGCAGCGTGAGCGGCCAGCTTGGAAGAACAGATAAACGAACGCACATAGGATAAAGTAAGGTGACGAGAAGCGCAGGAGCGGCAATGCCGGACGAGCGATCGCGGTTGGGACGCGGCCTTGCCGCCCTGATGGGCGATGTAGGGGAAGAATCCGCGACCACCGAGGCCGGCCGCAAGCCGCGCCGCGCGCCGATCGAGAATATCCGAGCCAATCCACACAATCCGCGCCGTACTTTTCCCGAAACCGAGCTTGAGGAATTGTCGGCGTCGATCCGCGAGCGCGGCGTCATTCAACCGGTCGTGGTGCGGGCGGTGCGCGGACAGGAAAACGCCTTCGAAATTATCGCCGGCGAGCGGCGCTGGCGCGCGGCGCAACGCGCCGGCCTGCACGAATTGCCGATCGTTGTGGTCGAGGCAAGCGACGCGCAGGCGCTTGAACTGGCAATCATCGAGAACGTGCAGCGCGCCGATCTCAATCCGCTCGAAGAAGCGGCCGGCTATCAGTCATTGATCGATATGTTCAACCACAATCAGGACGCGGTCGGGCAGATCGTCGGCAAGAGCCGTAGCCACGTCGCCAATACGTTGCGGCTGCTCAAGTTGCCGGAGCCGGTGAGGGCGCAACTGGCGGCCGGCAAATTGACGGCGGGCGCGGCCCGCATGCTGATCGGCCAGCCCAACGCCGAAAAAATGGCGAGCGACATCGTCAGCCGCGGCCTCAATGTGCGCCAGGTTGAAGCATTGGCGCGCGACAGCGCCGGCGATAGAGCCAAGCCGGCGGCGGCGAAGTCGACCGATACCAAAGCGCTGGAAAAGCGGGTTTCCGACGCGCTGGGCTTGAGCGTCAGCATCGAGCAGAATGGCAAGACCGGATCGGTGAAAATCCGCTACCGTGATCTCGAGCAACTCGATGAAATCATGCGCCGGCTGGCGCGGCGGTAAGGCCTGAAATCAGGACCACTATGCAGAAGGGTGCCGGCAAGAAAAAAGTGAAATGCAGCAACTGCGAAGGCAAAGGCCTTATCAAGTTGGGCGATAAAAAAGTGAAGTGTCAGCGATGCGGCGGCACCGGTTTTAAGTCATGAAATAGCGTTCGAAAACCTCCCATCCGTTTCATCAGGAGCAAAACATGTCAGTCGGCCTCATTCTTGTCATCGTTCTCATCATTTTTCTGCTCGGTGGATTTAGCGGCCGGTTCGGCGGCTACGGTTACGGTTATGGACACCGGGGCACCGGCCTGCTCGGTATCATCCTGATTATCGTTGTGATCCTCATATTGCTAGGCCGGATTTGAACTGACGGTCGGTCCACGCGAGTCGGTATGTCTGTATGATAAAAGCGATCTGTGCCGCGGCCCTGACGGCCATGCTGGTCCCCGTCGTCGCGGCGGCGCAAACGCCGGCGCCCTATCGCTACGCCGCG
>JBPCQM010000038.1:0-4114 GCA_050998115.1 Pseudolabrys sp. | reverse complement strand
GTGGTGGGGGAAAGGCTATAGCGGCCCTCCGATCGTCTCGTTCGAGAAACGCATCGCAGAAGGCCTGGATCTCAAGCTCGGCGACCCGGTCACCGTCAACGTGCTCGGCCGCAACATCACTGCAACGATCTCGAATCTGCGTACGCTCGACTGGGAGAGTCTTGGCATCAATTTTGTCATGGTATTTCCGCCGTCGGTATTTGCCGGCGCGCCGCATTCGCATTTGGCGTCGCTGACTTACCCGGGCGGCAGCACGCTCGAGGAGGAAACCAGGGTGCTCCGCGCCGTCGCCGAGAAATACCCGATGGTCACAACCGTGCGTGTCAAGGACGCGCTCGAAGCGATCGGCACGCTGGTCGGTAATCTGGTCCTCGGCATCCGCGCCGCCAGCGCCCTCACACTGTTGGCCGCGGGCCTGGTGCTGGGCGGCGCGCTGGCGGCCGGCCACCGCCACCGCGTCTACGACGCGGTCATCCTCAAGACGCTCGGCGCCACCAGGCGACGGCTGATCGGCGCCTATCTGATCGAATATGTTTTGCTCGGCGGCGCCACCGCGATGTTCGGCGTGCTGTCCGGCTCGCTGGCCGCCTGGCTGATCACCGCGGACCTGATGAATCTCAGCTTCCGCTGGCTGCCGCTGCCGGCCATTTTCGCGACCCTCGGTGCGGTAGCGCTCACTGTCACGCTCGGCCTGTTCGGCACCTTCGGCGCGCTTGGCCAGAAACCGGCGCCTGTTTTACGCAACCTTTAGTTCGCGACATTCAGCCGCGCCGCGGCGCCACCCCCTTTTGCCGCCCGATTCCGGCCTATAATGGCTCGGTTGCGATCATTAACGTTTCGCAAGGCGGCAAAATCCAAAAAATCATCGTCGCGTCATGTCTGGCGTCCAGGCTTCGCACACACTAGATTCACCCCGAAACGCACTTAGCCTGTGGGCTGCCGTGCGATCTGGCGACCGGCCGGTTGCCGGTACAAAGAGAGGAAACTTCGATGTCGGATTTCGACCGTAACGTAGCTGCCCGCGGCGGCTTCGCCGGACAGGCAGCCGCAGTCGATGCGGGACTGCGCGCCTACATGGTCCGCATCTACAACTACATGGCGAGCGGCGTGGCGCTGACCGGCGTCGTTGCTTGGCTCACCTACAATGCTGCCGTCATCACCGGCCCGAACGGTGCGATCACCGGCCTGACCCCGTTCGGTCACGCGATCTTTGGCGGGCCGCTGACGATCGTGCTGTTTCTCGGCACGCTCGGCATCGTGTTTTTCCTGAGCTTCCGGATCAACAAGCTGCAGGCCAGCACGGCGCTCATGCTGTTCATGGGCTATGCCGCGTTGCTCGGACTGATGCTGTCGACGGTATTCCTGCAATATACCGGCGCGTCGATCACCCGAACGTTCTTCATCTCGGCGGCGTCGTTCGGCGCGTTGAGCCTGTACGGCTACACGACGCAGCGCGACCTTTCGCCGATCGGCTCGTTCCCGGTGATGGGCCTGTTCGGCCTGATCCTGGCGATGCTGGTGAACATCTTCCTGAAAAGCACCGGCCTCGACTTCGCGATCTCGGCGATTGGCGTTTTGATCTTCGCCGGCTTGACCGCGTGGGACACTCAGAAGATCAAGGAGATGTATAGCGCCAATGACGACGGCACCGTTTCCGGCCGCAAGGCGGTGATGGGCGCGCTGACGCTCTACCTCGACTTCATCAACCTGTTCCTGTTCATGCTGCGGTTTATGGGCGATAGGCGCTAAGCCGCATCCACCAAAGTTTGAGGCAACAACGAAACGCCCCGGCCCAAAGCCGGGGCGTTTTGTTTTTCCACTCCTTGTCATTGCCGGACATAGCCGTTCAAAGAACGGCGTGCTTGCACGCCTATGCTCCGGCAATCCATGATGAGGTTCAACAGGGCAACGCCGTAAGGCTTGCGCGCGTTGCGTTCATCATGGATGCGCGGGTCAAGCCCGCGCATGACGGTTGTTGAGATGTCCGAGCCAAAAATCCGACCCACCACTTTCGCCGACATCCCCGCCATCACTCGCATTTATGCGGAGGCGGTGCAGCACGGCACGGCGTCGTTCGAGCTGGAGCCGCCGGACCAGGCGGAGATGACCAAGCGGATGCAGGCGCTGCTCGACGGCAAATATCCATATCTCGCCGCCGAGGCTGACGGCACGCTGGCCGGCTATGCCTATGCCGGCATGTATCGGGCGCGGCCGGCCTACCGCTTCACGGTCGAGAATTCCGTCTATGTCGCGCCCGAGATGCATCGCCGCGGCGTCGGCGTCGCGTTGCTCAAAGCTCTGGTCGCCGAAGCGACCGCGCGCGGATTCCGTCAAATGATCGCGGTGATCGGCGATTCAAAGCAGGCGGCCTCGATCGGCGTGCACAAGGCCTGCGGCTTCCATCACGTCGGCAATCTGGAGAACGTCGGCTTCAAGCACGGCCGCTGGCTCGATACCGTGCTGATGCAGATTGCGCTCGGCAAGGGCGCCGACACGTTGCCGTAGGCCTTGAACTGTCATGCCCGCGAAAGCGGGCATCCAGTAAACGCGAGCGCCTGCGATTTAAACTGATGGTGGCGATTACTGGATCTCCCGCCTTCGCGGGTGTGGCCGAAGCGATGGTGGCCGGGCCGCCTTGGCCGCTCACTCAATGTTTCCGGTCAGCTCGAAATCCCTCGTACCTTCTTTTCAAAAAGCCAATAAAATTTACGACCAAAATGACTCCGCCAAACAGAACCATTGCATCCATGAGCCATCCGTATGGAGCATACTCATCCTTCGTTAAATAGACGGTACCTCTCAGACGAATAGCGTGGTCGATTATCCTTCCAACCGACTGATCCGGTTCTTGGGGGTAGTTGGCATACCTCGCATCCAGCCCCACGATCAGGAAAGCGCAGATGCACCCGCTGAAAAACAAATCCGACTGATAATAGAAATTATATCGCGTTTCACTCGGCGATAACTCCCGATTGAAGGCGGCCCGCGGAGCAGTCAATTCATCGAATTGCAGACGCTTCGCGTCAGCCCGCCACCAGCGCCAGCGACTTGTCGAGCACGCGCAGCACGCGATCGAGCTCCGCGCCGCGGCGCAGGATCAGGCCGGTCGCGGAAATCACGGAATAGGCGCCCTGCTTGCGCGCCAGTTTCGGATCTTTTTCGATGCGGTAGATCGGCACTTCGGAGGCGCGGCGAAACACCGAAAACACCGCGCGGTCTTTCATGAAATCGATGGCGTAATCGCGCCACTCGCCGGCGGCGACCTTGCGGCCATAAAGATCGAGAATGCGCCGAAGCTCGTGGTGATCGAATTTAACTTCGTTGGCGGGAGCGGCGGATCGGGCCTGAAACGCGCTCCCGGACGGCTGGCTTGGGTCAGTTTCGCCGGAACCGAACGTCATGCGGCGCCTCCTGTTGTTATGCAGATGATCGCGCCGCCCGGCCGTTACGGCAAGCCCGGACTCGGGCCGTGAACCGCGGGCAAATAATGGAAAAACGAGCCGTCGATCACGCATTCGTTAGAACGCATCATAATAAGGCCCAATTTTCGTCAAGCGAGGGTCACGAGGGCTTGCGACATAGGTAGCGTTGCCTCAAAGGCCCGGTGCGGTGGTAGTCTGGATTCCTCAGCCCCCCAGCCCCTCGGACTCCGCCGGCCGGGCCAGTTTGAGTTCCGCGTAAGAGTTTTCAGTTTAGTACCGCGTTTTGAGTTCAGTATCCGCGTGCGGTTCAATCCCAATAACTTCGGGCCGGCATTTGCCGGCCCGTTTTTTGTTTGCGATTCGGTGTCATGCCCGCCAACGGGTCCGCGCGAAGCGCGGCCCGATGACAGGCTCAGGCGGGAATCCGGTAATGGTCAGCGCCAGAGATTTTCGCGACGTATGTGTTTACTGGGTCCCCGCCTGCGCGGGGACGACAGTGGCGGTTACTTCAAGCTCGCCGTCGCGGCGCCGAGCATCAGGCCCGGCTTTGCCGAACCGCCGCTCTGCACGACAACGGCCAGCATATCGATATTTGCACCGGCGACATTGCCAAGCGGCACATTGAAGGTTTGCGCCTGCCCGTTCCAATCGCCGAGTTTCACCCAGCGGCGCACCACGTTGTAGTACGTGAG